>DASPYG010000125.1:0-12311 GCA_035636885.1 Candidatus Nitrosopolaris sp.
CTCCCCGGCCCGAGTTTCGGCGCCGCCGTCGGGTTCGGTTACGTCTGGATCACCGATAAGGACGACGAAATGCTTTTCAAGATCAAGCCTACCTGACCGGGGTCTGCTGTTCGGTCGACGCAGGTTTCGACGCGATTTCACCTTCGTCATCAAGTCGTTCACTGGTTGTCCGTCGGGCAACCAGATGGAGGAAGCCAATACGAAACGCCTGTTGCGGTCTCCTCTCTCAGTCCGTGTGCTGTACAACCAGATCGAGGACGAGTAACCAGCTCGTAGCTTCCAAGGCCGGTTTCGAATCGATTCCGGCCTTCTTCGCGGCTAAGGCGTTTGCGTGCTGCGCCTGACAGAGACAACCGGCCTGCCTGAACGACCGCGACTCGCTTGGCTTCGGTGATGGTCACGATTCACTGCCGGTGGGTGCCGGTTGCTTGCTCCTGGACTGGAGCTCGTTCACCAGCCGGCGAGCCACCGGGACCTCGATTTCCGCCCCGGCCGCGCGCCTGAGCAGCGCGCCGCCCAACGCATCGAGCTCGAGCGGCCGGCCGGCGGCCTGGTCGCGCTGCATCGATGATTCCATCGAGTCCGGTACCGAATCCAGACGCTTGAGCATTGCTTCCCGATCGATGTCAACTCCGTCAGCCCGCGCGACGTCGGCGACCTCGCCGATCAGTGCGACCGCGTCGCGGCGCCGCCTGGTGCGAATCACCCCTACGTTGGCGCGTTCGTGCGTGGTAAGCAACGCCATCGGTGCAAGCAACGCAAATTTGTCCCAGAGCATCGCCAGCTCGTCCTCGAGCACTCGAACATCGAGACCGGCCGTGCCAAGGTGCGCGGCAATCGACGCAACGCGATCGCGATTTCCAGCGGAGGCGGCGATCTCGATTGCGGCGAAGGGACTGGCATGGCGAATCAAGCCCGGCCCCACCCTCGTCGTCTCGATGCGGATGGTTGCGGCGACCACGCTCGAGGGTGGATAGACCGCGCGCAAGAATTCCATGTGCTCGATTCCGTTGAGAAAAGGGATGACGAGCGCTGCGCCCAGGGCATTCGCCGGTACGCGCTCGACGGCCTCTTTCAGCCGGGTCGCCTTGACCGTGACCAGGCATGCCTCAACCGGATCCGTCAAACTCACCGCCGTTCGCACCGAAACGACGAAATTGCCGTACCGCCGGCTCTCGAGCTGGATGCCGCTCCGTGCGATCGCACGCGAGGTGTCGTCGCCGGCAAGCACCAGGACCGAGCTCCCTTCCCGCGCCAGCATCGCTGCCAGGAACCCGCCCACGCCTCCCGGCCCAAGCACCGCTACGTTGAGCCGGTCACCCGCCATGAGGAGCCAATGATATGCGCCGCCTGGAGCGCGGCCGCTACGGCTCGCCTAGCCCTCCAGCCATTCGGTGACGAACCTGTTGTTGGCGTGAATGTCGATCTGGCGAAACCGCCCGTCGCCTGAGTTCACGAACTTGTGCGGGACTCCCGGCTGGACGATCAGTACCTGTCCCGCGTGCGCGTCCACGGTTTCTGAGCCCATGGTGTATCTGGCCCGGCCCTCGAGGACGATGAAGATCTCCTCGTAAGGATGTCGGTGGAGCCGGGGCCCGTCCCCCGGCTCCAGGTCGATGAAGATGAGGCACACGTTGGCGTCGCCGAACTCGTAGCCCTGCAGCTCCGAATCCGCCAGCTGGTCGCGCTCGACGACCACGTAGCCGGCCGGGTGCGCTGCCTTGGCTCGCTCCTTCACCTTGATTCGATTGTCCTCGAATCGGCTCACGCCGACTTGATGGAGTTTGGCGTCGCCGCGTACGGATCGACCACCCCCTCCGCTTGAGGGGACCGCTCTGCGCTCGCTAACCTGGGTGCGATGGGATTTCTTGGCGGTCTGTTCAAGAAGCGGTTGGACAAGCTGGTGACATGCGCTCTCACAGACAAGGGGGATTACTGGGAGGCGATGTGGATCTCGAGCGGCGCGACGCCGCAGGACTTCACAGAGCCCACGTTGACCGATGCCGCCGAGCGCGCCGCCGTTGAAATCGGTTCGTTGTATCGCAGCGATCCCATCGCCGCCGACTCGGAGCTGCAATTCGCCATCTATCCGTTTGCCGAGGGGGCCGGCGCTCGGATTCTCGAGATCAGGCGCGGAGCCGGCGGCTTCCAGGCCTCGGCCGACTCAGGTGGGGCGCCGTTCGAAGGCGACACTCTCGAGGCGCTGGTCGATGCGGTTCGCGGGAACACAGCTGACCCTGGCGGAACCATGTTTCACTGGATCCGCCCGGTCGGCGAGCTGATCTAAGCGACTAACACTTGTGGCGGCGCGCATCAGCCGCGGCTGCGTCAGCCAGATTGAACGCGGCGACGCTGGGCGAGTAGCTCGGCGCACCGGCGCAGGCGTCTCTGTAAACCTGTCCCGCCAGGGCAGGCTCGAGGCGCGCTTGCGATTCGAGCAGAGTCGGCCCGGCGTCGCTGGAGAGCCCACTCAGGTACTGCGCGTCGATCTCGTGGGTAGCGATGGCGCGGTCGGTATTGAGCCCCACCACGATGGCCTCTGGATTCGCCACGTTCAGTGCCATCAGAAGGCACAGGGCGGTCACTGTTGACGCCCCGACAAACCAGCGCCGGTCGCGCCACAGACCGGCCAGGTCGAAGGCAAGCAGCACGAACACCGCTGCGATCAAGCCCGCGAACAGGTGGCTGTACAGGCGCAGCATCGTGAACCCGTACGCGTCCTCATAAAGACTCAGTCGCATCGAGGCGACGAGAACGACGAGCAGGGTCAGGAGGATCGCGGCCTCAGCGAGAACGACGAATGCGATCCGACCGGCACGATGCCCAAAGCCGGTGATGCGGCTGCAGATGACCAGCAAGACCAGCGTGATTCCGGCCACCCACAACAGTTGGAAGAAACCCGATCGCGCGTAATCGGCGTAGGTGACACCTGCCGTCTGAAGGGTGGCGGCGCCGGTGCCGCTGGCTCCGATCGCTTGAGCGATTGCGAAGGCGGCGAACACAACGTCGAGCGCGACGAGGACCACCAGCGCCTCGGTCGTACCCAGGCGCCACATAGGCCCATCGACGCGATCGACCGGGACAGTCGCCGCCAATCGCAGCAGGCCGGCCGTGACCAGAGCGCCGACCAAAACATAGATGACGTCGAGGGCCGCCTTGTTGACGTCGAAGTTGATAGTCAGGAAGGAAGCGAAAATTGGATCGGCGGAGGCCAGCAGCGCAGTCATCACCGCCACGATCGGGATGGCAATCAGCAATCCCCGTGCCACCGGTGCGAGAGCTGACAGCCGGGACCTCACCCTGCCGATCGGCGCCGATACGAAAGCGATACCCGCAACCGCGTTGAAGGCTGCGCCCGCGCCGCGGGCGAAGACCTCGGCCAGCCCGATGTCCATCAACGAGCCCTTGACCGCTGTCGAGCCGGCGAGAGTGAGCAGTGCGAGCGCCACGGCAATGTCAGGCCAGATCAGCCAGGGACTCGCGCGAGCCGTGAGCCACAGCCCGAACACGGTGGCGGTGACGAGAAGGACCCGGGCCTCGAGCCGCCGGATGTCGCCGGCGAGCAGCAGGGCGACAGCCGCGAACGCGATAGTGGTCGTCGCCGCCAACCCGGCGACCCCGACCCGGATTGCCTGGTCGGCCAGCAGGCCGACCACTGCAGCTCCGGCCACCACCTTCCATGTCGGCCGCGATCGGAGCTTTAGGCCGGCCCAGCGCGGGAGCGAAAGACCAACCGGTCTCCACGCCGTCCCGTCCCAACGCCACCTGCGATCGTCGGACAGCTGCCCGATGTACGTCGACGTGCCCTCGGACATCGAATCATTGAACCGATCCAGCAGGGCGAATGGTTACGGTCGGTTCGTCAGTCGGGGCACACGCAGTCGCCGCCAGGTCCACGCCGCGATTGGCAACGATATCTCCGGTCCACTCGTGCCTCCGTAACAGGGTGTATCCGCTAGCGTTGACTTTGGTATGCGCCGCTCCATGGCGCTCGTGATCTGCTCGGTTGTGCTGGCCTCCTGCACGTCTGCCACCACAGCTGGAAGGTCCAGCCCGATGCCCACCAGCTCACCGTCCGGCCAGTCGGGGCAATTGACCATGGACCAGCGATGGCCGGTCGGCCCGGTGGCAGACATCGCCGTCGGACGCGACGCCGTTTACGTGCTTTACTCGCCGCCCACCAGCGAGGGAGCGCTGTCGAACGCGACCGAAACGAGGCTCGGGCGGATCGATCGGGCTTCGGGCAAGCTGATCACCGCGGGTCCCTTTCCGTTCGCCAGGCAAATCGCGCTTGCCGGCGGCGTGGTGTGGATCGGGCCCAACAACCAGTACGCCGGCACGTCAGCGCCGGACAGCAGGATGCTGCTTGGAGTCGATGCCCGCAGCCTCTCGACGCAATACCGGGTGACGCTCCCAAACGATGGAGCGCAGCAGGCGCTGGTCGCAAACCTTGCCTCTGACTCCGACACCGTGTGGGTGGCTTACGGCCGCCATCTCTACCGACTGGCCGCGGGCAGCGGTGCCATGCTGGCGTCGCATTCCCTGCTCGGCATCGCGACCAGCGTCGCAATCGACCCGGCCGGGCGGCGCCTCTACGTCGGCCTCGATAGCGTGTCGTCTGTCTCCAACGCCACGATCACCGCGTTCGATGCGACTGCTCTGACGCCGCTCTTCTCCGCGACCACCGGTGGGGGAGACCTGGGCGGTCCGCATCTCGCCGCCGGCGCACAGGACGTGTGGGTCTCGTATGCGACCGGCATGCTGGGTCAGGTCGAACACCGCCAGGCATCGAACCTCGCGCAGCTGCCGGTTGCGTCGGCGATGCACACGAACGGCGTTCAGGTCTTCGAGATCGCCGGGATGGTGTGGGTCAGCGATGACATGGCCGGCCAGCTCATGTGTCTCGACCCTCAGACAGGCGCCGTCCGCGCAACCTGGGGAACGCTGCAGGGAGGCGTGGTCGACGGCGACGGATCGACGCTCTATTTCGGCGACATCAACGGGCTTGGGAGCTTCCAGCCCGACCCACGCTGCTTGTAGCCGCCACCGAGAAAGCAACCAGGCAGCCGGCCGCGACCAGCGATAGAACGGCAGGGGTCCAGGCGATCCCGAACCTGGCGATGACCGCGCCGATCCCGCCGGGGATGATCGCCCCTCCGATCATCGAGGCGGGAAAGAGCCACGACGTCGCCCGGGCGTCGCCAGGCCTGAGCTTGGCCAGCCACACGATCGCGGTGGGAAAGATCGGCGCGATCGCAAGGCCGGCCACGACGTAGGCGATAGGCGCGGCGTGAGGGTTGAGCGCTGCGAGGAGTGCGACCACGGCCGCGGCGGTGCCTGCAAGCACGGTCACGCGCTCGGGCACGCGCGCCGGCAGGAAGGCGGCGAGCAGTCGCCCGACCGCGAGGGCGAGCCAGAAACCGGACGTCAGGGTCGCGGCGGCCAGGGACTGGACGCCGATCGACTCGAGGTGGGATGGCATCCAGCCGCCGGTTCCGGTCTCGATCCCCACGTAGAGGGCGAAGGCGACCATGAAGACGCCCACGATCGCACTCGAGCGCGCCGGCGTCCGCTGGGCGGCGAATGGCAATCGCCCGGAGATTCCGCCGACGAGCGGCAAGACGGCGACTGCCACCGCGGCCGCGCCGCCGTACAGCAGGGATAGGTGAGCACGGCCGACGGTCGACACGAGGAGCGGCCCCGCCACGGCCCCGAAACCGAAGGCTCCGTTCAAGACGTTCAGGACCGCCGTTCGTCCCGCACCCTCGCTGTGCGCGACGAGCTGGTTGCAGCCGATGTCGAGCGCCCCGAAACCAACACCGATCACCAGCACCGCGCCCAGGAACGCGGGCCACGAGGGAGCGAGGGCAACGCCCACGCAGCCGAGCCCCAGAAAACTCAGCGCGGTGAGCGCGAAAGCTCGGCTGGAGACCGATTGCAGGACGCGCATCGAGACGAGCACCCCGACCAATGCCCCAAGGAAATGCGCGCTCAACGCCCCACCCGCGATGGCCAGGCTGACCTCGAATCGGCGGCTGAGATACTCCAGCAGGGGCCCGTAGGCGGAGGCAAGGACGCCCATCAGAAAGAAGACGGCGCCGATCGCCACGAGCGCGGCCCGGGTCAGATGCACGCGCTCGGTGGCGGCAATCAAGTCGCCACAAGGCTACGTAACCAGTAGGATTCCAGCCCGTTGAGGTTCCCATGCAAACCCTGAGCAACCTTTTCTCATGGCTCGTCACGGCGCTGTTCGGGGTGATCTTCCTGCTTCTCGCGTACGAGAGCTGGGCTTTGATCACCAACCACACGCCCATCACCGACTACATCCGGCCGGCCGTGCACGACCACCCCGCTTGGGCCTTCATCGTTGCGGTGATGGTCGGGATTCTCCTCGGCCACTTCCTGTGGGGCCCTGCCCGCGGCAGGACCTCGCCTGGTGGCGGGCAGCCATGACCTTCACCCCCGAAGTCATCCTGTCGCTCATCGCCACCGCCGGCGTCGGCATCGCTTTTCTCCTGATGCTCCAGGAATCCATCGCGCTTCGTCGCGGTAGCGACCCGATCACGAACGGGGTGCGGGCATTGGTCAGGCGTTACCCGCGCGGGACCTACGTCTTCGCGGTCGTCATCGGGATGGTGCTCGGCCACCTGCTCTGGCCGTAAGGCCGCCCGGCTGACGGCAGAGCCACACGACGGCACGGTTATGTGCGAAGGTCGAGGGGTGACCCGGCCGCACCCAACCGAGATCCCGTACCTGCTGGCCTTCTTCCCAAGCCTGCGCACCGCGTCGGACCGCACGTTGAGCGTGTATTTCAAGATGCGCCCAGAGGGGTATGACGGCAAGTTCTACGACATGGAGCTCAAGCGGCTCGTCCAGAAGCACCAGCACAAGTTGAGCGACAAAGACCGCGAGGTGGTCGAACGCGAGATACCTCGAGTCAAGGCGCAGCTCGAGGTGGTCCGACCAGTTGCGGCCCCCTCCCTGGCGGCGTTCGCTGACGAACCCAAGGGCCTGCTGAGGTTGATCCGCCTTCCCGATGAGACCGAGGACCGGCTCGAGGTTGATCCGCCATTGCTCGCTCCGCTCGAGCTGATGCTCAGGAAATATCCACCGTCGCTGATCGTCGTCGTCCACAAGGAGCAGGCGCAGACCTTCGCCTCGATCCTCGACGAGGTCATCCCGCAGCACCATCTCGACGGCACACCGGTCAAGCACATTCGGTCCGGTGGCACCAAGAATCCGAGTCTCCAGCGAAAAGAAGAGAACAGGGTCAAGTCCAACATGGCCGCAGTGGTGCGCATCATCGATCGCGAGGTGAGTGCGGTCTCGTACAAGCGTCTCTACCTCGCCGGACCGGATGAGGCAGTGGCCGAGCTCGAGCACCTTCTGCCGCCTTCGCTGAAAAAGATCATTGCCGGCCGGCTATCGGCCTCGCTCGACATGAGCGTCGGCGAGCTGGAGGTACACCTGCGCAAACAGCTGGCGAAGGCGCGGGCGGGTTAGGTCCCGGCTGTCTTCTTGCCGTCCAGGAACTCCTGGTAGCGGCGATATGCATCCTGCTTGCGGCTGTCGACGATCTTCGTGTAGCCCTGGAGCGTGTTCAGGTTCGCGTGCCCCAGGACCTCTTGCACCAAACGCACGTCGCCACCGGTAACCTCGAGCAGGGTGGTTGCAGTTGTGTGCCGTGCCACGTGGGGTGATTTGAACGACCACGCGCCGAGCTCCCTGCGCAGCCGGCGGACGATGAATCTCGCGCCCGCGCCCGTGAGCCGCCGCCCGCGATCGTCCTGCACCGAGCGGTCGAAGTTCACAAACAGCGCCATGCACGCGTCTTCGCGCGCGCCGAGGTAATCCTCGAGCGCGGCGCGAGCGTCCGCGGTGAGGTAGACCGCGCGCTGCTTCGAACCCTTGCCGGTCACGATCAATCGATTGCCACTTCGCGGAAAGTCGGTGCGGTCGAGGGCGAGCGCTTCGGAGATGCGGCAGCCGGTGCTGATCAGGAACTGCACGAGGGCGCGGTCACGTTTCTCGCCGACCGTCGAGCTGGGGAGCGCCGCGAGCAGGCGCGTGAGCTCATCGGGGTCGATCGGCTTCGGCAGGCGCTGCTCGAGCTTGGGCAAGGTGATGCCGTTGGAGAGGTCGCGCTCCATCATTCCTTCCCTCGCGAGCCAGCGGAGGCAGGAGCGGATCGCGACCAGCGCGCGCGCACGCGACGCCGGTCCCTTCAAACGCTCCGCGAGATGGCGTTGGTATGCGCGCAGGTCCTCGTGGCGCAGGTCGGCGGTGGCCAGCGAGTGTCCGTTGGCGGCGAGAAACGAAAGCAGCTTGCGGAGCTCGGACTGATAAGCGCGAACCGTGTTCGGGCTGCGGTTGGCCTCGAGCTGGAGCCAGCCAATGTATTCGGAGGTGGCGGCCTGCAGGTCGTAGGGCATATCGAGGCCGTTTGCATGTTGCCACACTCGATCAAAAGCGGGTGCTCTTCGCGTGCCAAGCACCGCTAAACGATCTTCTTTTAGATGGGATGCCCCGCGGAGCTCGTCCCGTAGAGTAGGCCGCATGCGCTTTTCAGCTCCGGCGATCGCGCTGCTGTTGATGGTCGTCGCATGCGGCCCAATCGGGGGTTCGGGCACAGCTGCGCCGACTGCGTCCAGCGTCGCGGTCAAGTCGAGCGACCTTCCCAGCGGCATGCACAGATGCGACCTGTCCGGGGACATCAACAGCTACTTGAAGAAGATCCAGACCAAGGACCCGAGCACATACAAGACCACCAACGACGGATGGATTGCGGCGCAAAAGGACGGCGCCACCGCCGCCGATGTCGAGATCTATACGGATTCGACCGATCACTGCAAGACAGCAGAATCGAACGGCGCGCAGATCAGCGGCGCTACGTACAAGCTAGTGCTCAACTTCGCTTTTCAATTCAAGGACCAGGCGAGCGCCGAAAAGGGCTACAAGACCGATTCGATATTCGGCTTCAGCGCGGCCTCGCTGAAGGCCTCGCAGGTGCCGGTCGTGGAAGGCAAGGACACCGGATTGGGGCCGAACTCGATCGTGCTCACGATCGCAATCGCCACCCAGTCCTTCTATGTGGCTGTCTGGCAGAACAAGCAGTTCATGGTCATTCTCGTGCTGCTCAATGTCGACACCGCAGCTGCGAAGAAAGCTGCCCTGGCGGAGAACAGCCGCATCCACTGATCCGCCTCCTTGAGAAGCGAGCCCGCTAAACTACGCGGGCCGATCGCAAACTCCCGCCACGTTTCAGCCCGCCCTCGGCGCCGGCAGTCTTCTTCTGGCCTGTTCCGGACAGCGCTCGCGTTCGCGCTCGTGGCGACGCTCGCCCTCACGCTCCCCCGCCTCGTCGACGCTTTCAGGCAGGCTGACGCAAGCGCCAACGCCGCCATGCCAATCATGGGAGCGGGCTCACTGCCCTCTATGCCGGGACTGGAGGCAGGCGCATGCATGAGCTACGCACCCACGGGCGCCCGCCTCGACAAGACTGTCTTCATCGATGCCGGCCATGGTGGACTCGACCCTGGGGTGGTCGGCATGAGCAGCTCGGGGCGCACGGTGCAGGAGAAGGACGCAGCGTTGGCGGTCGCCACTCGCCTCATGACTCTTCTGAGGTCTGACGGTTATGTGGTCGTCATGGCGCGCACGCAGGACACCACCGTCATCAAGCTGTCCGCCACGGACTCCAACTACGGCGCGATCACCTCGAGCGGCGTGCATCGCGACCTGGCCGCGCGCGCCGCATGCGCGAACGCCGCGGGCGCGGACGTGCTCCTCTCGATTCATTTTGATGGCTTCTCGGATCCGACCGTCGGGGGCACCGAGACGTTCTATGACTCAGCCCGTTCGTTTGCCGCCTCCAATCGCAAGCTGGCCACGAGCCTGCAGGCCGCCCTTGTCGCTCGGCTGGGCGCGCCCGACCGCGGGGTCTGGACCGACGACCAGCTCGCGGCGCCGACTCTCACGGCGTCCGGCAAGACCTACGGCCACCTCATCGAGCTCGGCCCACCATCGTCCGGCTGGGTCGACAATCCCAGCCAGATGCCGGGCGCGCTGGTGGAGCCGCTGTTCGTCACCAACCTGTCCGAAGCCAGGATCGCGAGCGACCCGGCCGGTCAGGACACGATCGCCCGGGCCCTGGAGGCCGGCCTGCAAAAGTTCCTATCGAGCTGAGATGCAGGAAGAGGTGCTCTTCGAGAAAGGCACGACGCTTGTGCGCGGGCTCCGCCTCGAGCCGTCCGACCGGCCGCACCGGGCGCACAACATCGGAGGCACCTACGAGGAGCTGACGATCGTCTTTCGAGATCGCGAGGGCGCGCCCCACCAGCCGAAGCGCTGATCGAAAGGGCCCGGGCGGCGTCGCCAAGCGCCGCCTCAGGCCCCGTTGTCGGCTTTATTGGTCGACGCTAGGTAAGAACGATGCCGCTCACGTCGTAGCTGCCGGCCGATCCGTCGGCGATGATGAACGGGAAGTGGCCCTGGGCAACGCGGGCCGTCGGCATAGCGGCCGCCAATGCAGCCCAGTTGGGGTAGTCCACGCTCAGGAAGTTGACGTGGCAAGCCGACGATGAGGTGCTGACCGTGGTCGTCACACCGGTGCTTCCACCGCAGCCCGCCACGTCGATGAAGGCATATCCCGCGACACTGCCGCCCCCGCCGTCGGTGTTGATTGGGATGCTGAACCTCGGAGCGCCCCCGGTCACGTCACCGGTTGACACGAACGTGAACGTGACCGCATTCAGCAGGTTGCCGCTCTGGCTCTTGGACTGGATGTAAACGCCACCGAATTGGCCAGTGGCGTTGACGATGGTCGCGCTGTCCGCTCCAGTAATCGTGACCGTGCCGGTTCCGAACGCCTGAAGTTGTCCGCTGGCGCCGGCGAACACGGCCCCGCCGCCGAATCCGATTGCAGCCATCGCTGCCACCATGAGCCCGATCAAAACACGCTTCATGTGCCAATCCTCCACGCGCCTACCCAGTGACGCGTGCCTGCCGATCCTACAAACCTAGGTTCGGTCCAGTACCCTCGGCGATCCTCACGTCACAACAAATTTGAGGCAAGCTGGTGCGCCTGGCAAGAATCGAACTTGCTGCCTCTTGCTCCGCAGGCAAGCGCTCTATCCGGTGAGCTACAGGCGCGCGAGGGGTTCAGTTTAGGCGAGCATCGACGGCGGCGGTCGCGGCCTTGAACGCGTTGAGGTCGAGGTTGGTCAGCACGACGAGCGCCACGAAGACCGACTTGTGCCAGCACGCCAGGCGCACCGGCGAGCGGTCGTAGGTCCACGCGCTGAGCCCGAGCCCGGTTGGGGTTCCGCGGCTCAATCCGGGCGGCAGCTCGCCCGGCGCCGGAGGTGTGAAACCAAGCACTCCCGCCTGCCACGCGCGGTCAGCCTGGCCCTCATCGGCGAACACGGCCACGAATGACGCTGCGCTCTTTGCATTGGATAGGGAGGCCAGCTCCGCGGTGCAAGCGGAATCGACAGAGGTGAACAGGGAGATCGACGCGCCGGTGGCTCCTTGAGTGCGCAGCGACTGCCACTCGTCGTTGAGGCGGCCGGCGAGGACAGGCTGAGACGTCTGCAAGTTCGTCACATACCCGTCGAACGGTCCCGAGCCCGCGCACAGGTTGAGTCCAGCCGGAACGTCCGCCTGCTGCAGCACGGCATCGGCTACCGCGGTATGGGGAGATGGACTCGGAGTGGGGGTTGGGATCGGCTGTGCGGTGCTCTGGCAAGCGCTGACCAGAACAACCGCGACGGCCAGGGCTGTGAGTCTGACCACGAACCCCGCAGTCTAAACTGAACCGCTCGCGCGCCTGTAGCTCACCGGACAGAGCGTTCGGCTCCGGACCGAAAGGCAGCAGGTTCGATTCCTGCCAGGCGCACCAACATGAGCTCCCGTGAGCTCGCTACCGCGTTGGGGACCGCCTCGTCGTCGACAAAGCCCGAGCCCTCGCCGCCGAATCACGCGCTGCGGTGCGGCGTTCGCCTTCACGCTGGCATAGCTCGCATGGATCCGCCGCGGCCCGCAAGCCGCACAACGAGCAATGGCCGTGACGAACAAGCGGCGGCAATGAAGGCTCCCCCCTGAGGCCTCGCCAGACCGGTGTGCGCAACACCGAGCCTGCGGGCCATCGAGCACTGTAGACCTTTTCTGGCCAAGTGCCCGCCCCCACAGCGTTTATCGCCCCAGGTCGCGCACTTCGAAGCGCGTGAAGGTGACGGTCGTTGGCCTGATGGCGCGGCTTGCGATGTCGACGCCAGAGAGCCAGCCTGTGCTCGAGACTGCCTGCGCGTCCG
>DASPYG010000126.1:0-7262 GCA_035636885.1 Candidatus Nitrosopolaris sp.
CCGGCGACGAAGAGGTTGGCGGGGTGGTCGTAGATGTCGCCGGGCGTCCCCACCTGCTGGAGGATGCCTGCATTCATGATCGCGATGCGGTCGCCCATGGTCATCGCCTCGACCTGGTCGTGCGTCACGTAGATGAACGTCGTTTCGAGGTCGCGGTGCAGCTTTTGCAGCTCGATGCGGGTCTGCCCGCGAAGCTTCGCGTCGAGGTTTGAAAGCGGCTCGTCGAGCAGGAACACCTTCGGGCTGCGGACGATCGCCCGGCCGAGGGCGACGCGCTGGCGCTGGCCACCCGAGAGGGCTCGCGGCTTGCGCTTCAGGAAGTTGTCGAGGCCGAGGATGCGCGAAGCGTTCTTGACGCGCTTGTCGATGTCGGACTTCGGCATGCGCTGCATCTGCAGCGGGAAGGCCATGTTGTCATACACGCTCATGTGGGGGTAGAGGGCGTAGGACTGGAACACCATGGCGATGTCGCGGTCCTTGGCGGCGACGTTGTTGACGACCCGGTCGCCGATGCGGATCTGGCCTTCGGTGATCGCCTCCAGGCCCGCGAGCATGCGCAGCGCGGTCGACTTGCCGCAGCCGGAAGGCCCGACGAGGACCATGAACTCCTTGTCCTTGATCTCGACGTTGAAGTCTTTGACCACTGTGACGTCGGCCGTGTAGCGCTTGACGACATGGTCGTAAGTGACTGATGCCATTTTCCCTATTACCCCTTGACTGAGCCTGCGAGGATGCCGCGCACGAAATAGCGCTGGAGGCTGAGGAACACGACGAGCGGCACGATCATGGAGAAGAAGGCGGCCGCTGTCAGCAACTGATAGTTCTGCCCATACGAGCCGACCAGGTTGACGAGCGACACGGTGACAGGTGCCACGTTAGGCGTACCTCCGACGTAAATGAGCGCGACCAGGAGGTCGTTCCACACCCACAGGAACTGGAAGATCACCAGTGAGGCGATGGCCGGCACCGAGAGCGGCACCACGATGCGGAAGAACACCGTCAGCATCCCGGCTCCGTCGATCTCGGCCGACTCGAAGAGGTCGCTCGGAAGAGCGCGAAAGAAGTTCGCCAGGAGGTAGATCGAGAATGGCAGCCCGTAGCCGGCGTGGGCGAGCCAGAGCGGAATGAAGGGGGGCAGACCGATCGCCGTGAGGTGGTCGGGAGTGAAGCCCAGCTTGACGAACACGGTCGTCACGGGGATGAACGTGAGCTGCAGCGGCACGGCCAGGAGCCCGACGAGGGCCAGGAAAATCCAGTCTCGGCCGGGAAACTTCATCCAGGAGAAGGCGTAGGCGGCAAACGCGGCGATCGTCACCGGGATGATCACGGCGGGGATCGAGATCATGAAGCTGTTGAAGAACCCCTGGCCGAGGTTGCTGGCTTGCAGCATCTGCGAGTAGTTGTCCACCGTGAACTTGAATGGCGGGGAGAGGGCGGTCCACCAGCCGGAGTTGGCAATGTCGGACGGCAATCGGAGCGACGTGATGAGCAGTCCGATGGCGGGCACCATCCACGCCACGGTGAGGCCGATGACGACGACATGCAGCACAGCACCCGAAAGCCGCTCGGCGAGCCAGCGAGGCGAAAACGGGACTGCGAGGGACTCCTGCCGTGTCGCGGTTGCGACGCTCATCGTCTTGCCTCCACAGCCCGAAATTGACGCAGGTTGAATATCAGCACGGGAATGACGGTCGCAAGCAGGATGACCGCGACCGCGCTCGCGTTGGCATAGTCGCTAGGAAAATGCTGGTACAGCAGCTTGTACATGCGGTTGGCGAGCACGTCGGTGTCGTAGTTTCCATTCGTCATCGCGTAGACGGTGTCAAAGGCCTTGAGGGCGAAGATCACGAGCGTGGTCCCGACGACGACGACCGTGGGCATCATGAGCGGGAAGATCACGCGGCGGAAGATCGTGATCTCACCTGCGCCATCGACTCTGGCCGCCTCGAGCAGGTCACCCGGGATCCCCTTTAGAGCCGCCGACAGGATCACCATCGAGAATCCGACGATTCCCCATACCGCTGCCGCGATGATCGCCAGGTTGTTGAGTGGCAGCAGGCCGAGGATCGGGGTTGTGTCCTGGATCCATGTGCGGGGGTCCTGGTGAAAGACCGTGCTGAGGAGGAAGTTGAGGGTGCCTGTCTGCGGCTGCCCCGGAGGCTGGTATGCGTACATGAACTTCCAGATGATGACCGTCGCCACAGACGAGATCGCCATCGGCAGGAAGATCAGAGACTTGACGATCTTTTCGTAAGGCACCCGGTCGAAGAGCACGGCCAGCAGCAAGCCGAATGCCAGGACAAAGAGCGTGTAGAAGATGAGCCAGAAGAGGTTGTCGCGGATTGCAATCCACGCGCCGCCCGTCGGGAACCCGCCCAGCTGGTTGCCGAAGTTGGTGAATGCGACGAAGTTGCCGCGGTTGTCCTGAAAGCTCTGGACGATGGTGCCGGCGGCCGGCAGGACCAGGAACCCCGCTACGAGTAGCAGCGCCGGGGCGACCCAGATCCACGGCCGAACCGCCGGCCGGTTCTTGTCGGGCAGGCGACGGACCAGGTACTCGCCGCCCACGATGTAAGCGGCGAGCACCGCCGGAACTCCGATGACCACCGCGACCAGGGTCGGAAGATCCGTGAGCAGTACGCTCCAGTCCATTCTTCGCTATGCCCCTTGTCTCACGAGGTGTATGCCTTGGCTTGTACCGCGTCGAGGCTGGCCAGTATGGAATTCAACTGACCCTGGTTCTGCGCGAACTTGAGCACGGCGCCCCAGTAAGCGTTCTTCATGTCAGTCGGCATCAGGTCGCCGGCGTCGTACTTGCCGATCTTGGTCTGAACCAGGATCTGGGCGGTCGACTTCGACAAGGCGTCTGGGTAGTCTTCCAGGGGCACCTTGTTGTCGGGCGAGATCTTGCCACCGCGCTTGACCCAGATCGCCTGGGCGTCCGCAGTGGTCAGGTACTTGATCATCTTCTCAGCCTGCGGCGTGTCGTTGAACATCGACCACGCGTCGCCGGAGACCACGTGCGCGCCGGCGAACTGGGAAGTGATGTCTGGCAGCGGGAAGAAGTTGTAGTCGGTGCCGGCCACCGCCTGTGGGTCGGCACTCTGGAAGTTGGCGGTGATGAACGACGCCTGGTTGTGCATGTAGCACTTGGGCGGGTTCTGGAACAAAGGCGTCCCGCCGTCGGCAAAGTTGGTCGAGACCATCGTCTTCGAGCCGCCATAGACGTTGGCGTCGTTGGCACCGAGGATCTGGCCCCAAGTCTGCCACGCCAGCTTGATCTCAGGCGAGGTCCACTTCTGCTTGCCTTGCCACCAGTTGTCGTAGACGGACGGCCCTGACTGGCTCAGGACGATCTCCTTCACCCAGTCGCTGCCGGGCCACCCGGATGCAGCCCCGCTTTCGAGAGCGATGCACCACGGCGTCGTCCCGCCGGACTTGATTGTCTGCTGCAGCTGAAGCAGCGAGTCCCAGCTGTTGGGGACGTTGTAACCCTTGGCCTGGAAGTTCTTGGGGTCGTACCAGATGAGGCCCTTCAACGCGACCCACGAGAAGACCTGGTACAGCTTGCCGTCGCCAGTAGGCTCGCCGAGGTCGATCCATGTCTTCGACACCTCGGACTGCAGCGCGGTCATGTCAACGACGTTGTTGAGAGCCTTCACCTTGCCGGTCTTGGCGAAGTTGGTAAGCAGGGTTGGGCTCGGCGCGGCCGCGAGGTCGGGCGGGTTGCCCGCCGCGACGCGCGTCGTGAGAAGCGCGTCCTGGTCGCGACTTGCCTCGTACTGGAGGGTGATACCTGTCGAATCCGTAAAGGGCTTCATCACGGCCATGAACGAGGCCTGCTCTACGCCGGTCCATGTGGCCATCACCTTTACCGACCCGGCGTTTGCGGTGCCACCACCACCACAAGCCACCGTGGCGAACACTGCCGCCATCGTGACGACCAGTGCACGAATGAGACTCGAAGAGCGCATGTTCTACATCCCCCACGTATGGAAGGTCGAGAACCTTCCTGTATATGTACTTGACTCCGAGCTATAGACCATTCTATTTGCCTCCTTGTATTTGGCAAGCGCGCCCTGGGGCACGCATGTTCGAATGCCTCCACTAAGGACCCGGGCCGAGCACCTCCTTTGGACGCGAGGTGGAACCGCGCACCACCAGGTTCGTCGCGAGCGGCGGCGGCGACGTGACCGCTTTGCCCTGCAGCCGCTGGATCAACAGACGCGCCGCGAGCCGCCCTTTCTCGACGATGGGCTGCCTGACCGTGGTCAGCGGTGGGCTGGTCCACGCGGCCATCGGCAGGTCGTCGTAACCGACCACCGACAGGTCGTCGGGAACGCGGATGCCGGCCGCCTCGGCTGCGCCAAGGACACCGATTGCGGCCATGTCGCTCATGGCGAGCACCCCGGTCGGCCGCCGCCTGCCCTTGGGGAAGGAATCGAACGCGCGCGCACCTGCCGCCATCGTCGCCCCGGCGGTCACCGTGTACGGAGGTGGGGCGTCGAATGCGGCCAGCCCGGCCTTGTAGCCTACGAGGCGCCGAGCCGCGGTCGGCGTAGGGCCCGCCTGCGCGTGCGTGGGCGGCAAGAGGATCACGGCGAGCTGGCGGTGGCCGAGCTCGAGGAGGTGGCGCGCGGCAGACTCCGCCCCGCCGGCATCGTCGACGTTGACAGCGGGGTGCGCGGGCGACGCCTCCGAGTCGATCAGCACGGTGGGGATGCCGATCCTCTCCAGCGTCGCCAGCGCCTCGTCGTCCGGGCTGAGGCCGAGGCTGATGAAGCCGTCGACCGATGCCTGGCGGATGGCGCCCTCCAGCGAGCCGGCCAGCGGCGGGACCAGGAGCAGAGAGAGGTCGTGCTCCTCGACCAGCTCCCCAAGGCCCTGGAAGAGCTCGCTCAAGAACTGGTTCGCGAACACTGTGGACAGGCGCTGAGGGATGAGGACACCGATGGTGCCGCTTCGCCGCAGCGAGAGCGCGCGGGCGGCCGGGTGGGGCGTGTAGCCGAGCTCGTGCGCGACGTGCAGCACGCGCTCGAGCGTCGCCTGCCCGAGCTTCTCGGGGTTGTTGAACGCGAACGAGACGGCGGTCTTCGATACGCCCGCGGCGCCGGCCACGTCAGCGATGGTTACCCGCATCACCGTCCCACCAACTGGGGAACGACTGTGGATCCATCTCACCCCACTCTGCCTAAACCGCTTTAGTAAAGCGGTTTAAGGCCGAACCTATACCGAATCTGCGGCACTGTCAAGTCGGGAGTACGGCCCCTACCCTTCCCGTGCCGTGGATGCTCGCTCTACTCTAGAGGCGGGTTCCTGGTCGGCGCCTCAGTGCTCTACGCGAGGTGCAGGCATGCATTGCCGAGGGCATCGGCGTGCGCAGCTACATCTACTGGTGCTGATGGACAACTTCGAGTGGGCGCTCGGGTACAGACCCACGTTCGGGCTCATTGCACTGGACAGTTCGACGCTTGCATGGCGTCCGAGGCCGAGCGCATGCCGACTGGGCGAGGTGACGCGCACGCTCCCTCACTAATCCGGGGCGCGCGCAAGA
Source organism: Candidatus Nitrosopolaris sp. (assembly GCA_035636885.1). Taxonomy (GTDB): domain Bacteria; phylum Chloroflexota; class Dormibacteria; order Dormibacterales; family Dormibacteraceae; genus UBA10449. The sequence continues at coordinate 5,555 of DASPYG010000126.1, forward strand.
CGATGGAAATTGTTGGTCGGCGGAATGGTCAGCATGCGGCCGTCGTCGCTGCGCACGAGTTGCCATTTGCCCTCGTGAACCATCCAGTGGTGCCGGTGGCACAAAAGAATCAGGTTGTCGAGGTCGGTCGACCCGCCATTTATCCAGTGCACGAGGTGGTGCGCCGCGCTGCGTTTCGCGTGCCGCTCGCAACCCGGCCACCTGCAGTGCCCATCGCGGGCGTTGAGCGCCCTCCGGGCCGGCCCGGACACGGTGCGCTTGGCGCGCCCGACGTCGATCACGGTCGACTCCGAGCTGAGCAAGACTCGCGTCACAGCGCAGTCGCACGCGAATCGTTCCACCGTCTTGGCTGAGATCGGCAGGGAGAACTCCATTTCCGCAGCCGGCGCACCGCCCAGGCCGAGCAGAGTTTCCACCGAGCTCGTGACCTGGATCTGCGGCACCTGCATGCTCCCCTCCGCCAGCTCGACAAGTGCATCGGCCAGACGGCGATCGGGCTTGCGGGTGTCGTCGTCGCCGGTCGCGCGTGCAAGCGGCTCGAGTGCAGTGCGCAGCGCCGCTCCACCCACGGAGTCGAGGACCCCGCTGAGCAGATACGAGCCGTCCTCCCACATGCTCAGCGAGAGGCTGCGATTCTCGACCTGGTCCGCCTGTTCGGCCGCGTAGCCCTCGGGGTCGGCCGAGTGGCGGAAGTGACGGCAGGTGTGGAAGAACTTACCCGGCGAGCTCTCGCGCGCCTGCTCGAGGAGCCGGCTCTCTTGAAAACGACCCGGGACCGCATTCGCTGTGCGAGCCATGCAGACGAGATGGGCGAAACCGATCTCGCCACCCTTCATTGCCTCGACGCTCTCAGGCAGCTGCTCCAGGTTTTTGCCCACAGCCACCGAAGCACCTGCGGTGATGCTGGTCATGTGGCAGTTGTGGCGGATCCAGTCGATGGGACTGGTCGAGCCCTGCTCGTCGTACTCGTCGGTGCGGGCAAACTCGGCGGCGGTCTGCGCGAAGTCCAGCTCCAGGCTGTCGATGGCGTACCGCAGGGCGATGAGCTTGTAGCCAAGCTGCTCTCCCGGCACACCACCCCCACACCCCACTGTCATGAAGCAATTATACGAACGTTTGTTTGGCGGTGTCCAGTTAAGAAGCGAACCAATTTGGAACGGAAATTAGGGCCCCACCCGGGCCCTTGCGCGGCCGACCTCCTCGCACAGCGGGGAGGCAAGTTCTCCCAAGCAGCCTTTGCCGACTACAGGCCCAACCCCAACTCCTTCCTCCCAGTCCCCTTCTTGGCTAGAAAGAACGAGCTCCCCACCCGGCGCTTACGCGCCGACCTCCCGCAGAGCGGGGAGGCAAGTTCTCCCAAGCAACCTTTGCCGACTACAGGCCCAACCCCAACTCCTTCTTCCCAGGCCTTTCTTGCCTAGCAAAAACGAGGTCCTCACGCGGCGCTGACGCGCCGACCTCCCCGCAGAGCGGGGAGGCAAGTTCTCCCAAGCAACCTTTGCCGACTACAGGCCCAACCCCAACTCCTTCTTCCAGTCCGTCTCCCCTTTCTCTAGCGCGAGGCCTTCGGGGTTTCGGTGATGGGACGCAGCAGCGCGGGGTCGACCTTCGGGCGCCGGTCGAAGGTCAGCAGGCCGTTCTGCTCCTCTTCGATGTCGGTCAGCTGCGTGTAGCAGAAACCCTCCACCGGTCCGGGCTGCATGAGCGC
>DASPYG010000127.1:0-16041 GCA_035636885.1 Candidatus Nitrosopolaris sp.
GCTGCGAGCGCGCGGGCCCTTGGGGCTCGCCTCGATCTCGAAGGTCACCTTCTCGCCACCGCGGAGGCTGTCGAAGTCGCCTTCGGTGCCACTCCTGTGGAAGAAGAATTCCTTACCGTCTTCGGCTGCGATAAAGCCAAAACCACGGTCCGCGACCAGCTTCTTGATGGTGCCTGTAGGCATTTCCATCTCCTATCTCTCGAACTCAAGGCCTACTCAACTCGGCGGGCCTGTTCGAGAAACGGAGCCTGCGGTGAGCGCCGGCACTGTGCCAGCCACGTGAGTATACCCGTTTCGGCTCCCGGCTATTCCTTCCCCACCTGTGGGGAAGTCGACCCGGCCGCGCAGCGGCCCGGTCGGATGGGGGGCAACACTCACCGTGGCGTAGGCAGCAGCGTGTTTCGCCGCGCTCGCGACTGGTCGACCTCCGTCAGGTGACGCTTTCGGAGGCGGAGATGCTGCGGGGTCACCTCCAGGAGCTCGTCCTCAGCCAGGAAGTCGAGGGACTGCTCTAGGCTCAACTTGCTGGCGGGCGTCAGCCGCACGGAGATGTCCGACGTCGACGATCGGATGTTTGACTGCTTCTTCTCGCGACACACGTTGACGCGGATGTCACCGGGCCTTTTCTGGATGCCGACGATCATCCCCTCGTAGACCGCCTCTCCCGGCTCGATGAATGTGGTGCCGCGCTCCTGCGCGCCGGCCAGCCCGAATGCGAGCGTGGTGCCGGGTGACGAGGCTGTAAGGGCGCCGTTTCGCTGCTCCCTGAACTCGCCGGCCCAGGGCCTGTAGCCGATCCCGATCGACCCCATCAGTCCTGTGCCGGCGGTCAGCGTCAAGAAGTTGTTTCGAAAGCCGATCAGGCCGCGGGTGGGGATCAAGTACTCCAGGCGCACACCGCCCTTCGAGTCGTAGTTGATCTCGATCATCTCTCCGCGGCGCTTGCCGAGCGACTCCGTGACCCCACCGAGGTGCTGCTCACGAACGTCGACGGTGAGCCGCTCCACCGGTTCCATGAGCTGGCCGTTCACCTTCTTGACGATGGCCTCGGGGCGGGACACCTCGAACTCGTAGCCCTCCCGCCGCATGGTCTCGATGAGCACAGCCAGATGGAGCTCGCCGCGGCCGCTCACAAGGAATCGCTCGGCTGCGTCGGTGTCCTCGACGTGCAGGCCGAGGTTGACATCGAGCTCCTTGTACAGCCGCGCGCGGAGCTGCCGGGTGGTGGAGAACTTGCCCTCGCGGCCGGTGAACGGCGACGTGTTGACGCCGAACGTCATCCTTACGGTCGGTTCGTCGATCTCGATGCGCGGAAGCGGATCCGGAGACTCGGGGTCGGTGAGCGTATCGCCGATCGCAACCTCATCGAGCCCGGTGAGAACCACGATGTCGCCGGCGCCGGCGGTCGGGACCGCGATGCGGTCGAGCCCGCGATAAAGGAGGGCCTGGACCACCTTGACGCGGCGGGCCTCCCCGTCCGCGCTGAGCACCGCGACCCAGTCACCCGGCGCGATGCTGCCCCGAGAGATGCGCCCGATCGCCATCGGCCCGGTGTAGTCGTCGTATGCCCGGTTGGCGACCAGCATCTGGAAGCCGCCCGGCTCGATGACCGGAGCGGGAATGCGCTCGATGATGGTCTTGAAAAGAGGCTCGAGGTCGGGCGCCAGGTCGTCGGCGTCGACGCCGGCGCGACCCTCCTTGGCCACGGCATAGATCACGGGCGCCTCGAGCTGGTCGGCGTCCTCGGCGAGCTCGAGGAAGAGGTCGTGGACCTTGTCCAGGGCAGCCTTGGGATCGGCGTTCTTTCGATCGACCTTGTTGATGACTACGACGATCCGCAGCCCCACCTCGAACGCCTTGCGGAGCACGAAGCGCGTTTGCGGCATCGGGCCTTCGGCGGCGTCGACCAGCAGGAGGCACCCGTCAGCCATGTTCAACACGCGCTCGACCTCGCCGCCGAAGTCCGCGTGGCCGGGGGTGTCGATGATGTTGATCGTCACGTCGCCGTGGCGGACGGAGGTGTTCTTGGCGAGGATGGTGATCCCCTTCTCGCGCTCCAGGTCGTTCGTGTCCATGATCAGCGTGCCGACGTCCTGGTTGTCGCGGAACGTGTGGCTCTGCTTCAAAAGGGCGTCGACCAGCGTCGTCTTCCCGTGGTCGACGTGGGCGATGATCGCCACATTGCGGATGTCATGCCGAAGGTTGGGCAGGGTCATTGGATTGGCAGCAGGCACTATACGGAAGGGCGGCGTAGGCGAATCGAAATACCGGCTAGTGGCTCCTGAGGGAACCTATACCCGAATTCGCTCGGCTCGAAGCGGAGCGCCGATCTCGTTCAGGAAGCCGAGCAGCTCCCGGTACGACTCCAGGAACGACGTCTCGTAGTACTCGATGCCGTGCTCCCGGCAGAACTGCCTGATGATCGGCTGCGCGCGCCTCATGTTGAGCCGCGGCATGCCCGGGAACAGGTGATGCTCGATCTGGTAGTTGAGCGAGCCGTACCAGAGATCCGTCACCGGGTGGCCCCGAACGTTGCGAGCAGTAAGAACCTGGGTCCGCACGAAGTCCATCCGCGTCCCGCTATCGGTTTGCGGCATGCCCTTGTGATTGGGCGCGAACACTGACGCCAGGTAAGCGCCGCCGACGCCCTTGTGAATGAGCACGACCATGAGCGCAGACCAGGGGCCAAGGAAGTACACCATGGCCGTCACGTAGACGATGGCGTGCACCGCCAGGAGCCCGAACTCCAACCGCCGGTATCGCGAATCCTCCTTGATCAAGTAAGTCAGGCCGGTGACATGCATGCTCCACGCGAGAAAGGTCGTCAGCGGGAAGAAGAGGTATGCCTGGTACATCGCGGCCAGCCTGCCGGCGCCGCGCCGGGCCCGAGCTTGCTCATCCGTGTAGGCGATCGCGCCGACCTTGATATCGGGGTCGAGGTCGACGTCGTTGGGGTTGCCGTGGTGACGATTGTGTTTCTGCACCCACCAGCCGTAGCTCATCCCGAGCAGCAGGTCCGCGGTTACGAGGCCGACGACCGCGTTCTTGCGCGCAGACGCGAACATCTGGCGATGTCCTGAGTCGTGGAGCTGGAAGCCGAGCTGCCCCGAAACGATGGCCAGCCCGACCGCCGCCAGCGCCTGCGCCCAGGCGACCCCGACCGTGAACAGCAGCACCAAGCACAAGACCATCAAGACCGAGTTGGTGGTGATGCTCAGGATGTAATAGGACGGCCGCTTGTCCAGCAGGCCGGCTTCCTGGATGCGGCGCTTGAGGGCGGTGTAATCGCGCTGGTTGTTGATGCCGGGCTGGCTGCCCGAGTCAGATTCCAGCGCGAGCAAAGTTGCCAACTATCAGTTTCCGGGACGTAGGGTGCCGACGCCGACGTAACAACAGCCATAACAAATGCAGTGAATTTGAGACATGAACCGGCAATATACCCAGTGCCCATGAGGGTCTCGAAAGCACGCCTCGGCGTCGCAGCGCTGGCGGCTTCATGGGCGATCGGCCTTTCCGGCTTCACGGCACAGGCCGAGGAGCCGTGGGTTATCACCTCGTTTCACTCGGACGTCAGCATCGCGAGCAGCTCGGCGCTCACCATCACCGAAGACGTCACCGTCGACTTCGGCTCATTGCAGAAGCACGGCATCTTTCGCACCATCCCCCTTCGTTATCGCTTTGACGACAGCCACGACCGCTACTACCAGATGCAGGTGGCGTCGGTGACGGACGGAGCCAGGCCGGTGACCCACTCCGACTCCATCGACAGCGACAACTACGTGATCAAGATCGGCAGCCCGAACGTCCTCGTGTCGGGCGCCAAGCGCTATGTCATCACGTACACCGTGGTTGGCGCGATGAACTCGTTCACCGACCGCGACGAGCTGTTCTGGAACGTCGACGGAGGGTTGTGGCCGGTATCCAAGCAGAAGGTCACCGCCACGGTGCACGTCCCGTCCAACGCATTTCAAAAAGCGGCCTGCTACCAGGGTCCCACCGGGTCCCGAGAGACATGTACTTTCGGGCCCGCCGGCTCGGCCATCAACTACAGCTCGACAAGGCAGCTGGCGTCTGGCGAGCAGATGTCGATCGTGACGGCGCTCAACAAAGGCGCTGTCAACGTTCCGCCGCCGCTGCTCGAATCGCGGCTCCGGCGGTTCCCGCAGGACGCTTTCGACATCAATCCCCTGACGGTCGGACTGGCGCTGCTCCTGCTCGCTGCCGGCATCGGATTCGTGGTCTGGAACTGGTGGGTCCATGGCCGAGACCGCGCGTATCTGACGCAGTACTACCTGACTAACGATCCCCGTCAGGGCGCGGAGCCCCTCTTCCGCCACGACCCGGTCGTGGTCGAGTTCGCGCCTCCACAAGACTTGCGACCGGCGGAGCTCGGTCTGATCCTCGATGAGAAAGCGGACCCCAAAGATGTCACGGCAACAATCGTCGACCTGGCGGTCCGCGGCTTTCTGACGATCGCCGAGGTTCCTGGCAAGAAGGACTGGGTGCTGACCAAGATGCGGAGCTGGGATCCGGCGGAGCTGGTGCCATTCGAGAACACGATCCTGGCGGGCCTGTTCGCAGGCCGGCAGCAGGTCACGCTGTCGGACCTGAAAGGGACATTCCAGCTCGAGCTGAGGACGGCTGAAGGCCAGATGTACAAGGACGCGATGTCCCGCAAGTGGTTTTCGAGCAGCCCGCAGCAGTCTCGGGCCGCATGGGGTTGTCTCGGCTTTGGTGTCTTGCTCGTAGGCGTTGCGGTCGCGTATGTCCTCGGTACGCAGTTCGGCTGGGGCCTGATAGGAGGTGCGGTCGTTCTCACCGGGTTGGCGCTGACAATTTCATTCCCGTTCATGACGCAGCGCACCGGGGCGGGCCGAGACCTGCTGCAGCACACCCTTGGCTTCCGCATGTACATGACAACTGCTGAGAAGTACCGGCAGCAGTTCGCCGCCAAGGCCGAGATCTTCACGCAGCTCCTCCCTTACGCGATCGTGTTCGGCTGCGTGACCATGTGGGCGAAGGCCTTCGAAGGTATCGACACGAGCGGCACCAATACCTGGTACGTGGGTTCCGGTCCATTTCAGGCCGCGCTGCTGTCCAGCAGCCTTCAGTCGATGAACGCCAACATCTCGAGCGCGATCGCGTTCAGCCCGAGCTCAGGTTCTTCGAGCGGCTTCGGAGGAGGCGGATTCTCGGGCGGCGGCGGCGGTGGTGGCGGCGGCGGCGCCTGGTGACAAACAAGCCTTAGCGTTAGCGGAAGAATGCCGAAGCTGCGCGCCCACAACATCTCGATCTCGGTCGACGGTTACATGGCCGGCCCCGACCAGGACCTCGACAACCCGCTCGGGGTTGGCGGACCTCGCCTCCACGAGTGGGTCTTCAAGACACACACCGGGGTTCGGATGCTTGGCGAGCAGGGCGGCGATGAAGGCATCGACGACCGCTTCATGGCGCAGGGTGACGCCGGCATCGGCGCCACCGTCATGGGTCGCAACATGTTCGGCCCGATCCGAGGCGAATGGGGCGCCGACAGCTGGAAGGGCTGGTGGGGCGACAACCCGCCTTATCACCATCCAGTGTTCGTGCTCACGCACCACCCGCACGAGCCGATCCCCATGGAGGGCGGAACCACATTCAATTTCGTCACCGACGGCATCGAGGCCGCACTCGCGCGAGCGTTCGAGGCCGCCGGCGGCCAGGACGTGAGGTTGGGTGGCGGCGCGGCCACGATCCAGCAGTACCTGCGGGCGCGGCTGATCGACGAGATTCACCTGGCGATCGTCCCCATCTTCCTTGGCTCCGGCGAGCGCCTCTTTGACAACCTCGATGGCGGCCCGGCAGGCTACGACTGCGTCGAGCTGGTCAGCTCGCCGAGCGTGACCCACGCCCGGTTCGTCAAGACACCGTAGCTTCGGCGACGGAAGGGGTGGTGCCGAGAGCGGGAGTCGAACCCGCACGAGGTTGCCCTCATCGGTTTTTGAGACCGACGCGTCTGCCATTCCGCCACCTCGGCGCGGGCCTAATCGCCCACTTTGGGGAGGCTCGACAATATCATTCGGCGGTGCGACTTACCGCAGCCGTCGGGCTGTGCCTGATCCTCGCCGCCGGATGCGTGCAGGTAGGGCCGCCTGGAAACCCGGCCGCCAACCAGAGCTCCTCGCCGACGGCACGCTCAGCAGCTTCAGGACCACGGTTCTCGCAGCCGCCGGTCACGCCGCCGACGCCGCCGGGCACCAATCTGCCCGCGTTCGCCTGCGCCGACACCGGCGCCGGCAAGGCCGGTGTCGCAGCCGCTGTCACCTCCGTTCGCGTGTCGTCGCAGCCTGACTACGACCGGTTCGTCCTTCAGTTCGACAACCCCGTACCAACCTACACGGTGAAACGGCAGGCCAAACCCGTGTTCCAGCAGGGCGCAAGTGGCCAGACCGTCACGCTCGGCGGCACCGCCGGTGCCCTTGTGCGAATCCACGTCGCGAGCGAATCGAACTCGTACACCGGGTCCACCGACCTCTCCCACTCCGAGTACCCGATACTGAAGGAAGCGCGCCTGACAGAGGACTTCGAAGGCTACGTCTCGTGGGGCCTCGGGCTCGCACAGGCCTCCTGTATGCGGACGTTCACGCTCACCAACCCTGACCGGTTGGTCGTCGATTTCCAGGCGCCGAAGAGCTAGAGTCCGCGACCATGGCGGTCCAGCCACCTCCCACCGTTCCGGTAGTCCCGGGGTCGACGCCGATCCCGCCGGCGAAGAAGAGCGGCTGCGCCGGCTGCGGAATGGGATGCCTTGGCTGCATCGGCGTCTTCGTCGTCATCCTTCTTCTGCTGGTCGGCGGAGGCTGGTATTTCTTCGTCGTCCAGGCGCAGGCGGGCGTGCCGGCCCCGGCAGCGCTGGTTGTCTTCAACGCACCTGTCGACGTCGGCCGTAACGACTCCGGCTATCGATCCGCCGTGCCGGGCGAGTCGCTGAGCGCCGGCAGCTCGGTCCGCACCGGGCATGCCGGGCGGGCGGCGATCCAGTTTCCGGACGGTTCGTTCATCCGGATGTCACCCGACACCACGCTCACCGTCACCAGCGCGCAGCTGAACAAGAACGGCACGCTCCAGTCGGCGGGCGTGGCTCAAAAGATCGGCAGGACGCTCTCCAACGTCCAGCACCTCATCAGCGGCTCCAGCTTCCACGTCGGCGGCCATTCCGTGAGCGCCGAGGTGCGCGGCACGCAGTTCGAAGTGCTCGTCCGGGCCAACGGCACCAACCTGATCAAGGTTTTCGAAGGTTCGGTGAAGGTGGCCGGAGTGACCACGATCACGCTCAACGCAGGGCAGGAGGTGGACGCCGACGCCAACGGCAAGCTGTCGGCGCCCAGGAATATCGGCGCCGATCCGCAGGACCCGTATCCGTTGGCAGCCCAGTGTGCGCGCGCGGTCTCGTCGGGCACGAGCGCCGGGACCGCGCAGACCTCGACCGGAGACACCATCGCCACCGGTCAATCCTCCGAGGTGGACTACGACTCGCCGGGGGGACTGGTCAGCGTGGCGCTCTGCTATCCGGGCAGCTTCATGACCCTGACCATCATCGACCCCAACGGGGTGGCACACACGTCACGCCAGAGCTCGCGGCCGGTGCAGGGGACCCTGAACGGACCACCTGGCCGCTACCGGGCCATCGTGAAGGCCGAGGACGTTCCAGGGGGCGAAACTTTCGCCGTCTCCTTTGCGACGAACTCGCCGTGCGTCGAGGGCAAGGTGGACACGGGTGGGGTGGTTCGCCAGACGCTCAGCAACAAACAGATCGCCGACGCGCTGTCGCAATCCGGTGCTTCGGGGGTCACCCTTCAGGTGCAGGGCATCTCGCCTAACTCGGCGCGGATCTACTACTCCTCGGACCTCGGCGGCACTCCCATCACCTGGACGATCGACTTCTACGCCGCCACCCCGAACCTGGGCGTGATACTCACCGATCTCACAGTTCGCGGGGTCAGCATCACCACGCAGATCGTCTCGCGGCTGCCGCAGGCGACTGGGCAGTCCGGCGTGTCGATCGATTTCATCGTCGACCGGGTTTACTCATGCAGCGGCCCAGGCGGGCTGATCATGGTGGTCGAGGGTCATCGGTAGCGGCCGGTAAGGCTCGGGGGCTGCGTTGGGCCGCTATGTGGGCTCGGTTCCGCGTTCAAGGCCTTATGTTTTCCAGGCATGCCCGCGGTAGCCGCTCGGCCATCTCCCAGGCGCCGCCGCGGCCTCTCGTGGATCCTGGCGCTGATCGTCCTGGTGCTCCTGCTCGGGGGTGGGGCGGTCTGGTTGAACGTCACCGCCGCGGCCGCGACCAATGCCGTCGCCACCCTCACCGTCTACGTGCCCCTCACCTCGGTTGCCCATAACGGCGACTACGCCACCGCGACCTCCGGGGCGATGGTGCAGGCGGGCGACGGAGTCAAGACCAACGCGAAGGGGCGCGCCTCCATCCAGCTTCCTGATGGCACCCTGACACGCCTTGCCAGCGGCACCGAGATCACGCTGACCGCGGCGCATTTCGCCAAGGACGGCAACCTTCGCGACGCCTCGCTGGCGGAAAAGGTCGGCCGCACCTTCACGAACGTTCAGCACCTGGTCAGCGGCGCGACCTTCAAGGTCTCGGGCCAGTCGGCCACCGCCACGGTCCGCGGCACCAAGTTCGAGGTGTACATCAAGCCCGACGGCACGATGATCGTGAAGCTGTTCGTGGGCCAGCTCGATTTCGACGGCAAGAACCATGTCCATCTGACGGCGCCACAGCAGGCGACAGCCGATCCTGACGGCAACGTCGGTCCGGCGGGCCCCATCATCCCCGAGCCAGGCGACCCGTTCACCGCCGAGCTCGCCGCTTCCGACGCCACCAGCCAGGGGACAACACCTGGCACCGAGCAGGACTACATCGGCCCGCCTTTGCACAACGGCGAGCAGCAGAAGTACACGTACAGCTTTGCCGGCGGTGGGCTGGTCAAGGCGGCGCTCGGCTATCCGGGGAGCCTCATGAAGCTGGAGGTCATGGCTCCTGACAGGCAGATCCACAGCAAATCCGGTCCCTCGCCAATCGTCGTGACCATCAACAACGGACCGGCAGGGATATACACGATCCTGGTCACCGGGGTCAGCGGGTTGGGTGCAAACGGCGAGACGCCCTTTGTGAGCGTGTCCGCGCTGGAGCCCTGCACAAGCGCGAACCTCATCCTCAACAGAGCGGTGCGCCGGGGGCTGACGTCGCAGGACCTCCAGGGCAACGTCCAGGTCTCAGGCGTCTCCAACCTCAAGCTGATGGTCGTCGGCGACTCTCTGGCCGGCGCGATCATCACTGGCACCGGCACCTTCAACGGCGCCGGCTGGACCGGCACCGTGATCCTGCTCAAGCACGGGGACGGCCTCGCGATCATTGCGGTCGGGGCGACCGCGTTCGGTTTCAGCGTGCCGGCGGAGCAGATCATGTCGCAGATCGGCTCGACGGTCGGTCAGGACCCGGCGAACATCAGCGTGGGGTTCATCGTCGACCGGTTGTTCACATGCAACGGCGTGGTCGTCATCGACGGGCGGGCGACGGCCTGACGAGAGTTCGCCGGCTCGTTAGTGGCCCAATACCTGGTGCGTGAGCTTCACCAATAAGGAGAGGCCGGTTCCGTCCAGGAGCCACGCGGCCTCGGCGGCGCCGACGAGCAGCACCAGCAGCGCGCTCAGGCCGATGCTTCCGCGGTGCATCGCGGGCTGCAGCCAGTTCTTCGGCTCCCCTCCCCCATGTGGATGGACGAGCGCATTCTCGAGGTGGTCGAGCAGCTCGCCCGCGGCTGCCGGCCTGCGTTTGGGATCGCGGTCCATCGCCCCCTGGAGGACGGCGGCGAACTGGGGAGACAAGTCCGGAGCGACGTCGTGGACCGTGGGCGGCGGCTCATAGAGGCGCCGGCTCAACGTCTCGATCCAGCTTTTCGACGAGAAGGGCCGCCGGCCGGTCACCGCTTCGAAGATGATGGCGGCCAGCGAGTAGACGTCGGCGCGTCCGTCCACCTCGCGTCCGACCAGGCGCTCGGGCGCGACGTAGTCCGGCGCGACCGGGCCGCCGGCGCCCGGGCCGGTGTTGAACGAGGCGACCGTGCCCAGGCCGAAACCCGTCAGCATCGTCCGGCCGTCGTTGGCGAGAAGGATGTTGGCGGGCTTGAGGTCGCGATGCACCGTCGCGCGGGAGTGTGCGTAGTCGAGTGCGCTTGCAATGGGCCGCAGCAGGCCGATGATCCCGAGCGGGTCGTACTGCACACCGGAGCCCATCACTTCGTCGAGCGTCTTGCCCGGGATCATCTCGGTGACGAGATATGGCAAGTCGCCGTCGTACGCGAGCTCGTAAAGACGCGGGATGGCGGGGTGCTCGAGCGCGACGTACGAGCGCAGCTCGAGCAGAAAGCGACGAGAGAAGCTGACGTCGCGCGCGACCGCCGGCTCGATGGTGCGGAGGGCGACCCTGCGAAGCATGCGCGGATGCTCGGCCTCGTAGATCACGCCGAGGCTGTCGGTCTCGATCTCGCGCACCACGCGGTAACCGCCGACCTGGAGACCATTCTTGTGCGAGTCCGGTTTGGGCCGGGAGCCGTTACGGCTGCGACGCTCGGTTGCCATTCGAAACTTGAACTTTAGCCACTAAGCGGGAACCGCGCTTTTGGGTGGGTCACCCAAATTGGCAGTTATCGCCACTCGGTAGGTGGTGTCGGCGAGAGGATTTGAACCTCCACGCCCTTTCGGGCACCGGATCCTAAGTCCGGCGCGTCTGCCGTTCCGCCACGCCGACATCCAGGGCAAAGATAAAAGTTCGTCTCCGGACCCGCCCGCCTGGCCAATGCGCACCTGTGACGCCAAACGCGTCTAACGCGGGCGCTCGATCGGCCTTGGTGGCGCCAAACGGGCGGAATTCGGCTACGCGCCCGCTAGGATCATGGAGGCCACAGCCGCAGTCTAGGGAGATGAAGCGAGAGAGATGAGAAACGCGCTCCTGGTCGTGGACATCCAGAACGACTTCGTCGAGGGCGGCGCCCTGCCCGTCACCGGGGGCCGGCAGGTGGCGGCGATGGTCTCGAGGCACATCCGCCACTTCAAGCAGGAATACACATTCGTGGTCGCCACGCGCGACTACCACGAGGACCCCGACGGGCACTTCTCGGACCATCCCGACTTCGTCAACACGTGGCCGCCTCACTGCGTCATCGGCACGCCTGGCGCGGCCCTGTGCACGCCGATCTTCAACCTGGTCCGCGAGAAGTTCATCTCCACGGTCGTCGACAAGGGCAGGCACGCCCCGGCCTACTCCGGCTTCGAAGGCCTTGACCCCCGCGGCCACCCGCTGCTCGACGTCCTCAAGGAGGCCAGGGTCGACCACATCGACATCTGTGGACTCGCCACCGACTACTGTGTGCGGGCCACGGCCCTCGATGCGCGCAAGTACGACTACCAGGTCAGGGTTCTCGTCAACCTGTGCGCGGCCGTAAAGGAAGAGACTGGGCTGCAGGCGCTGGAAGAGATGAAGGCGGCCGGTTGTCAGATCCAGGCGGCGACCGCGCCCTGACGTAAGAAGGGGCCGCTCCCGGCGGAGCGGCCCCTCGAGTTCCTTAGCGGCGGGCTCGGCTCTTGGCCGGGGTGCCCTCGTACTTGAAGGAGACGTTCAGCCTGACCCGGTAGGTGGCGACCTTGCCGTCTTCGATGGTCACGTCCTGGCGCACGACCTCCGCGACACGCAGGTCACGCAGAGACTTCGACGCCGTCTCGATCGCGCTCTTGGCGGCCGCCTCCCATGACGTGCTGCTGGTCCCGACCAGCTCGGTCACTCGATAGACGCTGTCGGCCATTGTCCTACCTCCCTTTGTGCCGGCTCGAATCTCCCCACCCGGATCACTCCCGCGCCTGGCGGCGCGGGGGCCCCAGTTGAAGCCGACCTCCCCACTTCAAGGGGAGGATTCATTGTCGCTCACAACCGCGACTCGTTCCAGCTTCCGCAAATCCGGAAGCGCCTCGGCGATTTTTCCAGCCAGCGCCTCCGGTTCCGCGCCGCGCAGGTAGATGACCTGCTCGGTGACGCCGAGCTCCATGAGCTGTCCACACAGCTCGAGCAGCTCCCGTCGGTCCTTACCGTCCCAACCGAACTGCAGCGACCGCCGGATCTCGGCAGGGTTGCGGCCGACCGCGCCGCAAGCCTCTTCGAGTTTCGCGGTGAGCTCCTTGACCCGCTCTGGATCGCCGCCCGCGATGTTCCAGACATCGGCGTGCCGCGCGACCAGCCGCAGCGTCGTCTCGCCGGATGCGCCGATCCATATCGGTGGATATGGCTTCTGTATCGGCTTCGGGTTGGCGATCGCATCGCTCAAGCGGTAGTACCGACCCTCGAAGTTGGTGCGCTCGTCCGTCCACAGCGACTTGATGATGCGCAGCGACTCGCTGAGGCGACCGACGCGATGGTCGAGTCCCTCGATGCCGTACATGGTGTGCTCGACCTCCGCCCAGGCGGCTCCGATGCCGAACTCGAGGCGGCCGCCAGACAGATGGTCGACGGTGACGGCCAGCTTGGCGAGGACGACGGGATGGCGATACGTGTTTCCAGTTACCAGGCAGCCGAACCGCACGCGCTTGGTCGCCTCGGCCATCGCGGCCTGCAGCGCCCAGCCTTCGTAGATCGGGCGGTCGGGTCCTCCGTCGCCGATCGAGGCCAGGTGATCGAAGTCCCAGACATGGTCGAAGCCGCCCTCGTCGGCTATCCGCCAGACCGTTCGCAGGGCCTCGACCGTCGTGTCCTGGCCTGACAGCTTGAGGCCAAAGCGAAGGGGGTGCTGAATGCCAGGCAACTTAGTCACCTCCACGAAACTTGGTGGCGCGCACGCGGATCGGGATGCGGTAGTCGGCGGAGAAGCTCTCCGGCGTCCAGCCATAGCTCTTGATTCGAGACCCGTACTTGCGCATGTAGCCGGGCACTTTGTAGGCCGGAGGCTGGCGTTTCATCACCTGGGCCGTGCCCTCGATGCGGATGACGTCACCGCCGTCGGGCGTGGAGTTCATGTGCAGGGAGACGAGGTTGACGCGCTCGATGTTGCGCACCTTCTGGCCGGGAACCGAGTAGATGAGGAACGTGTCGCCCTCGAACAGGAACCACACCGGCACCACGAGCGCCCTGCCATTCGGGTTGGTGGTGGCCAGCCAGATCACGATCTCTCGGTTCAGCCGGCTGGCGACGTGCTTGCCGCGCGCGGTCGTCGTGTCCAGCAGCTTGCGATTGAGCGGCGCCACTATTGGATAAGAATATGGCGATGAGCCAGAAGACACAGAAGACCGAAACCGAGTGGCGGCGCGACCTGACCCCGATGCAGTTTCACGTCCTTCGCGAGAAGGGCACCGAGCGGCCTTTCACCGGCGAGTACTGGGACACCAACACCCCTGGCGTGTACCTGTGCGCCGGCTGCGGAGCCAAGCTCTTCGAGTCCGAGACCAAGTTCGACGCGCACTGTGGCTGGCCAAGCTTCTACGCGCCGGCGGAGGATGCGCCAATCGAGGAGCACGCCGACCGGAGCCTCTTCATGGTCCGCACCGAGGTCAACTGCGCGAGCTGCGGCGGCCACCTGGGCCACGTCTTCGACGACGGCCCGGATCCGACGGGGCTTCGCTACTGCATCAACTCGGCGTCGATCAGCCTCAAACCCGAGGACAGTTCTCAAGAAACTTCCTGACGATCGGGCTCGGCTCTTTCGGCTGCCACGCCTTGTAAGCGTCGCGCAGCGGCACCGGCCATTCGATGTCGACATCGACACGCGTCCCGAACTCGGTCGCGCCGGCAAGGACCCGGAGTGCCAGGGTCAGGACCGCACGATGCATCTGCTGATCGCCCAGCATCCCAAACGCGTGCCCGAAAGGAAACTCGACGCCGACGATGCGCGGTGCCCTTCGCTCCTCGGCGACCGCCGGCATCATCGTGACTACCACCGTGGGGATCCCCGCCGCTTCGATCCATCGTGCCAGCACGGGCACGTTCGAGCAGCAGTCGGGTCAAGCCGGCGCGAGGACGAGTCCATCGGCCTGCTGGTCGCGCAGCCGCGCGATCAGCTGCGGCGCGGTTTCCTGGCACCAGCCCTCGAGGCTGCGTTCCTGGTAGCCCATCACCGAGATGTGCTCGTCCGCCGCGCTTCCCGCCACACGTTCTGAGACGAGCTCGTCCAGCGTGCGGATGGGCAGCACCACCTCGGGGTCGGAGCGTATGTCGTCGTGGCTGATGTGGAGGTGGGCGACCTCTAGGTCCGCCGGGTCAACTGCGGATGGAATCGATCGCCACGACGGATCGCCCCATTCCGGGTTGGCCCGCTCCCTCTCGACATCGAACGTAGGTTGCGAGGACTTGACGTAGATGCCGGCCGAGCTCAGAAGGGCAATCCGAGACGACGCCAGCCGCTTCTCGAACGGCTCCCACACAGGCGCCACCTCACCCGGAAACGGCCCGCGGCCCTCGTACATCGGCCGGAAGCTGCGCGGCAGGAACCGATAGCTGTCGACGATCATCCAGCGCCCACCAGGATGCCCGTGACGACCGGCATCACTCCCCCACCGACCTCGATGCGGGTCGGGATGTCTTTGTCGGCGCCATACGCGAGCCGGATGTGGATGAAGCTCTGACGGCCCATCTTCGTCCCCTGCTCGCTGGTGATCGCAACGTTCACCGCCCGCGGGATCAACCCATATCGAACCGCAAACGCGCCCAGCGGTCCGCTCCCCGATCCGGTGGCGGGATCCTCGTCGACGCCGATCACGTCCGGCGCGAACATGCGGCTGTAGAGTCTGTCGGCGCCGGTCGCTGCGAAGATGAAGGTTGGAACCGCCTCGCGTCCTGGGAACGCTTTTCGGAGCCTCGTCTTGTCCGATACGGTCGAATCGACCGCTCGCGCATCTTTGACGGCGACGTAGAGGAACTCGTTGCCGGTGCTGGCGACCTGCAGCGGGACGTCGGGCACGAGGTCGCTCTCCTGCAGCCCCACGCCGTCGGCGATGCGGCCGCGGTCGGTGAACAACTCGCCGTAAGTGAGCGGTGGGTGCGTCATCCAGAACGTCAGGCCGTTCGCGTGGCGCTCTCCCCGCACGGCGACCGGTCCGACGCCCTCTTCGAGGATGAACTCCAGGTCTCCGTTTGCAACGCGGCCTTGCATCGCCAGCACCCACGCGGTGCCGACCGTCGGGTGGCCCGCAAAAGGCAGCTCGGTTCCAGGGGTGAACATGCGCACGCGGGCCGCGTGCTCGGGTCGCGACGGCCGCATGACGAAGGTCGTCTCCGAGAAGTTCATCTCGCGTGCGATCTTCTGCATTACGTCCTCGGCGATGTCGTCTGCGTCCAGCACCACCGCCAGCTGGTTGCCGGCAAGCGCCTTGTCCGTGAACACGTCGACGATGTGAATCGGGTAGCTCATCCTCTCCTCCAACCGGTGTTCCGCCATCTTGCTTTCATCCGGCCAGCGCGGACGCGGCCGCCACGAGGCCCAGCGCGGCGATGGCAAAGCCGCTGAAAGCGCCAATGCCACGAATGATGGACGGAGTGATGCGCGCGCGGAGCGCAGCCGCGGCGCCGGCCAGCACGCACCACCAGGTCACGGACCCGAGCAGCACGCCGGCGACGACGAGCGCGGGCGGCAGGTACCCGCCGCCGATGCCTGTGCCCAGCGTCGCCGCCAGCGCGCCGAACGAAAGGATGGTCGCGGGGTTGGTGATGGTCAGGCCGAGCGTCGATACATACGCCAGCGCCAGGCGGGTGGCGCTGGTGGCTGGGGCTTCCACGTCCTTCGGTTTTTCGAGGGCGATGCGGACGCCCAGCACGATCAGCAGCGCGCCGCCGGCAACCGCGAGGGCCTTGCGCTCGCCTGTAAGTAATGAGGTCACCGCAGTCACGCCAAACACGGCCACCGCCGCATAGAAGCCATCAGCGGTGGCGACGCCGAGGCCGGAGACCAGCCCGCTGAGCCAGCCGCGGAGGAGGGTTCGCCTAAGGCAGAGAAGGAAGATCGGGCCGGGCGT
>DASPYG010000128.1:0-33521 GCA_035636885.1 Candidatus Nitrosopolaris sp.
CGGTGGGCGAGGCGGCTGCGTTCTGCACGTAGTAGAGGGCGATGTCGCCGGCACCGCTGGAGAACGTCGTCGAAGAGCTGCGGATCCAGGCGCCGTTGATGTTGTCGGACACCTGGACCTGACCGGCCGCGTCGAACTGGCCGAACCACCCGACGAGCAGGTCACCGGCGTGAACAGCACCCGTCAGCGGGATCGTCGTCGAGGTCACCCTGGTCGAGGTCGACACAGCTTGGCCCTGCGCTCCCTGGATTCCGCTCGGCGCGGGGGTCGTGACTGCCAGCGGCGCCGACTGTGACGAATGGTTGCCCGCACCATCGAAGGCATCGACCGTGTACTGGTACGCGGTGGTGGGCGCGGCTGTGCCGTCGTTGTACGTGGTGACGCCACCTGCCCCGGTGCTACCCACCGCGGCGCCGTTCCGGTAGACCGTGTAGCCAGTGACGCCAACGTTGTCGGTCGACGCGGTCCACTGCAGCGACACGTCGTTCGAGGTCACCGAAGACGCCGTCAGATTGGTCGGCACCGTGGGCGGCTGAGTGTCGCCGCTCGATTGGATCACCTCGAACGACCCCATGTCACATGCGGGTCCCTGCGGACGGGCGACGCCGCGCTGGTCGGTGCCGCCCGTGCATCCGGACACGCTGGCCGGGATTGTGTTGACGGCGGGGCTGGTAGCAGGCAAAGCCATGGTCTGGGTGGGGCCACCGTTCGAGGCGAGGGCCTCGAGCTGCGGCTGGGTGCTGCTCATCGAGTGCTTGGTTGAAGAGAAGCCGCACGACGATCCGGTGTCCAGGTTGTATCCGTTGTCGATCACAGGCGGGCCCCCGCAGTTCGACCCATTGATGCCGTTGGCGACGATGCTCGTTGTCAGGCTCACCGTGAAGGAGCCGTAGTTGTGGATGTTGGCTCCGTACTGGGACGTGTTGCCGGACAGAGTCGAGTAGCTGATCGACGTGCTGCCGAAGTTCTGAAGAGCGCCTCCTCCGTTGCTGCCGCCGGTGTTGTTGTAGAAGGTGCTGTTCTTGATGATCAGGGTCGCGTCGTTGTCGATCGCTCCACCACCGGGCCCGGTGTTGCCGACGAACGTGCTGGTCGACGCCGTCATGGTGCCGAATGCGTTCAGGAGCGCCCCGCCGCCGTAGATGGTCGCGGTGTTGTTCAAGAACGTAGTTTTCGTGATGGTGGCGGACTTCTGATTGAAGATGCCTCCGCCCTCCTGCGCAAGGTTGTTGGTGAAGAAGCTGGTCGTGACGGTCAGCTGGCCGCTGCTGTTGATGGCGCCGCCGGACGTGCCAGTGGTGGATGGAGAGGAGTTGCCCGAAAACGTGGTGGCGCTGACCACCAGCGTGCCGTGGCTGTTGATGGCGCCGCCGCCCGAGCGTCCGTCGTTCGCGATGCCGTTGGTCAGGCTCAGTGAATCAAGGGTCAGCTTGCCCGACGACGCGACGTCGAACATCCGGAAGGACGGCGTCCCCGCTGCGGTCGACCTGGTGATCGTGGCTCCGCTGCCCACGACGGTCACGTTCCGGGTGATAACGGGTAGCCCGGTGCCGCCGTCCGTCGCGTTGTTGGCCGCGGTCAGCGTGTACACGCATCCCGGGGCGAGGGTGACAGTGCCGCCGGCGACGTTCGCAGCCGAGATGGCCGTGATGAGGTCTGCCGTCGTGCAGGGGATGGCTGCTGCCGCCGCGGTGAGCGGAGCTGCGAACAGCCCGAACGCGGTGAGGGCCGTCGCGGCGCCGAGGCTGATCGAAATGCGCCTGCGGCCCGGCTGGGCGCCCCTCCCCGAGGCGATGGTGAGGAATGCCTTGACCAGGGCGGAAAGCGTCAGCAAACCCGATGCCCCGTCAACGTGGTCGACGGTCCCGGGTCGGAGCTGCTCGATGCAGCTCCGCTTCTCATATGAGCATGTACGCGGTGCCAGGGAAGAAAGCGTCGTAGCTGGCACCGCTGCTGGCGTCGCGCACCCAGACTGAATATCGGTAGGTCCCGGTTGGCAGCCCGCCGGTGTTCCAGATGAACGTATTGCTGCTGGAGTAGGCCTGTGCAATCGTCCAGGTGCCGCTAGGGGTTTGGATCCAGAACTCGTACTGCGCGCTGGGGCAACCCGAAGCAGCCGCCGTGATGGTGACGGAGGCGCCCGCCGTCTGCGGTGAGGCCGGCGCCGCTGTGGCGCTGACCGAGGTGCAGGCGTTGGTCGTCAGGGTGTACGCGGTCCCAGGGACGTAGGCGTCATAGCTGTTCGCGCTCGCGGCATCGCGGACCCAGACCGAGTAGTGGTAGACGCCCGCCGGCCGTCCCGTCGTGTTCCAGCTGAAGGTGGCGCTGCCCGAGTAGGCCTGAGCCACGGTCCAGGCGCCTCCAGGCGGCTGGATCCAGAACTGATAGAGCGGGTGGGGGCATCCGGACGACGCGGCGGAGATGGTGACGGCCGTGCCCGCGGTTTGCGGGGAGGCGGGTGATGCCGAGGCGCTCACCGCCGTGCAAGCAGTAGACGTCACCGTGTAAGCGGTGCCCGGGAAGTAAGCGTCGTAGCTGCTCGAGCTGCTGGCGTCGCGGACCCACACGGAGTAGTGGTAGACCCCGGAGCCGCTCGTGTTCCAGTTGAAGATGCTGCTGTTCGAGTAAGCCTGGGCCACCGCCCAGCTGCCGCCCGGCGGCTGGATCCAGAACTGGAAGCGTGGGTTGGGGCAGCCCGCCGCGGTGGCGCTGATGGTGACGGCGGTGCCCGCCGCCTGCGGAGAAGCGGGCGCGGCGGAGGCGCTCACCGACGAACAAGCGGTGGACGTCAGCACATAAGCGGTGCCTGGGACGTAAGAGTCATAGGTGCTTGCGCTGCTGGCATCGCGGACCCATACCGAGTAGTAGTAGGTCCCAGCGGGAGGCGAGGTGTGCCAGGTGAAGGTGCCGCTGCTGGAGTAGGCCTGGGCAACTTTCCAGCTGCCGCCGGGGGCCAGGGTCCAGAACTCATACAGGGGGTCTGGACAGCCAGAGGAGCTGGCGGTGATGGTGACCCGCGTGCCCGCCAACGAAGGTGACGCTGGCGCCGCAGTCACGGTGGGCACCTGGCACGGAGCCGCGACACCGGTGGTGACCTGCGCGGCCGCCGATTTGGCCGAGTGATTGCCGGCCGCGTCGAAGGCATCGACGGTGTAGGTGTAGGTGGTGAGCCCACTGACGCTGTTGTCGGTGTAGGTCACTCCGGCCACCGTGGTCAGGAACGCGCCGTTGCCGTAAACGGTGTAGCCGGCCACCCCGACGTTGTCGCTCGAGGCGCTCCATGTCAGCGTGACGCCGTGGCTCGCGTTGAGAGCGGCGCTGAGGCCGGCCGGGACGGACGGCGGCGAGATGTCAGGGGTGTTTACGCTGGCCGGGGCCGATTGGGCCGAGTGGTTGCCGGCGGCGTCGAACGCGTCGACCCGGTAGCTGTAGCTGGTTGTCTGGACGACGGCGGTGTCGGCGTAGGTCAGGGTGGACCCCGACACGGTGGCGAGCATCGAGCCGTCGCGATAGATGGTGTAGCCGGTCACACCGACGTTGTCGGTAGATGCGCTCCAGCTCAAGTCGACCTCGGGCGTCGGGGTTGCCTTGGCGGTCAGGCTCGCGGGCACCGAAGGCGCTGTGATGTCGGGGGTCGTTGCCATGGCCACAGCAGACTTCGCCGAATGGTTGCCGGCGGCGTCGAAGGCGTCGACCGTGTAGCTGTACGCGGTAGCGTCCGTGACGGCCTTGTCAGCGTAGGTCAGGGTGGTGGACCCCGAGACGATGGCAAGCGGTGTGACGCTGCCGTTGCGATAGATGTCGTAACCGGTGACGCCGACGTTGTCGGTCGATGCGCTCCAGCTCAGATCCACCTCAGGCGTCGGCGTTGGCGTGGCCGTCAGGCTTGCCGGCGCCGAAGGAGCTGTGATGTCGGGGGTCTTGGCCGTGGCTGCGGCAGACTGCGCCGAGTGGTTGCCGGCGGCATCGATCGCGTCGACCGTATAGGTGTAAGTGGTGGCGTCGGTGACAGCCTTGTCCGCGTAGACAAGCGTGGCGCCGGACACGGTCGCAAGCGGCGTCGTGCTGCCATTGCGGTAGATGTCGTAACCGGCGACGCCGACGTTGTCAGTCGAGGCATTCCACTTCAAGTCCACCTCGGGCGTCTTGGTTGCAGTCGCGGTGAGGCCGGTTGGGGCGGTCGGTGGGGTGATGTCGGGAGCCACGCTCGTGCTGAGGGTGTTGTCCAGGACGATGCTGAAGGGGCTGGCCGTGCCGGATTGGTAGACCAGGGGCACGTAAGCACCATTCAGCACTGACGGGACGTGCGGAGACCGCGGCTGTGCGTCCGTCGTGACGAGGTTCTCTTGCGACGCGGAAGTGTATGGGCTGTCGAGGGTGACGTACTTGAGCTGGCCCGTGAGGGCTGCTGTGACCCAGAACACATACACCCTGTGGGTTGTCGGGTCGACCGCACCTGCGATGTCAGGCGGGTCGCTTTCGAAGCTGCTGTGCGCAGGATCGATCACCAATCGGGCGCCCCACGTGATCGCGCCGGTGCTCATCGGAACTGCATCAGGCGTCCCGTGCCAGTAGATGATGCCCATCGGCGATGGCTCGCCGCTGGTCATGGCTTTGAAAACATGGACGTCGCCGCTGGTCTCGTCGATGGCGACCTGAGGGCCGCCCAGCCAGGGCCCTCCCTCGCAATCGTCCACATCGACCGTCGATTGAGTTGTCCAGTTTGCCGGCGACGGATCAGCCGCGCCGTCCAGGAGGGTGCGTGAGAGGATCTTGCACGCGGCGCCGTAGACGGCGATCGTCGCGCCGAGCTTGGCGGAGTGTCGAATGGTGACCTGCACAGGGTTGCTGGCGGTCGCCGTCAGCAGCTCGGCGGCGATTCGGATCGGCTCGTTGATGTTGTGGTGGTAGACCAGCGGAGAGTCGAGGGTGAGGGTGTATGGACCGGTCCCGGTAACACCGGTCACCTGCCGGAACTCGGCGTTGCACGTGGTCAACCTGTCGCACGTAAGACTCCCGTTGTTACTGACCGCCAGCCCAATCTGGAACTGGTCATTCACTGCGGGGGCGTCACCTGTGACGACGTTGTAGACGACCGTGCTCGAGCTTGAATGGTTGTCGACAGCGACTGAACCTGCCTTCGCGGTGACCGCCCAACCGGTCTTGCCGGTGCGGTCGGGGGTCCAGTTGTAGAACACGTTGTCCGAGTCATGACCGACGGTGTCGTCCCACCACGAAGCGATCAGCCACTGCCCTGTCCAGACCACGGACGGATCCTGGCGCCCGTTGGTGAGGGTTCCGGGAACCTCAACAGGCTCTGGGTTTACGTTGCCCCCGTCCCAGCTGAAGGTGCTTCCATCGTAGGTGCCGTGCTGGATCTGCTCCTGCCTCGGGCCGCCGAAGATCTCGTTGCCCTCCTGCACCCAGATCTCGGTGGTGCCGCTGCCAGGCAAGACATAGAGGGACTCCTCTTCGCCGCCGAGAAACGTGAGGACCCTGGTCGATACGGGCGACGTCGACGGATTGGTGACGTGGTCGATTGCACCAGTGTGTCCGTCATAGAAACCGACCAGGAGCGAACCGTCGTGCAGATATGCCACCTTGTCCTGTGCCGAACGCTGGTAAGCCTGCGACGAGATCGAGGTGTCCACGTTGGTGGGCCCCGCTGAGACCGCCACCTGGGCGCCGAAGGCGATCAAGAGGCTTCCACCGAGAAACGCACCCACTACGGTGGCACGTACAACACGCAGCTTCTTGGACAGGCGATCGGCGGCGGTTGACCTATTAATCATTGCTGTAACCATGAATAAGCGAGAAGTGAGGCATTGGGCTCGACCGTAAAGTCACGCCTACTCACCGTCAACCGGTACATCTGTCACCATCGACAACAAACCCCAGAGTCGGGCGGGACAATTTGCCCACCCCGACTGAGCCCGATGCACCACCACCGCTCACGGGGACGCGGTCCTCTTCAAGTCGGCTACCGGACGCATTCGCCTAACGGCCACGAGCTTCACAACGAGTCGCGACGTCACGTGGGATGCCGTGGCGAACATCAGGCTCAGGGTTGATGCGAACGTCGGGTTCGACAGGTAAGCCATGTCGAGCTCCATTCGCTTGGGCAGAAGGTCGTTCAGGTAATAAGCTTCGACGTCCTCGAGCCCGTCGGGAACCGAGTCACGCAGGGTGACCTGGACGGGGCCGGTCAATCCGGGTCGATGGGCGAAGATGACCCGCCATTCGGAGGGATAGCGCCGTGCGAGCGCCAGCGTCTCGGGCCGTGGGCCCACGAGGGTCATGTCTCCGCGCAGCACGTTGATGAGCTGGGGCAGCTCGTCCAGGCTGGTTGCGCGCAGGACCGCCCCCACCCTCGTCACGCGCCGGTCGCCCGGCGTCGTCACGTCAGGGCCGTCAAGCCCGCATCGCATGCTGCGGAACTTGTACATGGGGAACGCGACTCCTCCCTGTCCGACACGGGGCTGAGTGAAGATCGAGGATCCGTGAGTGCTCATTCGCGACGCGGCCGCGAGGACGATCAGTAGGGGCCACGAGATGGCGAGTACCAGCGCCGCGATCGCGACATCCATCGCCCGCCGCTCAAGGCTAGGGGCAACGCTAGTCAGCCCCTCGATCACCGGCTCGGAAAGGTGCGGTGGAGGTGTCGGTCGCGCGGCGTGGCGGTACCAGGCCAGCAAGGTTGCGGTGGTGGTGAGGTACGCGACGCTCGAGGCGATCGCCGCCCCGACCGCGCCCATGCGCGGGATCAGGATCACGTCCAGCACCAGCGTCATGGCCAGCCCTGTGCCGGCGGCCAGTGAGTTGAGGCCGGGGCGGCCTCGTGCGAAGAGATATGCGGTCATGACACCTGCGGCGCCTTCGGCCGCAAGGCCGACCAGTAGGATCTGTGCCGGCAGGACCGCCCCTGCGAATGCCTGGCCGAACAGGAATGGGACGATCGCGCCGGCCGCCAGCGCCAATGGAAGCGCAATGCCCGCGGTGACCGCCCCGGCGCGCGGGATGAACCACCGAGAGCTCGCCGACGCGACATCTGCTTCCGACCTGGCAAATCGCGGATACAGGACCCAGTTGGCGGCGATTGGCACCACCCGCAGGACCTCGGCGTATTTCGCCGCCACCGCGTAGATCCCCAGGGCGGCCGGACCGGCGATCGCGGCGATGAACACGAAGTTGAGCCGCAGGTTGAAGAGGCTGAGCAGACTGCCCAGCTGGCCCCGAGTGCCAAACATGTAGATGCGGCGGGCGAGCTCCATGGAAGGTGGGGATGCGTGGGCGAGAAAGCCACGACGCACCAACCTGACCCAGGCGACGCTGCCCGTCGCGAGGTCGCTGAGGATCAGGGCGCCGACGACCGCCCACGTACCCGTCACATGCAGAGCGAGAAGGAGGCCATAGGCCGGCAAGAAAAAGAGCTCTTCGAACAGGATCGTGCGGTTGCTTCCCGGTAGGTCGCCCGTGCCTTGTGCCGCTGCCTTGCCTGTGATGACGACGAGCCGGAGCGCAACCCTCGCCGCAACCAGCGCGATCAGCGCAGCTGCCAGGTCCTTGAAGAAGAACCGGTGCAGCAGCGGCGTCGCGATCACCCACAGCCCTGCGCCCGCCAAAGCGCCGCCCGTCGCGATTGCGATCATGGTCGAACGCACGCGCGGGTCGTCCCGCGTCGGCCCCGCCAAGAAGTACGCCATCGACCCGGCCGCCCCGCCGGACACGATCACAGCGACGAGCCACGGCAGGATGCGCAGCAGCGCGTAATCGCCCACTGCCACGGGTCCGCCCACGCGTGCGACCCAGAGCGTCGCAATGCCGAGAGCAGCCATCGAGCCCGCCAACGCGACCACGTTGCCGGCGAAGGGGTGCCGCAGCCTGCGCGCAAGCTGCATCACGTGTTCCATCGGCGCCCCCACACGTACAGCGCGGCGATCACCGCAAGAAACGCCCACACGTGCCGGAAATGGAGGATCTGGTAGTACGACGCTGACACGGCGAGGCCCAACACGCCGCCAACCAATGGAGCGGTGCGTGGAAAGAGCGCTGCGAACTCGGGAGTGAGAGGCTTGGTGGCGACGGTCCACGTGCGGACCCCGACCGAGCCGATCAACAGCACCAGCCCGATGGCACCGAGCACGCCGCGCTCGACGATCGATTCGATGTAATCGTCATGGGTCTGATACGCGTACGGGGCGAGCTGTGTCTGCAGCAATGGCTTGGTCGAGCCGGGGCCGAGCCCCCACGGCACCCCCTGCTTGAAGAGATCGGTCGTCTCCTGTATCAGCCACGCGCGTTCCTGCGCGCTCTGCGAGCTGCGACCGATCGAGTCGCGCAGGAGCGGCTGACCGCTGTCTCTGGCCCACGCTTCGATGGGCAGGGTTTGGCTGACCATCAGGGCGATGACGCCGACCGCGCCGACGGTGCAAACCGTCACCAGGAACGGCATCGCGCCCCAGCGGCGGTGCACGAACGACACCGCCACGACGGCCAGTCCGATTCCAAACGCGAGCAGTCCGCCGTTGGAGCCGGTGAGGGCCAAGGCCGTCAACAGCGCGGCATAGACGACCATCCGCAGGCTGCGCCGCCGCGGCATCTGCGTGGCCATCACGACCATCAGGGCGACGAAGAAATAGTTGGCGGCGTAGTTCGGGTCGCCGAAGGTCAGCGAGGCTCGCACGCCGGTCCGGTCGGAAACCCCGGCCAGTGCGAGGTTGCCGGTGGCGATCGCCCCGATCAGCACCAGTGCCCAGCCGAAGGAGCCCCACGTGAAGGCTCTCAACAGCCAAAGGAAGGCCGATGACGAGCGGGCCAGGTTGACGATGACCGCGCACCACGCCAGGAGGATGAAGTCCTGCGCGATCGCCAGCAAACCGGTCTTGGGGAGGGGTCCGGCGAAGGAGGCGATGGCGCCGCCGACCATGATGGTCGCCACGGCGAGCGCATACGGAAGCCGCAGCTCCTGGCGGGTGTAGCCGGCCCAGAGCAACGTCAGCGCGATGCTGAGCGCGATCATGACGTCGACCGGCGACGAGTTACCCGGACCGGACGGCTTGAGGTACGGGAGCATGACCAGGGCGGCGGCCACTGGAGCGATCACGATCCATGGCACACGTGGCGGCAGGGTGATGGTCCTCGCCGGCGGCTGGACGCCCGCGAGCGATCGAGTAGCGATCATCTCTGGGCGATCTCGACGCTCACGCCGATCACAAACGCCGCTGCCCCCAGGAGACCCACGCTCCAGAACGCACCCTTGATGAAGCGGCGGATGACTGCCCGCCTCCGGCGCCGGTGGAGCCTTCGCAGGCGGTACTCGAGCGGCAGGTCACCGGCCGGCAGCTCGCCCGCCGCGGTTCCATGCCGC
This sequence comes from Candidatus Nitrosopolaris sp., assembly GCA_035636885.1. Classification (GTDB taxonomy): domain Bacteria; phylum Chloroflexota; class Dormibacteria; order Dormibacterales; family Dormibacteraceae; genus UBA10449. Next base: position 9,368 of record DASPYG010000128.1, read on the forward strand.
CGTACGTCGACCGCTCCATCAATCCTCATCGCCCGCATTTCGATCGATCTCCGCGGGCTAGTTCAGAACAGCAAACGGCCGCAGGCGGGCCACCGGCTGAACGAGGTGATTGCTGACCAGGATCCGCAGCCCTTCGTCGACCCCGTTGTCGTCGAGGTGGGGGACGACCGTGGTCGAGGTGTCCTTGTATCCGAACCTGAGGGTGGTGTGCCCCTGCGGGTGCCGATTCGAGAGGCCCCTGCGCTCGAAGTCCGAGATGATGCTGCCGGTGCCGTGGGAGGCCGAGAACAGGGATTCCTCGGCGCCTTCCGCCGCCACACATAAATAGGAAGAGGTGCGATTCGTGCCCGGCAGCAGGAGGGGCGTCCCTGTGTCGGCGAAAACCGGGTGGCCGCTCATCTTCGAGGCCGGAAACGCCCGCGCGCTGTTGTGCCGGTGGACAACGGCCGGGCGCCCACCGATCTGCTCGTCGTAGATCGTGTTGTGGGGCGAGTCGACGATCAGCTTCATGCTCGCGCCGAACGACTGGCGGGCCAGAGCCCTCAGGGTCGAGTAGGTGGCCTGCCGGTAGGCGAAGCCGTAATTCATGGCGACCGCGTTGGCCAGCATCAGCCGCTCGCCTTCGTCGCTCTCGCGCAGGACCGGCGGACAGCCGCCCGAGAAATAGAGGCGGAGGCGCTCTCGAAGCTGGCGCGCGGAACGGACCGACGCGAGCTGATAAAGAGGTTTCTGCACGGCCATGACGGTCCGTAGCGGACGAGAGCCCGCAAGGCGCCGCCCAAAGCGGGCGCCCATCTGGATGTTCAGGACGCCGTCGCCGCCGTGGTATTGAAGCGTCACCTGCCCCAGGTGCACACCGAGCTTGCGGGCGGCCTCTGTGTCGAAAACCTCTTCGACCTTTTGCAGCTCGACGAAATGGGTGCTCGGACCGACGGTGCCGAAGCGGATGCGTGACAGCTGCGTTGCCATCCACGACAGCTCGCGCCGGACCCGGTCCGCGCCGCCATACCGATCCACGCCGAGGCAGCCGCCCTCCTCGATGCGGTCGAGCTCCGCGGGATCGAGGTCGTAACGGTCGACAGCGAACCTGGCGCCCTCGACCGCGCAGCGAAGGACCTCTCGGGCCGTCAGCACCGGCCGATAGTTGGGCGGGTAAGGGTAGGTGTCGCGAACACTCTTGTAGAAGTGGCGAATCGCCGTCTCGTGCGGGGTGTCGATGTCCAGTCCCACCAGGGCCATCCCGCAGTTCAGGGCCGCGCTGGTGAAGATCGGCCGGATCGTCTCCCGGGTCGCCACCGCAATGCTCGATGGCATCTCCATCAACTTCTTGTGATAGAAGTCAGGCAGCACAGCGGGTGGGGCGGCCAGATCGGCATCCTTGATGCCCTGGTTCAGCAAGGCCAGCGAGTCCAGTCGAACCGGATGGTCGTCGCTGTCGAAGATCCGGGGCTGGAGATGCCACGGAGTCCCCGCCGGAACGGCGCGGTTGTAGGTCCGAGCGATCGCGTCGCTGCTCAAGCGATGGCCTCCATCAGGCTCAGCAGCTCGGCCAGCCTGACGCCGGGCCGACGTGCCAGCACGATCTCCACGGATGGCAGTCGGGTCGCGAGCTGGCGGGCCACTGCCTCCACCGGAGGATGTGACGGCCCGAGCTCGGTTCCCGCGACCAGCGTGGCCGCGAATCCCCAGTAACGCCGCAGCTCACCGGCCATGTATGTGCCGGTGACCAGGGAACGCGCGACGGTGGCGCTGCCGCAGAAGCGCAGGTAAGCGACCTCGTCGTGGCCGCGCCGGAGGACGACGAGAACGTTGGGAGCGAGGGACGGCACGCGGCCCGGCAGTGGAAGCTCGGCTCGTCCATGCGGCATCGAGCGGCCGTTGCCGCCTTCGATTCGCATCGGTTCGACCACGCCCCAGGCGGTGATCCCGTCGCTGACGCACAGGTTGTCGGAGATCGCCTGGCCGCCTGCAGCGAGCTCCTGAGCCAGCAGGGTCGACTTGCCCACGCCGCCTGGTCCCGCGAGCAGTGGCCGGAGGTCACCGACTGTGCATGCCGACGCGTGCAGGGGAGCCCTGCCGCGGATCGATGCGCGCCACAGGGCCGGGTACTGGATCAACACGGCCCGCGCCAGCAGCGTGAATCGAGTCCTCAAAAGCTGCGCGGCAGCGTGGCCGCGCAGGCGAGGCCTCCAGCGATATGTGAACTCCACGTCGTCTGGCGTACAGCGCAGTCGCAGGTCGAAGCCGGACGAGCACACATCCTCCATGACCACTTCGTCGCGAAGCCGCCAAGCGCTGCGAGTGAGAGGCTCCCACGAGCTGGTGTCGAAAGCGCGGTTTGTGGACTCGACATTCACGACGAGGCTTGCCGCGGTGTCGTCGCCGTGTTTGAGATCACCTGACGCCGCCTCGTTGATCAGCTCATCCACCCACGGGATGGCGCTGGTGATGTGAAGGCGCTCGCCGCCTGTTTCGAGGATTGCGTCCATGCCTAAGCGACCAACCTCAGTGCCTTCCGGACTGCCCGCGGCGAGTTGGTCAGCGCCATCTCGTAGGTTTCAACCAGGTCGCGGCCGAGAACCTCCGGGCTGAAACGGTCGCCAAGCTGCGTCCGAGCCGCGAGTGCCATCCGCGATCCATCACCAGGGTGATCCAGGAGGTAGGAGAGCGCCCTCCCCAGGAGGTCGGGCGCGCCCGCCGGGACCAGAAGACCAGTCCTGCCCGGCACCACGACCTCGGGCACGGCGTTAACGGCGGTCGCGACAACCGGCACGCCGCAGGTCATCGCCTCGACGACCGAGCAAGGCAGGCCCTCGTAGTGGCTGGCCAGCGCAAAAACGTCGAAGCCAGGCAGGAGAGCCGCCACGTCGTTGCGCTCACCCAGCAGAAGGAACTGGTTGGTCAGCCTGCGGCGCTCGATCAGCCTCGTGATCTCCGCACGCATCGGTCCGTCGCCGACCCAGACGCAAAGGACGTTCGGACGGCGCATCGCTGCGATCGCGGCCACCATGTCCTGGGGCGCCTTCTGGGGTGCGAGCCGTCCCACCGTCCCCACGACAAGAGCGTTTTCGGGCAAGCCCATCAGGGCGCGTGCAGCAGCTCGAGTGCTCTGGGACGCGGGCGCGATGTTGAGCTCGATCGCGCTCGCGATGGCTCGAATCCGCTCGGCAGGCGCGATCCGGAGGCTGATCGCCTGCGCCGCGACGGCGCCTCCAACGGCGAGGAACTGGTCGGTGATGCGGCCCAGCCTCTTCTCGATCTCGATGTACGTCGTCCGCAGCGGTCCGAACTGGAAGTCATGGAACGGGAAGCCGTGAAATGTGTGCACGATCGCCGGCACACCCACGCGGTGCGCCGCGATCCTGCCGAGCGCTCCTGCCTTGCTGCTGTGGGTGTGGACGATGTCGAAGTCCCCCTCGCGCAGCAGAGCAGTGAGCTCTCGCAACGCGCTCGGGTCTTCACGCAGGCTGATCTCCGGCCTCATGTGATCGAGGCGGACGATCTTGAAGCCTGCCTTCTCGGCCTCCGCCAGCAGCGGACCGCCGGGAGTGGAGAAGATGGTGACCGAGTACTGCTGAGGGTCGAGAGCCAGCGCCCCGCGCAGGGCAACTCCGCCGGCGCCGGCGATGAAGCGAGTGATCACAATGGCGACGCGGCGCAAGTCAGAAACCGTCCGGGTAGGGCGCAACCACTGTTGCCGACGTGAGCGCGGGCGACTTCGCGAAGCCGGGCAGCAGTGAAGCCAGGTGCTGGCGCACCAGGTCGCTGCGATTGATGGACGCCGATTCGATCAACCGATCGAGCACCGACTCGAGGTCGGCCGCGGGGGCCGCTGCCTGGGTCGCCCAGATTCTTGGATGATCGGTGCGGAGCCGTACCTCGTTCTCGCTGAAGAGCGCTTCGTTGAGCTTCTCGCCTCCACGCAGGCCCGTAAAGCTGATCTCGAAGTCGCCCTCCCGCAGGTTGAACTGCGCGGCGTAGTTGTGAACCAGATCGACGATCCGGACCGGGGCGCCCATGTCTAGGACGAATGTCTCTCCGAGCTCGGCCATGCTCGCCGCCTCTATGACCAGGCCGACAGCTTCTTCGACCGTCATGAAGAATCGAGTCACGTCGGGATGCGTGACGGTGACGGCTTCACCGTTCTCGATCTGCTCGGAGAGCACCGAAAGGAAGGAGCCGCGGCTGCCGAGGACGTTGCCGAAGCGGACCGAGGCAAACCTCGTGTAGCCGCCGGAATGCGCCTGCAGGATCAGCTCGGCCACCCGTTTCGACGCGCCGAGAATCGAGATCGGATCCGCGGCCTTGTCGGTCGAGATCAGGATGAAACGCTCGACGCCGGTTTCGACCGCAGCCTCGACGAGGTGCCGGGTGCCAAGGACATTCGACTTGATGCCTTCGCACGGATGCATCTCGAGCAGCGGAAGGTGCTTGTGAGCGGCAGCGTGAAAGATGACCTGGAAGCGCAGGTCCGCGCACAGCTGCTTGATCCGCTCGCCGTCCCTGATGTCGGCAATGAGGAGCTCGTCGTTGTCGAGCAGCGCCTGGCCGTCGAGATGCATCTGCAGCCGGTGCAGGTTGGACTCGTCATGGTCCAGCATGTAGAGCGCGGCCGGCCCGAAAGCCTTGATCTGCCGGCACAGCTCGCTGCCGATCGAGCCGCCGGCGCCGGTGACGAGGACACGCTTGCCCTCTACGACTGCGCGTGAGGCAGTCCGCACGACCCGCATCTCCTGCCGGCCGAGCAGACGGTCGACGCGGAGGCGGCGAAGATCGCTGATCCGTGCATCGCGCTCGAGCGCTGCCCCGAAAGAGGGGAGGTAGCGGACGCTTACGCCCGCGGTGCTCGCGGACTCGGCCAGCCTGCGAACATCGCCGGGCGCGAGCGACGGTATGGCGACGATGGCAACGTCCGCCGCATGGCTCGCCGCGATCATCACCAGGTCGCCCGTCCTGCCCAGCACGGGGAGACCGGTCACACCTTTATTAGTCGGGTCGTCGTCGAGAAAGCCGATCGGCAGAAGGCCGTACTCCGGTGTCCGCTTGAGGTCGCGCGCGAGGATCCGGCCGGCTGCGCCCGCCCCGATGATGATGGTGCGTAGGCCTGACCCGTTCTTGGGCAGCCGCCTGGGCCCCGGGGATGACGGCTTGTAGGAGTTCGATGTGATCTCGAGGGCCATGAGGTCTACCCGGCGACAGCGAGCTGCGGGCGCTGACTGCTCGTTGCAGCAGGCCGTATCCCGTCGATTTCCTCGCAGATCTGATCGAGCATCCCGTCGGTCAAGGCGGGATAGAAAGGAAGCGACACGAGCGTGGGGAACACCGCGTCGGCGACGGGGAACGATCGATTCGCTTCGTCCGCGAGCATCCGCTGGAAGTAGGGCTGGTGGTGCAGTGGAATGAAGTGGACCGAGCAGTCGACGCCGCGTTCGGAGAGCATCCGGATGAAGCTGTCCCTGTCGACGCCAAATTCCGGTTCGATGCGGATGACGTACAGGTGCCATGCGTGGAGGCCCCGCTCCGGTCGGGCGGGGATGCGCAATCCATTGATTCGGGAGAGCCGGATGTCGAATGCGTCGGCAAGCTCGGCCCGTCGCTCCTGCCATCTCCCGAAGTGCTTCATCTGGCCCCGGCCGATGGCCGCCTGGACGTCGGTCATGTTGGCTTTGATCCCCGCCACATCAACCTCGTAGCGCCATCCCGACCCGGGCAGATAGCGCTTCCACGCGTCGCGGCTCATGCCGTGCAATCGAATCTGGCGCGCCTGATCAGCGAGCTCCGGATCAGCGGTCGTGATCATTCCGCCTTCGCCGATCGGCAGGTTCTTGGTTGCATAGAAGCTGAAGCAGGTGGCAGCTGAGATCGAGCCCACCCACCTGTCGCCGACCTTCGTGCCTATGGCATGAGCGGCGTCCTCGATCACGCGGGACAGTGGGAGCCCGGCCGCCGCCGCCATCTCTTCGACCGGCGCCGGCGCGCCGCCGAAATGAACGACGACCATCGCGTCGACCGGGCCCGAGCTGCGAACCGCGGCGGCTGTGGTCTCGGCATCCGGCATCAGCGTGTCGGGATTCACGTCGACGAGGATTGGGTGCAGACCCGCGTGTACGATCGCGTGCACGGCTCCGCAGAAGGTCATCGTCGACGTGAGCACCTTTGCCCCACGAGGAAGGCGCAGGGCCCGCAGCGAGATCTCGATTCCGGCGGTGCACGACGCGACCGCGACGGCGTGCTCGGCTTCCACCATGCTGGCAAACTCGCGTTCGAACTCGACAACCTCGGGCCCCGTCGTGATCCATCCGGACGCCAGGACTCGCGCGGCAGCCTCCCGCGCCTCTTCGCTGATCTCAGCTTTGGCGAATGGAATCCGGAACCTGGCGTCGGTTTCCTGGGCGACTGCGCTCACTGGGCACCCCACAGGTCGGACTGCATTTCCTTGCTCATCCCCTTGGCGGGATCTTTCTCGCCATCAAGGACAACCGCCAGGCGGGGTGAGGGCTTTGCAAACGGAATCGAGGTCTTCGTCGAGCGCGACGGTTTGTGCGCGATCACGCCGAGAAGAGGCCGGCCGCTGAGCGAGATCAGGTCCTGGACCGGCGCGAGGGCGGACTTGTTGATCCTTTCGGGCGTCACCAACACGAAGGCCGATGGCGGCGCCTGGCCGGTTCGGTAGCGTGCCGGCGCGTCGTCGATAGAGAAGATCGAGAGTCCCTTGCCCTCGCCCTGACCCTGCGAAAGCGGAGCCCGCAGGGTCCTTGCGAGTGAGGACAGGTCGAGCGTGTCGGCGACACTGATCAACTCCAGGGCGTGGATGTCGGCCGCGCTCGCTGCGAGCTTGAGCCGCGGAGCCAGCGTTCCGGCCGTGTCCGGAAGCCAGCCCAAGACCGGAACCCCCATGGCTTTGGCCACCGAATCGCCGGTCGCGAGCGTCGGGCGGAAGGTCTCCTTGGCCGCCGCGATCGCAACCCCGACCACCGCTCCGACGATGAGCGCCAACGCAAGGTCGATCGGGAGACGCGAAGGATCGGGCTTGATGGGCACGGTCGCCGCATCGATCACCGACGGCGTCGTGTCCGACGCCGAGCCCAGGCTCGAGCGTTCGGAGTCGAGGTGGATCAGCTGCTGGGTCAGCGTGGCGACGTCGTTGTCGTCGGCTGTGATGCGGTCGGCCAGGATCTGCGCCTTGACCGATGCAGTCTGGGAGTTGGACGGGTCGACCCTAAGGTTGTCCAGCTGAAGCTTCAGCGACGCGATTTCCACGTTGAGCGCGGTGATCTGATCCGTCACGGCCTTGATCTGGGCGTCGATGGCCGCCTTGTGGGCCGCGGGGCTGACCGCGAGCCGGGTCTTGATCAGGTCGTCGGCCAGCGCGTTTGCAATGGCCGCGGCAGCTTGTGGGCTCGTGTCTTTCACCGTCAGCAGCAGGACGCCCGAGGTGCCGAGAGGCGACAGTGATATGTCGGGCGCCACCTTGACCGGGTCACGTACGACGCCAGCTACGTTGAGCGCCGCGATGATGTGCGTCGGGCTGGTGACAATCGCCTTGGCTGCGTCGGCCACTGCCGTCGCCTCCGTGCCCGACGTCGGTGCCGGCGCATCGAGGACGACACGCGTGGAGGCGCTGTACGTCGGCGTGTCGAACAGGTGATACGTGACCACGCCCGCAGCGCAGGTGACGACACACACGAAGATCACGACCCAGTGGCCGAGCAGGACTCGTCGCGCTACCTCTTGAAGGTCCATGCGCTAATCAGCTACGTGAAGGAGGGACTTCATGGAACTCACCGAGCGTATTCGAATAGTGTTCCGCTGCCTGTAGGAAAGAAGGGTCTCTCCACGGGCGCTGTCCCAGCGTCAATCGGGACGCTTTAGGCGAGGTGTCCCGATCGATGTAGTGCGCTGGTCTTGAGCGACTCGGGACGTTGCCCGGGGTTGTGCAAAGGAATGTTTACGGGTCCGGGTGCGTCGGCAATTTTTGCGGCAACGTAAAAGCCTCTGAAATTAATGTGCGCCGAGGGGTTGCAATCGGCGGGCTCATGGGTTAAAACTTGCAAATCCTTCGTCATTCCTGAACCCCACGCGGTCTCAGGTCGATCGGCCAACTGCAGGATCAGAGTCCAGTTGGCGTTCAAGTTGGTTGGAGTCCACAGCGACCTCAACCAGCCGATAACACGCTGACCGTGTCCAGCGTTTCTGGGGGTAGACGTATATGCGTGGATGTGGGCGCGGGCGTCCGGGGATAGCCGCGCAGTGACGGTCGGCGCGAACAGGCTGCGCATTTTGCGCCGTCCGTTGGCAGTGCATCTCTTCGTCGTGTTGACCGCGATGTTGGTGCTGCCGTTCGGGCATTTCGCACAAGCGGCCACAACTCCACCTCACGTGGCTTTCATCGCGATGGAGAATCACGGCTACACGACTATCGTCGGCAACTCGGCCATGCCATTCACGCAGAGCCTGATCAACAACAATGGGATTGCGAGCATCACCGACACCTGCCATCCCAGCCTGCCCAACTATCTCAGCATCACCGACGGCTCGATCCACGGCTGTCCCCAGGACACTGCCCCGTCTGACGGCACCTACCCGGGGCCGACCTTCTACGACGAGCTGGCCAACGCAGGGATCGGCTGGAAGGGTTACGTCGATGGCGCAAACGGGGCGTGTGACATCAACTCCGGCTTCAGCAACTTCGACGTCAACCACGCGCCTCAGGCCTACTACAACTCGATCCGCAACAGCACCTCTCAGTGCAACAAGATCGTCCCCATGACCCAGCTAAGCACCGACCTGTCGGCGGGTACCGCGCCGTCATTTATCTGGATCACCCCCAACCTGATCAACGACATGCACGACGGCACCGATCAGCAGGGCGACGCCTACCTCAACTCCCAGGTCAGCCAGTTGCGCAACTCGAGCTGGTTCACTTCGGGCAGCCGGATCGTGATCTGGTGGGACGAGGACGAGGGCACGAGCAACGAGCAGGTCCTCTTGATCTCCGTCGGCTCCTCCCACAGCACGACCATCACGGCGGCAAGCCACTACGGCGTGCTGCGCGGTCTGGAAGAGGCGTACGGGGTCGGTCTGCTCGGTCACTCGGCGGATTCAAGCGTGCCCAGCGAAGGCGGCACGGTGGGCGACATCCTCCCGCTGCTCACGGGAGGCACGGCTCCGCCACCCTCACCCTCTCCGTCACCAACACCAACACCAACGCCATCGGCAAGCCCGACTCCATCACCGCCGCCGGGCCGGATACCCGGGCCAAGCTCGGGGACTCGCGGCATCTTCCGTTACACCTCGACCGACTTCGCGGCGATGCACGCGGCCGGCTTCAACGCATCCACCGACGGTGGGGTTCAGGACCTCGGCGCCGCGCAGGCGGCAAACGGAATCGCGGGCATGGTCTGGGTCGACGCGTACAACAACCAGACCTGCGTGCAGACGATGACCAACTCCGCCATCGCTGCCATGGTCACAGCCAATGTCCAGGCTGGAAGCCCCGGCCTCCGCTATGAGATCGGTGACGAACCGACCGCATTCGGCTGCAACGCAGCGGCTGTCTACAGCTCGATCACGCAGGCGGTCCACGCCGCCGACTCGACCGCAAAAACATGGGTGGCAGACGATCAGTTCCAGGTGGGCAGCCCGATTCAGTCGGGAGTCCCCATGAAGGGGACGGTCGACATCCTCGCGTTTGACGTCTATCCATGCGAGACCGGCCCCTGCGATTACTCGGCGATCGACAGCGCCGTGCAGCAGATCCACGCCGCCGGGGTGACCAACTGGGAGTTCATCATTCAGGACTTCAGCAGCAGCCCGTGGCGGTGGCCGACGCCGGCCGAGATCCAGGCTCAGTTCGACCATTGGAAGAACCAGGGCGCCATCGGTTACTGGGTCTACGCATGGGATTACTTGGGCCAGCAGGTGATCCTGCAGACAGGCAACGTCGCCGCGCTGCAGTCGATCAACTCTCAAGCCATCAACGCGGGGCCATCGCCATCGCCATCGCCATCGCCATCGCCTTCACCTTCACCGTCACCGACTCCATCGCTCACCGTCGCGGCATCCGCGGTCCCGAGCTCGGGCAACACGCCGCTGGCGGTCGCCTTCACCGCCACTCCCAGTGGTGGCCGGACCCCGTACTCGTATGCGTGGACCTTCGGTGACGGCACCGGCTCCACCGTCCAGAGCCCGAGCCACACGTACACGGTGGCCGGAACGTTCAACGCGGCGCTCACCGTGACCGACGCCAACGGCGCCACAGCGTCGTCGGGCGCCATCGCGATCACAGTCATCGGCCCGCTGGTGGCGACCGCAAGCGCGTCGCCCGCCGCCGGCGATGCCCCCTTCGCGACGACGCTGGTCGCCACGGCGAGCGGAGGCAGGGCTCCATATACGTATGCCTGGACCTTTGGCGACGGATCAACCTCGACCCAGGCGTCGGCCGGCCACACCTACATCGCAGCGGGCACGTTCACCGCCACGCTGACAGTCCATGACAGCGGCGGCCAAACGGCCACGTCCGCGGCCGTGATCGTCGTCTCTCCAAGCCTGGTCCCCAGCGCTTCGGCCAGTTCAACCAGAGGTGATGCGCCGCTCTCGGTCGCCTTCACCGGCGGCTCGACGGGCGGACGCGCGCCGTACAGCTATACGTGGACCTTCGGCGACGGATTGGTTTCGGCGAGCCAGAATCCGACCCACGTTTACACCGGGGCTGGAACCTACACCGCAACGTTCAGCGTCCTCGACGCCAACCTGGTCAGAGTCAGCGCGGCGGGGCTCACGATCATCGTCCAGCCTCAGCTTGCGGCCGCCGATTCTGGACTGCCCAACGCAGGCGAAGCTCCATTGCCGGTCGCTTTCACCAGCAATCCGGCAGGGGGGACGGCACCCTACAGCTATGCGTGGACGTTCGGCGACGGCGGCACGTCGACAAGTGCAAGCCCGAGCCACACCTATACCGCCGTCGGCGTCTACACGGCCCGGCTGACCGTAACTGACGCTGTCGGCGTAACGGCGGCTGCTCCGAGCCTGACGATCGTCGTCAACACGCCTCCGAGCACAACCGCGGCGGCCAGCCCCACAGCCGGTGATGCGCCGGTGGCGGTCAGCTTCACCAGCACGGTCTCCAGCGGCACCGCGCCCTTCAGCTATGCGTGGACGTTCGGCGACGGCGGCAGCTCGACGAGCCAGAGCCCCAGCCACACCTACACCGCAGCGGGCACATACCACCCATCCCTGACGATCACCGATGCAGCCGGGCGCACGGCCTCGGCGACCACAGCCGCCATCACAGTCAGCCCGGCCCTCACGGCAACGTCAGCCGCGAGCGCGACATCGGGGACGGCTCCGATGGCGATCAACTTCACGGGCAGCCCCGCCGGTGGCCTACCTCCTTATACGTATGCCTGGAGCTTCGGCGACGGCTCGGCAGGCTCGAGCCTTCAGAACCCCACCCACACGTACGCGACCGCCGGCACATTCAGCGTCGTGCTCACGGTCACCGACGCCAACGGGGCGAGGGTTTCGGCGACTCCGATCGCGATCGTGCTCGACGGTCCTCTGGGAGCGATGGCAAGGGCAGTGCCCGCAGCGGGCGATGCACCGTTGACGACCTCGTTCACAGGCTCCGCAGCGGGCGGAAGGGCTCCGTACACCTACTCGTGGGACTTTGGCGATGGAACTACATCGCCACTGCAGAGTCCGAACCACATCTATAACTCGGCAGGGACATTCGCTGCCGCCCTCACGATTCACGACGCGAGCGGCCAGACAGCGACCGCGACGGCCAGCGTCGTGGTGTCGCCGAGCCTGGGCGCCACCTCTTCCGCAGCACCAACCGGCGGCAACGCTCCGCTGACGGTGGCGTTCACCGGGTCGGCCACTGGCGGCAAGGCTCCATTCACCTTCGCATGGACCTTCGGCGACGGCTCGTCCTCCGCGCTGCAGGATCCTGGCCACGTGTACGGCTCGGCGGGCAACTTCAACGCGATCCTCAATGTGACCGACGCAAACGGAGTCAAGGCCAGCGCCACCCAGCTGGCCATCGTGGTCCATGGGCCGCTCGGCGCATCGTCAACCGCGGTGCCTTCGGCCGGCGACGCACCGTTCGCCACCACATTGACCGCGACCGCATCCGGAGGCACGGCTCCGTTCAGCTATGCGTGGACTTTCGGCGACGGCGCCACGTCGAGCGGCCAGAACATCAGCCACACGTACACAGTGGCCGGCGCGTACAGCGCCCGGGTGACGATCACCGACGCGACCGGAGCAACAGCGACGGCCCCGGCGCTCGCCATCACGGTCAACCCCCCTCCGGCCGCAACCGCATCGGCCGGCTCCACGGCCGGCGATGCGCCGATGACGGTGACCCTCGCGGGCAGCGCCTCGGGCGGAACTGGGCCGTACCGCTACGCGTGGGCGTTTGGCGACGGCGCCACGTCGTCCAGCCAGAACCCCAGCCACACGTACAGCGGCGCCGGCACATACAGCGCGATCCTGTCCATCATCGATGCGGATGGGCATGCGGCTTCGGCGAGCGCGATAACCATCACCGTCAGCCCGATGTTGAGCGCCGGCGCCAGCGTCTCCCCTCTGTCGGGCAGCTCGCCGCTGGCGGTGACTCTCACAGGCACCCCGAGCGGTGGGGCGGCCCCTTATACCTACGCCTGGACCTTCGGTGACGGGAGCAATTCGACTCTTCAGAACCCAAGCCACGCGTACGCGGCCGGCTCCTATGTCGCCCAGCTCATGATCACCGACGCAAACGGTGCGCATGCCATCGCGTCGACTCCCTCGATCTCGTCGATCGGACCGCTGGCCGCGAGCGCGACTGCGTCGAAGGCAACCGGAGACGCGCCTCTGGCGACGACGCTCGACGCCTCCGTAACAGGCGGCACGACGCCGTACTCGTACGCGTGGAATCTCGGCGATGGCTCGGCGTCGACATCGAAGAGCCCCGCTCATTCGTACAGCAGCGCCGGCACATACACGGCCACGATCACGGTTACGGATGCCCACGGCCAGGTGGCGCATGGATCCACAACGGTCACCGTCTATCCGGCAATGGGCGTGTCGGTGTCGGCAACGCCAATCTCAGGACTGGCCTTGCTCCAGGCGACTTTCAATGGCAGCGCGACAGGTGGGCTGGCGCCGTATTCGTTCACGTGGAGCTACGGCGACGGGGCCAACGGGTCGGGCGCCGGCGTCACGCACTCTTACGGCGCCGGGACCTTCCATCCAATGGTGACTGTCCACGATGCCGCCGGTGGCACGTGGAGCGGCTCCGCCGGCACGATCTCGGTCTCTTCGGCAAGCGTGGCAGCTCCCTCGACAGCGGCTGGAGGCGGCAGCCAACCGCGGGCAGCGGCGCCTTCGCCGCCTTCAACCTCGACATCGCCCTCGAGTGAGCCCTCGGCATCGCCGTCGTCAGGGGCGACAACACCCCCGACGTCGAGCAATCAAAGCCCACCGTCGGGCGCCGGTGGTACCAACAGCGACCCGGTGGCGCTGATGCTGCTCGGGTCGCTGTTTGCTACAGGTCTAGGGGGCTGGCTGTTCCTGAACTGGCTGCGGCATCGGGGCTGACGCCGGCTCCACGCCTGTGCGGCCGCGCAGCCGTCGCGGGCGGTGCAATCGCCACCCCTTCCACATGGCGCGGCGCCGCTTCTGCTGGATGGTGACCTCCGCATACAGGAGCACCCACAAGGCGTAGCTGCCCAGCCCGGCCGCGATGGTCCATACAGGCCAGTTACCGACCTGGAATCCCAGGCCAAGCGCGCTGAGAACAACCAGGGATCCCGCCTCAATCGTCCGATGCTGAGCGGGCAGCAATCTGAGCTGCTCCGGCGGGCCTTGTCGCCCAACAGGGCCCGCGACGCCGAGGGGCTTCCGAGTGCGTTGCCTGCGCCCGATCGCGGCACAAGCGCGGACCCAAGCCCGGGTCGGCCGCTTCATCTCAGTCGGCGCCGGGAAGGACAGCCAGCGAGAGCGCGAGCTCATCGGCTGCTTCCGCGAGCGGCTGGATAGCCTGAAAGCGACCTGCAACGCGTCCTTCTCGCGACAACACTAGCCCAGCAGGGGCTCGCGAAACGCACATCTTTCGTCTAGATAACGCCTGAGCTGGCGGGAACGGCAGGACTTTCGCGCGCGCCTTGCGCGCACCGGGCCTTGAATACGGAATTGCCCTCTTCGACCTGCCGCTCCCTTCAGGATTCCGATGCTGCGCCCGGCCTGACCGCATGCCAATGGGCGGGCAAGGAGCTTCTGGGCGGCCGTCCCAGCTTCGGGCCGCACTTGAACCGGGTCGGTCGGGAGGGCTTGGCGTTACCTCACATGGAGGTGACGTATGGATCTGACCACCCTGGCCATCGACCTCGTGATCCTTCTCGCCGTCGTGGCCGTCCTGTTCTCGGTTGTAAGAGCCTGGCGGTCGCGGCCGCCTCGAACGCGCCTCGTGCCATTACGGCCGGAGGCGCGCACACGCTATTTGGACTCATGGGACCGAATCGAGAGGCAATTCATGGATGCGCCTGAAGAGGCGGTCACGGGGGCCGACGCGTTGATCATCGCGATGCTTGGCGAGCGGGGTCATCCCCTTGGCGCCCATCGCCTCCCGAACCGGTTGCGTTCCGCGCGCCGGAAGCTTGCCGAGGGGCACAAGCGGCATCGCACGGAGGACCTGCGGCGGGCACTGCTCGACTATCGCGCCGTCTTCACGCAGATGATCGGTCCAGAGGTGCGCGAACCGGTGGCCGAAGCCCGGCGCGAAACCGCCTAGACCGGCTCGGCCTCAGCCTTCGATGAAGGTCTTCGCCGTCTCCTGAATACGGCCTGGAGCTCGCGAGGACAAGTAGATGTAGACCACGACGCCGACCGCCAGCCACGCCAGCACGATCCACGGCGCGGCATTGGCAGGCGCCGTCAGGCCCGCGATGCCCAGCCCGGCGAAGTCGATGCCGAAGGCGGCGAGGAGTACGGGGATGAAGATCAACGTGCCCAGGATGGGAACCGCGACGTTGAGAATCGGGTTGAGCTCGTCGCGATGCTCGCGCATGTAGAACACGAGGTTGCTCAGGTTCGTGAGGATGTAGATGCAGACGATGACGATCGTCGCCACGGTGCCCAGCAAGGCGAAGGCGTTGAGCGGCCCGCCGAGGGCGAAACCCAGGATGAGGGCGACTGCGAGTCCGAGGGCGCCCTGGACGTGGACTGCGATGTAGGGGGTCTTGAATCGCGGATGCACGCGCGCAAGAGCCGGCGGCAGGAGGCCGACGCGGCCCAGCGCGAAGCCGACCCTGGTGGCGGCGTTGGCGCCCGCGTTGGAGTTGGCGAAGGCGCTGTTGATGATCGCGAGCAGGACGAGGATCGAGAAGGGTCCCCACACCTTTGATGCGAGGCCGTCCCACGGGTCGCCGCCGTTGAAGGCGAAGAAGCCGTTCTTGGGATCGGCCGCGGCGTTGGGGCCGAAGTAGACGATCGCGGCGTAGTAGCAGACAAGGTAGAAGAGTCCGATCAGCACGCACGAGAGGATCACCGCCCTCGGCAGCGTGCGGCGCGGGTCCTTCGTCTCCTCGGCCAGCGGCACGGATGCCTCGAAGCCGATGAACGCCAGCACCGTGTAGACCATGCCGGCGAAAACAGAGCCCAATCCATTGGAGTTGCCGGTGTTGGGGCTGAACACGCTGAGCGTGTTGTTGGATCCGGCGGCGATGATCAGCGTGATGGCGAGGGCGAGGAAGACGACGATCTCAAACGCGCCGAGCACCACACCCGCCTCGGTGGAGATGCGCACCCCTCGATAGACGAGGGCCCACACGCCGATTCCGGCAGCCGCCGCAAAGGGCGCCCAAAGCCATGTCGGGGTGTTGACGTGGTTGGTGAGGAAGACGCCGATGACGTTCCCGAAGATCAGATAGAGCAGGGGCGCCACGATCGGCTCGGCGAGCATGAAGCCCCAGGCGACGAAGAAACCGACCGTAGGATGAAGGCCTCGCGCGCTGTAGGTGTACAGGCCGCCCGCGGACGGCAGGTGCTTTGCCAGCTGCCCGATGCTGATGGCGACCAGCAGGCAGGCGATGAGCGCCATGAGCACGGCCAGCGGCGTGGCGCCGCCGGCGTAGGTGACGGCAAAGATGATGGAGAAGGCCACCGCCGCGGCCGGCGCCATGTGGGTGATGGACTGGAAGAGGACCGGGGCGAGGCCGATCGCGTCCTTTTGAAGAGTGCCCGCCTGCTGAGAACCACTGGACATGTGACCCCCCTTCTGTGGCGGCTGCCGAATTCAGGGAATCGTACGGGGAGTCCGCCCTGAGTGGCGCGTCAAATAATCTGTCTCAAATGCTGACGGTGGCCGACGTGAGGCGGTTTGCGATGACACTGCCGCGCACAACCGAAGCTCTGGTCCACGGCCGCGTCAAGTTCCGGGTCGGGCAGATCGTCTATGTGTCGTTCTCGCGCGACGAGACGGTGATGGGTTTCGGGTTCCCGAAGGACCAGCGCGACTGGCTCATCGGCGGATCGCCGGACAAGTTCATGCTGCCCGAAAAATCCGACCTCCGCTACCACTGGGTGCTGGTACAGATGGCCGCGATCGACGAAACCGAGATGCGCGAGCTGGTCCTGGATGCATGGCGGATGGTCGTGCCAAAGTACGTGGCCAAGGCATACGGCCAATGATTGCGGGCTACAGGGATTTTCTGATCACGAGTGGCGGCGCTTCAGCAGCTTTCATCGGGCTGCTGTTCGTGTCGCTGTCGGTTGCGGCCGGCCGGGGCGGTGATCACGCGACCCGTGAGAGGCGGATAGTCCTTGGCGGGAGCTCCTCCCTGGCCCTCTTCGACATCTTCATCGTCTCGATCGCCTCGCTCCTAGGTGGCGATGTCAACTTCGCGATCCTCAACGTGCTCATGGCGTCCTTGGGCTTTTGGGGTGTGAGCAATCTCCTGCCGAGGTCCATCAGGGCCGGCAACCTCCGCCCGGGTGCGCCCCACCGCATGCTGAACTATGTGTTCGCCACGGTGTCGGTTGGCCTCTACGTCATTCAGTTCCTGCTGGGCATAGCTCTGTTGGTCGACCCTCAGAGCGAAACGATTCTCAGGGCCCCGCTGGGCACCCTCGTCGGGCTCTATGCCAGTGCGCTGGCCAGGGCGTGGGAGATCACATGGATCCGGCCGCCGGACGTCGAGGTGTCGATGGTGCCTGAGGAGCACGCAAAGCCGGGCCATCGTGGGCGCAATTCGGTGGACGACGCCTCCGGTCAGGTTTGAACAGCAGCCGAGCCTCTGACGAAGCGCTCGAGGAGTGACCCGGCTGGCGCCGCCGCGTCAGCCATCGGCCGCCGCCACCAGCCGCTCTAGGCCAGTCAACAGAGCCCGCCTATCCTCGGCCGAAACCTTCTTGAGTGCAGCCGCCAATCGGACCAGGTCCAAAACGCTGTCCTGCCTCACTCGAGCGACCCCCGCATCGGTGAGGACAATCGAAAGCTGGCGCTCGTCCTGGGGATCGCGGTGGCGGGTGAGGAAGCCGCGGCGCTCGAGGCTTTTAACCTGCTCAGACGCTGAGCTTTTGGGCATGCCGAGGTGGCTTGCGACGACGCCGAGCGGAATGCCTTTCTCGGCGGGGACGTGATGGAGCAGCTGGCGATCGTGCTGGGAGAGGTCTTCTGTGTCTGCCTTGAGCAGGACCCGCCATAGCCGTCCGTACAATTGGTCGAACTGTTCGGCTTGCGATTGGTTCGCCATGTCGTACAATATATCAGCTCACGTGGGAAGGGCTTCGGTGGAGGAGTAGCGATGATTGAGATAGCAAGGGAACGGGTCATCCCCGCGCCGGCGGCCCGCGTTTGGGAGGTCGTGGCCGAAGCCGAACGGCTGCCCGAGTGGTACGCCAGGGCGGCCAGCGCCGAGGTGCTGGAGGGCGCCGGACTTGGCCGCCGCCAGCGTCTTCGCAGCCAGTGGCAGGGGCAAGACTCCGAGGTCGATCAACTGATCACCGCCTTCGAACCCGAGCACCTTCTCAAATGGCGTCACGAGGCGGAGCGTCTCGGCGGGCAGCCCGCCCCCCGGTTCGCACTTGAAACTGTCGTCAGGATCAAGCTCGAGGCCCAGGGGGCCGATGCCACCCGGGTGGTTCTGGAGTCGCGCCAGCGGCCCGCCGATCCCGACAAGGAGCAGGCGATACGCGGCAACTCCGAATACTCGGGCAAGGTGTTGGAGACATCGTTAGAGCGCCTTGAACAGTTGGTAACGCGCGGGTCAGAGTCTTAAGGAGACGGGTGAAAATGATTGACGGGGCCTCACGCAATCACTTCAAGTTGGTTGTGGTCGACCCTGCCAACCTCCGCCGGCAGTCAGCCGCCTAGTCCATCGGTTCGTGATCGAGCACGACAGCGTCCAGTGCATCGCTCCGACTCGATCGACCCCGCCGGCCCGGTGTTCATTTCGTCGAGGGGCCGTGCACTCCCACACTCCGCTTATCGGCTCGTCGTGCCGGCGGAAAACTGCAACTGCCCGGTGTCCGGGAGTTTCAACCGATCCACGCGAGCCGAACATGGCGCGTCCGCAGGTATGTTCTCGATGCCACCACCTCGACGTAGCCCGAATCGCCTGAACGGCAGCGGGTTACGTTGCGTGCACATGCGTGATGCGAATCCGCGTTATGCGGATTGGCATTATGCAAAAGAGAGCAATTTGGTGGACCCGAGGGGATTCGAACCCCTGACCTCGTGAGTGCGATTCACGCGCGCTCCCAGCTGCGCCACGGGCCCACACGCTGAGCGAAAGGCCAGTATAGCCCCGGAACAATCGCGCCCCGGCGGGTGATTCCTATACTCACCAGATGTCGTTCCTCTTCAAGACGAAGCGCCTGCCGGAAGGCGTCGATCCTTCCCGCATCCCGCCCGGCCAGACCCTCACGGCGCCCGACCGCTGGCCCATCCTCAGCTTTGGGCCGGTGCCGAAAACGGACATCGCCACCTGGGATTTCAAGGTGTTCGGCGCGGTCGAAAATCCACTGACCCTCGACTACGGCGCTCTCCGCGCCCTGCCCTCTAAGGACGTCGTCGCAGACATCCATTGCGTGACGGGCTGGAGTCGTCTCGGGGACACCTGGACCGGCGTGCCGATTCGCGAAATCCTCGACCGCGTCAAGTCGAAACCGCAGGCGAAATACGTGATGGCGCACTGCGAGTACGGGTACACAACCTCAGTGCCGCTGGACGTTCTCGACTCCGACCAGAACCTCCTCTGCTACGCCTGGAACGGGCAGGACCTGACACCCGACCACGGTTGGCCCCTTCGACTCTTCGTGACCTCGAAGTACTTTTGGAAATCGGCAAAGTGGCTGCGCGGGCTAGAGTTCATGGATCGCAACCGGCTCGGTTTCTGGGAGCAGCGTGGATACCACGATGAAGCAGATCCCTGGAAGGAGACACGCTACTGGTAGCCGCGGCGCACTCGCGGGCCCGCCGCTGGTCACCTTCACGTCCGACTTCGGTTCCGGATCTCCTCTCGTCGCGGCGATGAAGGCGGTGGTTCTTGCCGGGTGCCCTCACGCCACGCTGGTGGACGTCAGCCACGAGGTGCCGCGATTCGACGTCTTCGCCGGGGCGTTCATGCTCTTCGCCGGCACGCGGCATTTCGGCGCCGGGTCAGTGCACATGGCCGTAGTGGATCCAGGGGTCGGCAGCTCGCGCCGTCGCCTCGCGATTCGCGCGGGCGGGCGATTCTATGTCGGACCCGACAATGGCCTGTTTGCAATCGTCATCGAGGAGGTGGGCATGCAGCTGGCGGTCGAGCTCGCCCCCGCGCCAGGCGGCGCGCCCACATTCGAAGGACGTGATGTCTTTGCGCCGGCAGCCGCGGCGCTGGCGTCCGGGGTGCCGCTCGAATCGTTGGGGCACCCAACCGCAGCCCCGACGATGCTCGACGACTCCGAACCCCGAGTGCTCTGGGTCGATGGCTTTGGCAACCTGGTCACGAACCTGAAGCCGCCTGTCCGGCCGATGCGAATCCACAACCACTACATCACGGCATCCGCCACGACCTACGCCGACGCCCGGCCCAACGAGCCATTCGTGTACATCGGCAGCATGGGCTACCTGGAGGTAGGCATCCGCGAGTCGCGCGCCGACCGGGTGCTCGGTGCCCGGCCGGGCATGAAGGTGGACCTGCTCTGAGCTGATCGAGGCCTTAACAGGCTGGGTTGGCGTCGTGTTTTCAAGCACGTAAGTTCGCCTCGCCATGGCGCGATTTGCGTTCCTGCTGCTTGCGGTTTGCCTGACGGCGTGCTCGGCCCTTCCCTCCGTGGCGCCGATCGCGAACGCGGCGCAGCTCACGCAAGCGCCAGGCGTAGGCGGGGCGCCCCTGACATCGGGGTCGGGGCGCCCTGAGCCTGTAGAGCTCTGGCAGGACGCGTCCATCTTCGGGTTGGTAGGCAGGCTCATCGCATCCGCGCGCACGCGCGTGATGGTCGAGATGTACGAGCTCGGGCGGCGCGACATCACGAGCGCGCTCGGCGCCGCACGGTCTCGCGGTGTCGATGTGCGCGTGATCACGGACCCGACAGTCAACGCCAGCCGGCGATCGGCGGCAGTCCTCCATCGCATCGGGGTCGCCGAGCGCGTGTATCCAGTGGACGACGTCCGCCACCAGATCGACCACGTGAAGCTCTTGATAGCCGACGGCGAGGCCGTGGTCGGCGGGATGAACTGGGGCGCCCACAGCGAACGGAACCACGACTACGTGCTCGAGACACGCGCGCCTCCCGAGCTCGCCCGGCTCGTACGCATCTTCGATCAGGACTGGAGCCTGGCCGGCGGCGATCCCGCACCTCTGGCCGCGGCGCCTTCTGAAATCGCCCAGACATCACCCGGCGCGGAGATCAGGGCGATGCTGGAGGCAGCCCTCGGGCGTGCCCGGCAGCGCGTCCTGGCCGAGGTCTACACGCTGACCGATGCCGAGGTCATGGCAGGGCTGGCGGCCGCCCATCGGCGCGGCGCCATGGTCAGGGTCCTGCTCGACCCCAACCAGGCGTACAACCGGCACGCCTACGCGGTCCTTGCCTCGAGCGGGGTGGACGTGCGCTGGTATCCGATCCCGCGCGGCGCCTTGCTGCACGCCAAGATTGGGCTGTTCGACGGAGAGCTGGTCCTGGGCTCGGCCAACTGGACGCTGTCAGGGCTGGGCGTCAACCACGAGCTCGACATCGAAACGCAAGACCCGCACGCCGTGGCGGCCTACGAGATCAGGTTCGAGGCAGATTGGTCGAGGTCCGCCTAGCGGTGGCCTCCTCCGAAGCTCAGCTTTGCGGCGGGGGTCCCGACGAACCCATCGAGGGCGGCCCAGAACCAGCCGCCGGAGGCAGTGACCCAGGCCCGGGCGGACCGCCGGCCTGCGGCGTGTTGCCGAAGCTGACCTGCGGGACGGCGCGGTCCCCCTCGTCGGCCTGGAAGAAGCCGAATGCCTTGAATCCAAGGGCGCCGGCGATCAGTGACGTGGGGAGCGTCTGCAGCTTGATGTTGTAGTCGCGCACGTTGCCGTTGTAGAAGCGCCGCGAGAACTCGATCTTGTCCTCGGTGGCGGTCAGGGTCTCCTGCAAGCTGGTGAACGCCGCGATCGCCTTCAGGTCGGGGTAGTTTTCGGAGACGGCGAACAGGCTGCGCAGGCTCTGGCTCAGCATGTTCTCGGCCTGGCCGATCTTGGCTGGGTCGCCAGTGGCCCCTGCAGTCACGGCTGCGGCTCGGGCATTGGTCACGGCCTCGAGCGTGCCGCGCTCGTGGCCCATGTAGCCCTGCACCGTGTTGACCAGGTTCGGGATTAGGTCGTGCCGGCGCTTGAGCTCGACATCGATCTCAGACCACGCTTCCTGCGTCCGGTTCCGGGCTGTGACCAGCCGGTTGTAAGTGAAGACGAGCCAGACGACGAGGAGGACGACGACCGCGATGACAATCCAGCCACCGATTCCCATCTCGTTCTCCTAGCTCAGGCGTGCGCCCGTCTCGCCCAACGGGTCTTCTTGAGCATTTTCTTGTGCTTGTGCTTGCGCATCTTCTTGCGCCGCTTCTTGATTACCGAACCCAACCCAGCTCCAGCTCCTAGACGTGTTCTTACGGTCGAGGTGACCATCGCCCGAAGGCGTGGCGATCATACCGTAAGCCGCTCGGCGCCCGTTCCGGGCCTAAACTCGACCCGATGTACTTCACCGACGCTCACGAGGAGCTGCGCCTGCACATCCACAGGTTCCTCGAAAAGGAGGTGAAGCCGCACCTCGAGGAGTGGGAGGAGACGACCTTCCCGGACTCGATCTTCCGGCGGTTCGGCGAGCTGGGATTCCTGGGCTTGCGCTATCCGCCCGAGTACGGCGGGCAGGGTGGCGACTACTTCTCCGCGGTTGTGCTCTCTGAGGAGATGGCGAAGATCGGCAGCGGCGGGCTTGGCATGGCCGTGGCGGTGCAGGCCGAGATGGCGACGCCGCCGGTTTTCAAGTTCGGCACGGAAGAGCAGAAGCGGAAATGGCTGCTCCCCGCCATCCGCGGCGAGCAGATCGCATCGCTCGCCATCAGCGAGCCCGACGCCGGATCCGACGTCGCTGGCATCACGACCACGGCGCGGCGCGACGGCGACCACTACGTCGTCAACGGCCGCAAGACCTTCATCACCAACGGCGCTCGCTGCAGCTGGGCGCTCGTCGTGACCAAGACCGATCGCGAGCGCGGCCACAAGGGCTACAACCTGCTGGTCATCGAGAAGGGGACGCCGGGATTCGAGGTGTCACGCACGCTGAAGAAGCTCGGCATGCATTCGTCGGACACGGCCGAGCTGACCTTCGACGGCTGCCGGGTGCCGGTCGCCAACCTCATCGGGGACGAGGGCGAAGGTTTCAAGAACCTCATGTGGGAGCTGCAGGGCGAGCGCATGATCGCCGCCGCGGGCGCCATCGCCGGCGCGCAGCGGGTGTTCGAGTACACCGCGGAGTACGCGCGCAACCGCCAGGCGTTCGGCCAGCCCATCTCCCAGTTCCAGGTCATCAAGCACAAGCTCGTGGACATGGGGACCAAGGTCGCGGCGGTGCAGGCGTTCGTCTACCAGACTGCGAAGCAGTGGGACCAGGGCGAGTACCCGGTGCGCGAGATCTCGCAGGCCAAGCTGCTGGCGACCCAGGTCGCTTGTGAGGTCGCCGACGAGGCCATCCAGATCCTCGGCGGCCACGGCTACATGCAGGAGTTCCCTGTGGAGCGAGCGTGGCGCGACGCCCGTCTGGCACGGATCGGCGCCGGCACCGACGAGATCATGAAGGAGATCATCGCCAAGACCTACGGCCTATGACTCCTGCTGCGAAGCAGCGGGCCGTTCTGTTCGCGGGCTGCAAGCCGGAGGTCGCGGCCGGTCCTGACGGACGCATCCTCGCCGTCGGCACGCGCGCACGCGTGGCGGCGGGTCGCGGCGCAGAGATCGTGCGGCTGCGGGGTGCGGCATGGCCCGGCCTCATCGATGCGCACATCCACCTGGAAGGCCTCGCCGATCGTGGTGTGACCCTCGAGCTGAGCGGAGCGCGAAGCGTGGAGGCAACACTCGCGCGCATCGAGCGCTGGTCGAAGGCGCTGCCAAGGAAGGCGTGGGTGGTGGGCGCCGGCTGGTACAACGACGCATGGCCCGATCCGGCCTTTCCGACCCGCCGGCAGCTGGACCGCGCGGCAGGCGGGCGCCCGGTGTACCTGCGCCGGAAAGACGGTCACTCGGCGTGGGTTTCGTCCGCGGCGCTGGCGCTGGCCGGCGTGGATCGGACCACACCTGACCCGCCCGGCGGCGTCTTCGACCGAGACGACCTCGGCGAGCCGACAGGGATCATCCGTGAGCTCGCCATGGATGTCGTCGCCCGTCACGAGCCGCAGCCGACCGACGCCGACCTCGACCGCGGAATGGCACGCGCGCTGGCGGCGCTGACACGGCTTGGGCTCACCGGGGTCCAGTCGATGGACGGCGCGCGCGGCTTCGCGTCGCTGCAGCGACTTCATGCTCGCGGCAAGCTGCCGCTCCGCGTCACGTACAACCTTCCCCTTGCCGACCTGCGCCACGCCGAGCGCATGGGAGTGCGCTCGGGATGGGGCGACGTCTGGCTTCGGTTCTGGGGCGTCAAGGCCTTTCTTGACGGATCGCTC
>DASPYG010000129.1:0-6818 GCA_035636885.1 Candidatus Nitrosopolaris sp.
TGCTCCGTGTGACCTGGGATGACCGCGGGCTGCTGACATCGATCTGGGACAAGGAAGCCAGGCGCGAAGCGCTCGCTCCGGGCGCGGTAGGCAATGCGCTCTTGCTTCACGACGACAACCCGAAAAACTGGGACGCATGGGATGTTGACGCCGACTACCGAACGAGCTTTGTGCAGGTCACCGAGCTCGTGAGCGCCAACGTCGAGATGGAGGGGCCGCTGCGGGCTGCTGTGCGGTTCACCCGCAAGTTCGGCTCATCGACGCTGGAACAGCGAATGGTCCTCGACGCCGATTCGCGGGTGCTTCGATTCGAAACTGAAATCGACTGGCAGGAGGAGCACAAGTTTCTCAAGGTCGCGTTTCCCGTCGCAGTGCGGTCGTCTCGGGCAACGTATGAGATCCAGTTCGGTCACGTCGAGCGAAGCACGCATGCCAACACAACCTGGGACCAGGCGCGCTTTGAAGTTTGCGCCCATCGGTGGGCCGACCTGGGCGAGCCCGGCTACGGCGTCGCCCTGCTCAACGACTGCAAGTACGGCTACGACATCCAGGGCTCCGTCATGCGACTGTCGCTGTTGCGCGCGCCGACTCATCCCGACCCATCCGCAGATCGCGGCAGCCATCGATTCACATATGCGCTGATGCCCCATCCGGGAGACTTCCGCGACGCCGGAGTGATCCCAGCCGCCGAGGACCTCAACAATCCGCTGCGAGTGATTCGCGGCGCAGGCGAGCGGTCATTGATCGAGGTCGACACGCCGCAAGTGGTGGTGGAGGCGATCAAGCGAGCAGAGGACTCGGACGCGGTGATCATCAGGCTCTACGAAGCGTGGGGCGGCCGCTGCCGAGCGCGCGTGCGCACGTCGCTGCCGACCTCAAGGGCATTCCTCTGCGACCTGCTCGAACGAAACCGCGATGAGATTCAAATACGCGACGGACAGCTCGAGCTCGACCTGACGCCGTTCAAGATCCTGACGCTGAAGCTGGTCGTGTAGAGGCCTCACCACCTGGCCAAACCGCCACGACGGCCAGAGCGATCAGCAAAGCGACTTCGAATAGGGTCCAGCGATTCAAGCGCAAGGCCAGAGCCGTGCTGTTGATATAGGGAGTACTCACCAGCCACCCCGCCGCGATTGGCACGCGCCATCGCATGGCCGTCCGTTCTTCCCAGACAATCCATGCCGCTACGCTGAAAAGACACAAGTCTGAGGCGTGGAGATATGGCACCACGAGCAGTGAGCCAATCGCGCCTACGGCGATGACAAGCCCCGGAGTATGGCGAAGTCGAAACGCGGCGGCAAGGCACGCCAGGACGATGCCAGCCCGAAGCGCAGTGGCAAGCCCACCTCCCACACCGAACGCCCCTTCCAGCGTCAGGTTATTGGCGCCCTCCGGAAGTGGTCCGCGCAGCTGGCTCAGATAGGCGGACACGCCCTGGCTCCCCATCAAACCGAAGGCCACCAGCGCGATGACAACTCCCACCGCTGCCCACGAGGCAAAAATCCTGTATCGGCCAGCAACCAGAAGGGCGAACGGGATCAACAGTGCGGTGTTCGGCTTCAAGTACAGGAGGGACAGGGCGAGTCCTGCGGTGAGGTCTCTCCGTTCGCGCGCGAGGCGCGTCGCCAAGGCCGCCCCCGCGGCCACCAGCGGCGCCACCTGCCCCAGGTTCACCGCATGCAAGACCCACCACGACGCGATGGCTGCTCCGGCGATGATCCAGCGCTCGAGGCCATGGCTCTGCGACGCCCACACCATGGCCGCCACTAAGGCCGCCAGGGTGATGGCCGCCCAGATCCAATACGAAACCCAGTACGGGAGCGGTGTCAGGGGCGCCGTCAACCAGGCGTCGGTTGGAGGGCTGAGAAATGGCTGAGCGATCTGGTCCGGCACCATCCGCATCTGCTCGATACCGACGAGGTTCTGGTCGTAGATGAGCGACCACCCCCGTTCCATACCAACCCTCGCCGCGGCAAGATAGGTGTGAAAGTCGATCCCGATTGGCTCGTAGCGATTCAGAACATCGAGCGCGAGAGCAATGAGCACGGTCGCCAGCCCAAGCGAGGCCCATAACCGCCTACGGATTCTTCAGCTCCACGATCTCTCCACGCTCCGCGGACGCATACGCCCCGAGGATGACCTTGAGGACATTGACGCCCTCGACCTCGGTGTTCATTGGCCGCCTCCCCTCAACAAGACAGGCGATGAAGTCGACAACTTCCGCGGCGTAAGTGTCTGTCTCACCGCCGGATTCTTGGACAACCACCTGCTCCCCGCCGCGCGGCTTGTGATACAGCGCACGGCCATCACTCCATAAGCTTCCGGCTTCGCCAACTATGGAGAACCTCTCGGTGCAGCCGGCGGGCTCATACGCCCAGCTCGTCACTATCGTCCCGACAGTGCCGTCCGCGAACTCGATGAGCACGGTGGCGGAGTCTTCGCCTTCAAGAATCGCCAGACGATGCCGGCTGAGGATGGCCGCCACCCTCACCGGCACACTGTCAATCAGGTGGAGCAAGAGATACGTCGGATGGTACCCGGTGTCGATGAGCTCGCCGCCCCCGCTCGTCGCCCGTCGTGCCCGCCAACCTAACCGGTCAGGATCGATCGTCAAGGAGAAGATGTCGGTTGTGCGGGCGCCATACACCTTGCCCAATCTGCCGTCGCGAACCATCTGCCGTGCCATTGCAACAGTTGGCAGAAACAGCTGGTTGTGCGCACACATCAGGGTGACGCCCGCGTTGGTGACTGCACGTGTTACCGCCTCCGCCTCCTCGATCGTGAGGCACAGTGGTTTTTCGCACAGGATGTGCTTCCCCGCCTCAGCTGCCGCCACGATCGCATCTTTGTGCAGGTGATGCGGTAAGCAAATGTCGACCGCATCCACCAACGGAGACGCGATCATCTGTCGGTAATCGATGAAGATCTCGGGTCGGCCGGCGCGCTCAGTCAAACGTTGAGCACGCGCTGGGTCGACGTCCGCGATTGCTGTTACTCGTGCGTGCTCCACGGCTTGCAGGTAACCACGCATGTGCGCGCCCGCGATCTCGCCGGCGCCGATGATGCCTATTCCAATTCTTCCGTCGCGGCTCATCAGATTTGCTCGCTATATTGGCACTGCACCGGTATCGCAAGCTACCGCATGGGGTGAACGGCGCTCAAAACTGCGGCCGAGCCCGTCAAGCTCTCAGGTCACCTTGGGCGTACGGCTCCGCAGACCAAGAATCATTGTGAAATGAACGATCCCAGCTTCACGATCCTTCCAGGAACCAATCCCGCCGCACGCCGCCCTTCCTGCTTGTCGGCACATCGTTCGCCGCCACAGCACTGCCGCACCAACGCACGCAGTTGGCGATCACACGCTGGATCTCAGGTTGGTGGTACACGGGAAACTCCTGGTCGCCAGGGCTGAAGTACACGGCGCGTCCTGCCCCTCGGTAGTAGCAACAGCCGCTGCGAAATACCTCACCGCCCTCGAATGAGCTGATGAAAACGAGCTCATCTGGCGCGGGGACGTCGAAAAACTCGCCGTACATCTCGTGGTGGGGGATGACGATCGGCTGCGGCACACCTTCGGCGATCGGGTGGGCAGGATTCACCGTCCAGATCAGCTCACGCTCGCCACCCTCCGCCGAACGCCATCTGAGTGCGCAGGTGGTTCCCATCAACCGCCGAAAAATCTTGGAGTAGTGGGCGGAGTGCAACGCTACGATTCCCATTCCTTCGAGGACGCGGGCATGCACGCGGCTTACGACCTCGTCGGTCACCTGATCGTGGGCTGAATGTCCCCACCAGGTGAGGACGTCCGTTTCTGCAAGCACCTCCTCGGTGAGGCCGTGCTCGGGTTCCTCCAGGGTCGCGAAGCGGACGCTGGCCGTTGCGCCCAGCTCACGACGCAGGCCCGCCGCGATCGCCTCGTGCATGCCGTCCGGATAGATGCGCATGACTGATTTGTCCCTGCGCTCGTGAACGTTCTCGTTCCAGATCGTCACGCGAAGCTGGCGACTGCCTTCCATCAGACCGCCAGCGCTTCCTCGGTTCCAGAGATGACCACAGAATCGCGCCGCGTGGCGGACTCAACGGCGGCTGTCATCATCGCGATGCTGCCAAGGTTGTCGCGGCCCGAGGACTCCGGTTGGCGGCCAGTCTGGACTGCGCTCGCGAACTCCGTCAGCGTGCCCAACGTCCCTGGGCGGGGCACGACAGGCAGCGCCGCGATATGCGCTTCGCCCTGCCGCGGCCGAATTACGACCCTGCCTTGCGTCATGTCGCCGTCGTCGGCGGTCGTCCAAAGGATCTCGCCGCGTTCGAACTCCATTCTCCAATCGCCGGCCCACTGCGTGACAGGGCCGGCGCTGACCCAGCTCCCGCGATAGCTGGCCACCACACCGTCCTCGAAGACGATCGATGCCACGGCCACCGATGGGCCGTTGAAACCGGACCACTCCGGGTTCCAGGCTTCGCAGTAGATGCGCTCAGGCTCACGGTTGAGGATCATTCGCAGAAGGTCGAAATGGTGGATCGACATGTCGACGAGCAGGGGCTGTTCTTCGAGATGATGCCGGCCTCGGCCGGCCGGTCCGGCCGGCGAGTAGCGCCGAAAGTCAATTGCAACCTCGTGCAGCCTTCCAAGTCCCGCCTCATGTACCAGTGAGGCAATCGCGCGGGGGGCAGGGAAGAACCGGTAGTTCTGACTCACCATCAGCACTAAACGGCTGGCCGCCGCCAGGTCAACGAGCTCGTGCGCGGACCTCAGGTTCGGCGCGAACGGCTTCTCGACCAGCACGTGGAGGCCAAGATCGAGCGCCGCCCTCGTCACGGGTACGTGACCCGCAAGAGCTGTGGTGTTGAGCAGTGCTTGAGGTCGTGTCGCCACAACCGCTTCATTCAGCGATTCGAAACACCGGTGTGCCGGCACATTGAGCTCTGTACGCAGCGCGTCGAGTGCGTACGGGTCGGAGTCTACGAATGCGACTGGCTCCACTTCTTTGATGTCGGGAATCACCCGCTGGGCCCAGGCACGACCATGCGGACCGAGTCCTACCTGAACCAGGCGTAGGGGTCTCACGGCGGTCAATCATGCGGGAGTGGAACTGGATTTGATCCCCGTTACCCGTCCCTCCAGAACTTCGATGCAGTCCTGCCACCGAATGATTTCGCGCGGTAGGTCGTGACGGCAGGGTTTTACCGAGATCAAGCGCTCCGTTGGAAGGCATAGATGTCACGAACCATTGAGTACTCGCTGAAAAGCACCGAGGTAGCTTGGGTCGCCCGATCGAGCCCTCAAGATCCAGTATTCGGCACCCCAAAACAAGTAGGCGTAGAGGGGGGTCTCTTGACTCGACCAACTGATCGCGGCGTTGTAGTTCTCGATCAGATGATGTGGACCGCAGCTGAACATCGCCTTTCCAACTGGACTTGGAGGCAGCGTCGTCGTCTCCCAGGGCTCGGCCTGACCCTCGGCCACCATCCATCGCCTGCCGCGCTCACGCAGCGCCTTGAACAACGCGCTCGGCAGTGTTGCCCCCGAACCGTCCGCATATAGAGTCCTCGGCCCCAGCCGCAGGAGTGCGTTTCGCGGGTAGTAGTCGATGCCTACGATGTCGGCGACCTGCGCAGCGACGGCCAACGAGTCACCCTGGTCGCGGGTACGCCACCACTGCGATAGGTTGACCAGAGACGAGGTAGGCAGGAACCCGTTCATCATGACGGGCCTCGACGGATCGCTGTCGCGCAACGTCGCAAGCTCGGATTCGACGAAATTGCGCCCCAATCGCCATGAATGCTCGAACCCAAGCGGATCGACCGCCTCGTGCTCGAGCTGCCACGCGACCACCGAGTCTCGACCTCGGTATTTGGTGACGATGTGGGATATGAAGCGCCTGGCCGCAGACAGAAGGCTCGCCTGACCCTCAGGCTGAACCAAGGCGCCCTCTCGCAGCGGTCGATCGAGCTGGTGTTTTGGCACGTAGAACTCGGGATAGCCGAAATTCTTGACCGGACCAACTGAGAGGATCACCATCTTTCCGGTTCGCTCAGCGGCCGCGAGCTGCCAGTCGAGCTCCTGGGTGTCGAATTCGCCGGCGCTGGTTTCGATGCGGTTCCAGTAGGCCCCAAGGCGCAGCAACTCGAAGGGATATTCGAGCAACGCATCAAGCGTGGCCTGGCCTCCCAGGCCGAAGGCTTCCACCTGGCGCGGCCGGAAGCTGATTCCAAGCAGCGCCGACTCACGCGGCCTTACCGCAACCCTCCGCCAGTTGTCGTGCATCGGACGTTGCGGCTTGGCGAGGCTTACGCCCAGCACTGGCTCAGGCCACCTCGGCGAAATACTCGAACTGCATCATGCTCACGGAAGCCAGATGGGCAGCAGCCTGCTGAGGCCCTTGGCGATGAAGGCACGCTGTCGGTGAAATGCACGCGTCGGAGCTCGGTCACCAATTCCGCACACGCCACATGATCGGGGTGCCCATCGAGGCCAGCCAGGTCAAGGAACTTTGGCCGGGTCCGGGATTTGATTCCGTTTGCCAGTTTGGTGGCGATGTCGATTTCGGCCGATCGCGTTCGTGTAGGGGGTGAGAGGCCGGAATCACCCTGGTCTCGGGAATCCCCGGGCGGTGCATCTGGATGGCGCTGCCGAGACCGAAAGGACAGGAGATGAGATGGGAAAGGTAATCGTGATGAATCAACTGACGCTTGACGGCGTGCTGCAGGGACCAGGCCGCCCTGACGAGGACACGCGGGATGGATTTGACCGCGGCGGCTGGGCGGTCCGGCGCGGCGACGAGGCGATGGTCGCCAAGATGGGTGAACGGATGGGG
>DASPYG010000130.1:0-7744 GCA_035636885.1 Candidatus Nitrosopolaris sp.
AGGCATATGTGAGCGCCCCAGGCTCACATGCCAATGGTTTTCCATGAGTCCCGACCATGGATTTTCACGATGGCCTGATGGCGTACCGTCCCGGTAGTTTGAGCCGGCAGCTTTGGCCAGACATACAGCTCTGCGGCTCAAATCGGCGCTGGACCCCAATGCAGGTCAGGTCGCCAGGGACGATCTCGTCGAAATCCTGATACGGCTCAGCCGCGACGTGGAGCGATTCCACGAGCTGGTCGACGTCCAGCGCCGGGTTCTCGAGGAGCGCAGCACCGACCCGGTCGACCTGAGCGACGACGACCTGGCCCGCCAGGCTCGGCGGCTGAGCCGGGAGGCCGAAAGGGTGGCCGCATCAGCGCATCAGGCGCTCCAGGAGATGCGACGCGTGGCGCCGGGCGGCGCCGATGATCAGGTCGAGCTCGACCGCGGCTGAGCGGCGACCTCGTCGAGTGATCCCTGCAGCCGTTGCAATGCTTCAGCCGGCAGCGGTGCCTCTTCGAGCCACGCAAAGATCGCATCGGCGATCTGGCGCCAGACGTTGACCTGGCGCGTCATGGCGGCGCTCCAGTAGGACTTCGACCAGGCTGAGGCGGCGAGCCAGCCGGCGACCAAGCAGCAAAACGCGCCTGTTGCAACTTCGAGCCAACCCAACCATCCCTCGGGCTTCAGGTCGTTCAGCACCGCGATGCCAAGACCGAGGTTCAGCACCACGGAGAGCGGCAGAAAAACTCGATAGAACAGTCGAGTTGACGATCGTGTGAGCATGCGATTTTCCCCCCGCCGAGCGTTCATTCCGGTCCCGCGCACAGCCCGAGCGTTACACGTTGGCGCCCCCCAAACCAATGAGACGAATGTCCCAACACCCCCGGCAAAACGCCCGTTGATCAAATACTTATGACTGGTCCAGGTTGCCTTATCATTCGGAGGTCGTTCTTGGGAAAGGGGGCGACCTATGGTGCATATGGCGCCTGGAGGTAGGTTCACATCGCGGGAACACGTCAACGCCGCTCGGCGATCCGAATCGGGATCGTCGACGATCATCCTGTTTTCAGGCTGGGCCTAAAGAGGGCGCTGGAGCGCGAGTCCGACATCGACATCCCTTGGGAGATGGGTTCGGCCGCCAACCTCGACGCCATCATGCGCAAAACGCCCGTTGACGTGATTCTCATGGACGTCTTCATGGGCGCGGGGAAGAACGGCATCGATGCTACCCAAGAGCTCAGCGAGAGGTGGCCTGACGTGAAGATCGCCGTGATCAGCGCAAGCCTGGACGATCGGATCGCGCGGGCCAGCAAGCGAGCCGGTGCTCACGTCTTTCTACCCAAGGCGATGCCGGTCGAGGAGATGGTCAACTCGATCAGGCGCATTGCAGCGGACAACGCTTCAGGCTCACAAAGCGGAAGGAAGGCGGCGCGGCGACCCGCCGCGCCCAAGGGCAGGATCGGCGGCCTGAGCCCGCGTCAACGACAGGTTCTCGACCACATCCGGCTTGGGCGCACCAACCGGGAGATCGCAGCCCGGCTGAACATTTCGATCGCCACCGTCAACAAACACGTGCACGAAGTGCTCACAGTCCTACAGGTCCGTAACAGGACCCAGGCGGCCGCCGCCGCGCGGCAGGACGTCGCCGGCGAAAGTCCCGGATTACAACAACCGGGAAAGTCCCGCTTTACATCAACCGGGAAAAATGGTTAGTTCTATCCATTGACTTGGGATTTCCAGTGCGCGTGAATGGTCAAAGGTCTTTTTCTAGGCAAAAGACCCGTCCGGGGCGCGAATGACCTTGGGTTTCCGGACCGTCTGTCTGTGACCTCGTAATCATTTTTTCAGGGAAAGGGACATGGGAGTGGCTTCGCCGCTGACCGTCGACAGCTTGACGGCCGGCAATCGTGCCGCCGATTCGGATGAGATTCGGCGAATGCTTGCGCGCGAGCTCCACGATCGGGTTGCCCAGACGCTGACGACGATGCTGATCGAGCTCGAGAACTTCAAAGTCGAGCAGACCGGCCGGCAGAGCGTGCTGCGGCAGCTCGGGGAGCTGCAGGTGTCCACCCGGGACGTCCTGGACAACCTTCGCCACGTCCTGTATGACCTGCGCGGAGAAAGCGGCGTCGAGGAAGGTTTCGTGGAGGCCATACGAGCTCTGCTGGCTCGCTTCGAAGAGCGGACCCAGCTCAGGGTTCGTCTGTCGATCTCGCCACAGTGGCCTTCCCGGCTGCGGTCGCAGGCGGCGCTGAACATCTACCGCATCATCGAAGAGGCCCTCACAAACGTGCGGCAGCACAGCGGGGCCCGCCTCGTCGAGGTCGCTCTGGGACCCGGGTCGAGCGGAAATTTCGCAGTTGAAGTCAAAGACGATGGACGGGGCGTGGAGTCCGGCGCGGGCGCCCGCGAGCCCGGCATGGGCGTGCTCGGGATGAGAGAGCGGGCGGTGATCCTGGGCGGTCGGCTAGAGGTCGAGAGCGTAGCCGGCGGTGGAACCACTGTTCGCGCGATTCTTCCCAAGGAGCAACTGATTTGAGTACTGCAACGCAATCTCCAGCCGCTGCGACCACGTCGATCAAGACCGCGCGGGTGGTGATCGCGGACGACCAGACGCTTTTCCGGTCGGGACTGGCCCGACTGCTCGACGGCGATGACCGCGTCACCGTCGTCGGCGAAGCCGTCGATGGCCTCGACGCGGTCAAGGTCGCCCTCGCCACGAAGCCTGACGTCGTGTTGATGGACATCAAGATGCCCAACCTCGACGGCATCGAGGCGACCCGCCGCATCATCGCCGAGAACCCGAAGATCAAAGTCCTGATGCTGACCACCTTCGAAGCCGACAACCACGTGATCCAGGCGCTGAAAGCCGGCGCCAGCGGTTACGTGCTCAAGGACTCGCAGGCCAGCGCGATCGTCTCCAGTGTCCTGGCGGTGGTCGCCGGCGAGCGGGTGATGGCCAGCGCGGTCGCCAATCGGGTTCTCGAGATGCTCACGGGCGCCACGACCCCGAAAGAGTTCTACGACGGGCTCACGGCGCGCGAGGTCGAGATTCTCAAGATGCTGGCCACGGGGATGGCCAACAAGCAGATCGCGTACAAGCTGAAGATCAGCGAGAAGACCGTGCGCAACCACGTCAGCAACATGTACGAGAAGCTCGACATCTACGACCGCGCCCAGGCCGTTCTCTACGCCGTTCGGAAGGGTTTGGTCGAAATCTGACCTGGTCCCGGGCACGAGAGTCCCGGGACGCTGGGCCCAGAGCTTCACGGGTACTAGTACGACGATCCCATTACCCGGGTCGGCCCGGACACATACAGTCCGGAATACAGTGGTCGTTGTTCCGGGTCGCGGGGTCTCCACGGTCGTTCCACGCCTGCCGGAAGGCGGCGCCGGCCCGACTCTTCTGCTGATCGATCGCCAGCCGCTGTTCCTGGCGGCGCTCGGCAGCCTGTTGACGGCACCACCTGTATGCGCGCGCATCTTTATCGCTCACGACACCGATGCCGGCCTGGATCTCGCCTTGCAGGGTGACGTGCAGCTGGTCTTCTGCGAGGTGAGGTCCGTGCCGATCCCGGCCGTCGACGTGGCCGAGCGCCTGTGGCAGCTCACGCCTCGCGTGCCCGTGATCCTCCTCGGAGAGCCCGAGGACGAGCGGCTCATGGCAGCTGCGCTTCACACATGCGTGGCGGGTCTTTTCACGAAGGATGCGGCGCTCGACGAATTTCTCGTCGGCGTGCAGACAGTGCTCTCAGGCCACCGCGCGGTGGGTTCCCAACTCATGGGCATGGTCCTGTCCAGGCTTAGCGACGGCGCGCCACACCCTCGCCGCCCGGCGAGCCAGCTGTCCCCGACCGAGCTCGACATCCTGACGATGATCGGTGAAGCCAAGTCGATCCCGGTCATCGCAGCGGCCCGAGGCATCAGCCACAAGACTGTCCGCAATCACCTGGCCAACATCTATCGCAAGCTGGATCTCCGCAGTCGGACCGAAGCGATGCTCTGCGCCGCTCGGATGGGCTTGACGACGTCCTAGTCGTGGATCCCGGCGATTGACGACCGCGAAACCGGGACAAAGTACCCAGGCGGACGGGCAAATCCCATTCTCAAAGCAACGAGCTCAACGCACCATGAGGCCGATGGCTTCTACCCGCGCGCAGGCGATTCCGCCTGCCCAGGAAACGACGCCGCGCCTGGGCGAGAGGTTGCTCGCGCAGCGGCTGATCAGCGAGGGACAGCTTCGGCGCGCCCTCGAGCTGCAGCTCACCAGCTCGCGACTTCTGGGCCGCGTCCTCATCGACCTGGGCGCGCTGGACGAGGATCGGCTGACCGCGATCCTCGCCGAGCACCTGGATGTGCAGGTTGCCGACCTTCGCCGGGATGTGGTGGACGCCGATGTGTCGCAGCTCGTCCCGGAGGAGTTCGCGCGCAGCCGGGTAGTGCTTCCAATCCGGCGGGATGGCGGCACGCTCTCGGTGGCGATGGCCGACCCGACCGACCTGCACCTGGTCAACGACCTACGCCTGATCACCGGGCACGCGATCGTGCCTTATCTGGCGGGTACGTCCGACATCCTGGCGAACCTCAGCCGGATCCACAGCATGCGCCCGAGGATCCAGGAGGCGGCCCGCTCACTGAAGGACAGCCGGCCGCAGTTCACATCGGCGAGCCGCTCGATGGTCTTCGACCTCTCGAGCATCACCGCCACCTCCCCGGCGGTCGAGATCGTGAACATGCTCATCACACAAGGGCTGCGTGACCGGGCGTCCGACATCCACGTCGAGCCGCAGAAGGACTTTCTACGGGTCAGGTTCCGGATCGACGGAGTGCTCCAGGACGTCGCGCACCTGCCGACCTCCACCGGGGCGGCACTGGCATCGCGAATAAAGATCATGGCCGACATGAACATCGTGGAGCGCCGCCGGGCGCAGGACGGTCAGATCAGCCTCACCGTCGACAGCCGGGAGCTCGACATTCGGGTCGCCACCATCGAGACCATCTGGGGCGAGAAGCTTGTACTTCGCCTGCTCGACCGCGGACGCTCACTCATCACCCTCGAGCAGCTCGGGTTCTCGCATGGCGCCTATGACCGATTCCACGCCATGCTGCACTCGCCGTACGGAATGATCATCGTCTCGGGGCCGACCGGCAGCGGTAAGACAACGACGCTCTACGCGGGGATCCATGAGCTCGACCAGCAGGTCCGCAACATCATGACCATCGAGGACCCGGTCGAGTACACGTTCGACAACATCAATCAGAGTCAGATCAACAAGCTCGCGGACATCAGCTTTGCCAACGGGCTGCGCGCGATTCTGAGGCAGGACCCCGACATCATCCTGGTCGGTGAGATCCGCGACCGCGAGACCGCAGAGATCGCGGTGCAGTCAGCGCTGACAGGTCACCTCGTGCTCTCGTCGCTTCACGCGACCGATGGCGCGGGCGCACTGCTCCGCTTCATCGACATGGGCATCGAGGGGTTCTTGATCGCCTCTTCGGTAATCGCCATCGTGGCCCAGCGACTCGTGCGCAAGGTCTGTGAGGGCTGCAAGACGCCACACACGCCGACGATCGAGGAGTCTGAGTTCGCCGCCTCGCTGGGGGTGGCGATACCCAAGCAGCTCTTCCACGGACAGGGTTGTGGCCGGTGCAACCAAACCGGGTACTACGACCGCATCGGGGTCTTCGAAGTGTTGACCATGACCGAGGAGCTGAAGCGTCTCGTGATCGGCCGCGCCGGGCACCGCGAGATCATGGCCGAGGCCATTTCGGACGGCGCCATCCCGCTGCGTATGGACGCCTGGGACAAGGTGGCGGCCGGCGTCACCACGGTGTCCGAAGTCTTGCGCAGCGTCTACATCATCTAACGGAGACAGCGAGATAGCCACCAAGTACCAGTACCGAGCCTATACACCGGGCGGGAAGCTCGAAGACAAGGTCATCGACGGAGAGTCGGCTTCGATCGTGCATCGAAACCTCACTCTGCGCGGTTACCGGGTTGTATCGCTTCGCCCTGCTCGAGGCGGATGGTCCTGGCTGTATCGCCAGATGCCCACCTTCTTCGGGGTCAGCACGTCGGACCTGGTGCTGTTCTCTCGCCAGCTCGCAACGTTCCTCAAGGTTGGCGTGCCGATCACTGACGCCATCTCTCTGCTCCGCAGTGGTACCCGGTCGGGAGCGTTCAAGGCCGCCCTCGACGACGTGAACGACGACCTCGACGAGGGCGAATCGTTCTCGATCGCGATCTCGCACCATCCCCACATCTTCAACCCACTCTATATCGACATGGTTCGTGCCGCCGAGTACAGCGGAAGCCTCGACAGGGTGCTGCTGCAGATCGCCGTTTACCTGCAGCGCCAGGACAGCGCTCTGAAGAAGCTGCGCAGCGCGATGATCTATCCGGCGATCATCCTGACGCTGGCGGTCGTGGTGTGCGCCGTCCTGATCGTGGTCGTCCTCCCCAACTTCGTTGCCCTGTTCAAGGAGTTCCACTCCCAGCTTCCGCTGCCGACGCAGCTGCTGCTCGGTTTGGGGACGTTCTCCCAGGCCTACAACAAGGAAATCGTCGCGGTGTTCCTGCTGGTGATATTCG
Organism: Candidatus Nitrosopolaris sp.; assembly: GCA_035636885.1. Classification (GTDB taxonomy): domain Bacteria; phylum Chloroflexota; class Dormibacteria; order Dormibacterales; family Dormibacteraceae; genus UBA10449. The sequence goes on from DASPYG010000130.1 coordinate 6,578, forward strand.
GGGTCTTCCTGTTCCTGCAGACCAAACCCGGCCATGTCTTCTGGGACTACACGATCCTTCGCCTCCCGGTGCTGGGGACGATCGTCGTCTTCTCCATCGTCGAACGGTTCACCCGAACCCTCGCCACGATGCTCCGGGCCGGCATCCCCATCAGCCAGACGTTCGACGTCGCGGCCGCATCGGCCGGCAACATCCGCTTCAAGCGCGGACTGGAGTCAGTTCGGCAGCGGATGGTGACCGGCGACGGCTTCTATGACCCGCTCGCAGCAACCGGCCTGTTCATGCCGATGGTGTTGAGGATGGTTCGCGTCGGCGAGGAGACCGGCACCCTCGACCAGAGCCTCGAGCAGATCGCCGACTTCCTCGCCGAAGAGATGGACTACAAGGTGCGGAACATGATCGCGCTCATGGAGCCGAGCCTCGTCATCGCCGTTGGCGCCGCGGTGGGATTCGTCGCCGTCTCCGTGATCCTGCCCATGTACGGGCTGCTCAAAGCCGTCCACTGATGCGCAGCCGCATCGAGCGGCGGCGGCGGGCGCAAGCCGGCACCACGCTCATCGAGCTCCTGGTCAGCGTGATGATCATCGGCCTGGTTGTCGTCGTGCTGGTGGGGTCGTTCAGCACAGGCCTTCTCGACGCCACGCTTGTCAAGCGCAACACCGCGGTGACCGCCGCCCAGGAGCTGGAGCTGGAGAAGATCGAAGCGTCCGTGTTCAACAGCAGCCCATCGCCGTATTCGGAATGCTTCGCGGTCGATACCGCCGCCGAGCCGACTCGAGTCGCGCTGGGCGGCGCGTGCCCGCCGGGCAGCAGCGTGCGCGCCGACGTCACCGAGTCCGACGTGTCACAGGGCGTCCAGCTCTGGGCGATCAAGGTCCTTGCGTACCCGTCGCTCACCGCCGTGGGCACCAGCCTCTCCGTTTACAAGGTGAGCCGATGAAGCCAGGCAAGATCGTAAGGCGCAACAGCCAGGCCGGGTTCACACTGATCGAGCTCGTCATCGCCACGGCGATCGGTCTGGTGGTTATGAGCGCGCTCACCTCGGTCGTGCTGACAACGGTGATTGCCGACAACACCGCCATCGCACATGTCGAGGCCAGCTCGCAGGTCCGCAACTTCCAGTTCAACGCATATGACGACTTCGTGCAGGCGCGGCCGCCCGCGCCG
>DASPYG010000131.1:0-12666 GCA_035636885.1 Candidatus Nitrosopolaris sp.
CTGTCTATCCGGTGGTTGGAAAATCTCCCGCGCGCGAGACCATGCCGGGCAGCTCCTTGCCCAGCTGCAGCCCGAGCCAGCGCGAGCACTCGATGAGCGCGTCGAGGTCGATCCCGGTGTCCACCCCCATCCCCCGCAGGAGGTAGACCAGGTCTTCCGTGGCGATGTTGCCGGTTGCCTTGGGCGCGAACGGGCAGCCTCCCGCGCCTCCGACAGATGCGTCGAGCGACACGACGCCCCGCTCGAGTGCCGCCACCGCGTTCGCGTAGCCGGTGTTGCGTGTGTTGTGGAAGTGGGCGCCCACGTTCGCGCCGAGGTCCCGGGCGCCGCGCACGAGCTGCTTGACCTGCGACGGAACCCCGACGCCAATCGTGTCGGCCAGGCAGATCTCGTCCGGCGGAACGTCCATCAAGCGCTCGACCAGACGGAGCACCCGCTCGGGTGGGACCACGCCTTCGAACGGGCATCCGAAAGCGACGCTGATCGTCACGGTGATCGAGACCCGATCGGAGCGCGCCCGCGCCACCAGGGCCAGCGCCGTTTGCAAGCCCTGCTCGGTGGTCGCGTTCTGGTTGCGCCGGCCGAACTCGTCCGTGGCGGCGAACGCGTAGTGGACCTCGTCCACCCCCGCCGCCACCGCCCGCTCGTAACCAATGTCGTTGAGGGCAAGCCCCGCATACGAGGTGCCACCTCGGCGGTGCAGCGCCGTCATCACGTCCTCGGCGCCGCCCATCTGCGGCACGAGCTTCGGGTTGACGAAGCTCGCCGCTTCGATGCGTTTCAGGCCCGCTGCCGCCAGCCGGTCGCACAGCTCCGCACGCACCGACGGCTCGAGCAGGCGGTCTTCGTTCTGCAAGCCGTCGCGCGGCCCGACATCGCAGACGATAAACGACACATAGATAAAGGTAGGGCGGCGAGCTCTCTGCCCGCCGCCCCCCCAGCCGCAGCTAGATCGCCTTAGCTCGTTCTTCCGAAGTACGCGTCCTCGCCTTTGCGGGTGACCCCGGCAAAGCTCGAGTCGTTCCGCATGTCGGTCCAGTAGGCCACCACGTGGCCGTCAGAGGTGACCGCGATGTTGCTGTAGTCGCCAAGGAATGCAGTGGCGTGAAGGAAGTTCGCGTTGACGTTGCGCGCGAACCAGCGGTCGTTGGTCGTCGGGTCGGAAAGCACTGTCGTGACCTGGGCGGTCCCGAACGCGAGCGATCCGCTCGACGTCTCCGTCGCCACCGTGTAGCCGTACTTGTGGTTGGCCGAGTCGTAGGAGCGGTCGAAGAAGCCGATCCTGAGGATGCCGTTCTTGTCGTACGCGCTCCACGGCATGAACTGATCGCCGGCCAGCGCAAGCGCCACCGGCTTTGCAGACCATGTCTGGCCGCGGTCGAACGACTGGCTCACGACCACGTCGGAGTTGGTCTTCGCGACATATGGGTTGCTGGGAGCAGGCGTGGTGCTGTTGCGCATGTCCGACCACACGACGGCCAGGTGCTTCGCGTTGGTGGGGTCGGCGGCGATGTTGCCGGCCGCCCAGCTGCGGAACACGCTGTCCTGGTATGTCTGCCGCCCGAATGCGATCGGGTAGTCGGTGGCGCCGTCGATGGTCGTGGCCACCTTGACCGGCGCGCCGAGGGCTGCGCCAGTCGCCGGGCTGACCTCGACCACCTCGTAGTCATCGCGACCGGTGGTCAGGTCGGTGGTGTTGAGGAACGAGACGAAGATGCGGCCGTCCGCAGCTACCACCGGGGTGGACACGAACGCCTCGTCGAGGCTGCCGGAGATGGTGTTGAGGGCCGACCACGTCTGGCCGCCGTCATGCGTGACGGAGCTGTGGATGGTGGCCGAGATGAAGCCACCCTTCTGGCCCAACCGGAAGTCGCCGTAGGTGACGATTGCGTTCCCGTTGCCCCATGCCGCGACGTACTCCTTGTCGAGCAGGTCGCCCACGCTGGTCTCGAGGCCGCTGCCCGAGGCCACGCGGATCACGCTCCAGGTCTTGCCGCCGTCGGTCGAGTTGGACACGAGGACGTCAGGGTTCGTCGCGGTGCGCGGGCCCACGAATCGGAACCCGAGCGTCGCGTAGTAGGCGTTCCCCGCGGCGTCGAACGCCAGGGCGGGGTCGCCGGTCGCCTGGTACGAGGAGTTGGAGAACACCGGGTACATCGACCACGTCTGACCGCCATCGAAGGTCACATGCGCGCGCGAGAGGATGGTCTCGCTCACGTGCCCGTCCGGGTTGAGCCCGAGCTGGTAGTCGTTGGCGCCGCCGATCATGTTCAGCCCGTTGGTCGGATTGATCGCAATCGACGTCTCGTTGTGCGGTCCTACCGATGCCTCTGTGCAGTCGGTGTTGGCGTTGGCCGTGGTCTGCGTACCGGTCGTGCAGATCGCCGTCCCGGTTTTGACCGCCGGGGCGGTGCCGAACACCGCACCGTCGACCGGAGCCGGGGCGCCGGTGACGTTGTGCGCGAAGTCGATGGGCTGCGGGTTGTCGTCCGCGGCGACAGCCAGCGATTGGCCGACCGCGATGACCCCGATCGCAGCCAAGAGCAAAAGCCTGAGTCTCACCACAACCTCCTTGAAAGAACCCGCCGGCTCCCAAAACGGGAGCCCCCCACTGAACCTGCGCTTAAGAACTTGCCATAAGACGGCCCGTCCGCGCCAGTACCGAGTTGGCTAGCCAACCAGATCGGTCATCGGCTGGGCCTGGGCGGCACGGCCGAGCCGGCCGACCCCGAGCATGTCTTCGATCGTGGCCAGGAGGGAGTAGTGGTCGTACGCCTTGGTGCTCTCCCTGTGCACAGCGCCAGGCGCCACCGCCAGCGTCAGCACCCGGTTGGAGGCGCTGCCGTCGTCCTCATCCCAGGTGATGAACAGGACGCCGTCGTTCTTCCACGCCGCCGAAGCGGTGATCGCGCCCACAGTCTCCTGCAGCCACTGGTCGCCTACCGCGACCGGGCAGTCGTGGGTGTCGTGGCATCTGTCGGGCGTGATCCACGTGAACCGCGGCGTGTCGCCGGCGAGGTCGCCGGCGAAGTCGGTGAACGGCACCACGTTGGCGGGGCACGCGCCTCCGTAGTAGGCAAAGGGGTTGTGGCCGGGGTCGTAAGGCACCGGGCTGTTCAGGCAGCCGGCGTCGCCGAGGCCCTCCATGTACGCGCGCCACGAGACGCCGGCGTTCGTCAGCTGCGTGCCCAGGTCCTGCTTCGGCAGCGCGTAGTAGCCGTCGTCCCGCACCCCCCACGTGGAGCCCGACGTCAGGGCCAGGTAGTTCGGAACGCTGGGGTGGGTGATCGCGTGGTAGTTGCTCGCTAGCCCGTACTTAGCCGCCAGCGAGGCTGTGAACTGGCCAGAGATCGCGGCGTCGTAGGACTGGTTCTCCATGACGATCAGGAACACGTGGCGTGGGCTCGCGACGCCGCCATCGACATGGCCGCCGGTCCCCCCGCCGCAGGCAGCTAGCAGCCCAAGCACCAGCCAGGCCAGCACGGTATTGTGCAGTCGCTTGATTTTTAGAGTGACTGTATTTATCATGTGACTATCAACATCCAAGGAGGACTGCCATGAACGTCACAGTAGGTGCTACACCCCGGCTGAATGGCCGGTGGCTCGGCCTGGCAGCCCTCACCGTCAGCGGCCTCGTGCTCGGGCTCGACATCACCATCCTGGTCACGGCCCTACCCACCCTGTCGGCCAAGCTCAACGCCACCACCGACCAGCTGCAGTGGATGTCGGCCGCTTACACGCTCGCGCTGGCGGGCTTCATGCTCCCGGCCGGCGTGCTGGGCGACAGGCTGGGCCGCAAGCGGATGCTGCTGATCGGCCTGGCGACATTTGGCATCTCGTCGGTGATCGCCAGCCAGATGACCAGCGCCAACGGCCTGATCCTCATGCGCGTGGTCATGGGCTTCAGCGGCGCCATCGTCCTGCCGCTCATGCAGTCGATGCTGCCGTCGATGTTCGACGAGGACGAGCGCCAGCGCGCGATCGGGATTTCCGGCGCGGGGGCATTCATCGGCCTGCCGCTCGGACCGGTGCTGGCGGGCTGGCTCCTGACGCACTACGACTGGGGTTCCATCTTCTTGATCAACGCACCCGTGGTCGTGATTGCGGTGATCGGTGTGTGGTTCTTCGTGCCCGAAAGCAAGGACCCACACGCGAGGAAGCTCGACTGGATCGGCGCCATCCTCGAGGTTCTCGGGGTCACCGGCATCGTTTACGGGATCATCGAGCAGCCGATTCGCGGCTGGACCGACACGCACGTGTGGGGCCCTATCGCAGGTGGCGCGGTGCTCGTCGCCGCATTCGCGATGTGGCAGCTGCGGACGCGGTTCCCACTGATCGACCTGAAGCTGTTCAGGAGCGCGCGATTCTCGTGGGCGACGGTCGCCTTCACGATCGTGGGCTTCGCGATGACCGGCGTGCTTTTCATCCTGTCCCCATTCCTTCAGATCGTCCAGGGCAATGACGCCCAGGGCACGGGCGTCCGGCTGCTGCCGTTGATCGCGGCGATGATGGTCGGCGCGATCAGCACCGACGTCCTGGTCAAGCGCTTCGGGGCCAAGGTCATGGTCGCAAGCGGCATGCTCGGCAACGCGGCAGGCATGTTCATGCTTTCGCGCGTCGGCGTCGACACCGGATATGGATTGGTGGCGGCCGCCCTGGCTGTGATCGGGATCAGCATCGCGTTCACCATGGTCCCGGCCCTCGACGCGATCCTGGGTTCGCTGCCCGCGGGCGAGACGGGCGCCGGGAGTGCGCTCACGCGCACGCTGCAGAACATCGGCTCCTCGTTCGGCGTCGCCATCATGGGCAGCATCCTCAACGGCGCCTACCAGGCCGGGCTGAGCGGCCACCTTGGAGGCCTGCCCGCGCAGGTGCAATCCGCGGCGCAGAGCAGCGTCGCCGTCGCAGCCGCAATCGCCCGCCATCTGCCGTCACCGCTCGGTGCGCGCCTGCTGCGAGCGGCCCAGGACGCTTACTCTCAGGGCATGTCGGAGGTGATGCTGGTGAGTGCCGCGATGATGGTGGTGGGCGCCGTGCTCATGGCGCTCTTCTTGCCTGCACGTGCGCGTCGAAGCGAGACACCGGTCGAGACGCTAGAGAGGGAGCCGGCCGTCGTCTGATGCCGAATACCATCACGCCCGCTGCACGTGGACTGCGCGAGCGCAAGAAGCTGAAGACCAAAGAGGCGATCCAACGTGAGGCCCTGCGCCTGTTCAAGGAGCGGGGCTACGCCGAAACCACCATCGAGCAGATCGCCGCGGCCGCGGAGATCTCACCGAGCACGTTCTTCAACTACTTCCCCACCAAGGAGGACGTGGTTCTCTTCGATCGCTACGACCCGATGATCTTCTCGATGATGTCGTCGATACCGGCGAGTGAGCCCCTGAGCGCTGTGGTGTACGGCCTGCTCGAGGGACTTGCGGGCGTGATGGAGCGCGACCACGACGTCATCCTCGCCCGATCGAAGCTCTCGCTCACCGTGCCTGAGTTGAGGGCGCGTTTCTGGGAGGAGATCGAGAAAGCGCGAGATCTCATTGCGAGCGTACTTGCCTCCCGGACGGGTCGCGACGCCGCCGACTTCGAGCTGAGGGTACTGGCCATGGTCTTCTTGACCGCAACCTTTGAAGCCATTCTGGAGTGGATACGGCAAGACGGCCGCGGCGACATGATCAGACTCGTCACACAGGCTCTTGACCTGGCTCAGATCGGCCCGCGACTAGACGAGCTCGAGTCCGCGTCGCGCAAGACCACTAACCCCGGGTAAGTCCCGCCTCGTAGGCGAGGATGACGGCCTGGACCCGATCCCTCAGCTCGAGCTTGTCGAGCACGTGCGCGACGTGAGTCTTGACGGTGGTCTCGGCGACGTGAAGTCGCGCAGCGATCTCGGCGTTGCTGAGCCCGCGGGCCACCTCTCGCAGCACGTCGCGCTCGCGATCCGTCAGCCCTTCGAGCTGCTTCGCCTTCCGCGCCTGCGGCTCGGGGCGCTTGGCGAACTCCTGGATCAATCTACGGGTCACTGACGGCGCCAGCAGCGCATCGCCTGCAGCCACCACCCGAATTGCCTTGATCAGGTCCTCCGGAGGCGCGGCCTTCAGCAGGAAGGCAGATGCGCCCGCCGCCAGCGCGTCGAACACATACTCGTCGAGCTCGTACGTGGTGAGGATGACGACCCGTGTCATGCTCGCGACCTGCCGGGCCGCCGCGATGCCGTCGAGCCTCGGCATGCGGATGTCCATCAGAATCACGTCGGGGCGTTCGCGCCTGACGAGGTCGATCGCCTCCTGACCATCGCCGGCTTCGCCCGCTACCTCCATGTCGGGCTGCGAACCCACGATCATCCGAAAGCCCGCGCGAACGAGCGCCTGGTCGTCGGCAATCGCGACCCGGATCAACTGAATGGAAGGGTGGCGCGGACTGTGAATCCGCCCAGCGACGATGAGCCCGCGCCCAGCTCGCCGCCGAAGAGCTCGATTCGCTCGCGCATGCCGATGAGGCCGTGCCCGGTGGAGGCGCCCACTTTTCCCGTCGCGCCGGTGCCGTTGTCGCTGATCGTGATGGCAAGCGCTTCGGCCCGGTAGTCGAGGGTCACCTCTAAGCGGCTCGCGCTGGCGTGCTTGAGCACGTTGGTGATGGCCTCCTGAACGATGCGGTAGGCGGAGAGATCGAGCGCGGCGGGCACCGGCCGCTGCTCGCCGGTGATTCTGAGCGTCGCCTCGAGCCCGGCGTCGCGAGCCGCCTTGAGGAGCGCATCGACCTGGTCGAGGCCTGGCTGCGGCGCCAGCGGCGCGTCGGGCTGCTTACGAAGAACGCCGAGGAGCCGGTTCAGCTCAGCCAGCGTGTCGCGGGCCGTGGTCTCGATCGATTGAAGTGCATTCTGGCTCGAGTTTCCTGACACGCGGGCGGCTCCCGCCTGGATCGCGATCACGCTGACGTTGTGCGCGACCACGTCGTGCAGCTCGCGCGCGATGCGCAGCCTTTCCTCATCCGCGGCCTGGTCGCGCTCCTGCTTGTGCCTGCTCACCATCTCGATGAAGAACTGTCGTCGCGACCGCATGTAGTCGCCGATCACCCACGCAACCAGCGAAAGCGCGCCGGCAGGAATCAGGTTGCGCGAGATCGGAAAGTCGCCGACCAGCAGAAAACCGACCGCAAGCGCGATCAAAGAGATGGCGGCGCCCGCGACGACCAGCCGCGTGAGTGATTTGTCGTAGACCGAGACCGCGTATACGGCGAATACGATGGCGGGTCCGGAAGGCTCGCCGGAGAACCCCTGGGCCCACTTGACGATCTCGGCGACTATGACCACGACCAGCACCGCAATGGGATACCTTCGCCTCCACCACAGGGGCAGAGCCTCGGCCAGGACGATGAGGATGGCCACCGCCGCGAACGACCCGGATCGAAAGTAGGAACCGAAGAGCGGGATGACTCCTACCGCCAGGTTGAAGCCGACGACCAGCCCGTCGGTAAGGCGAGGCCGGCCTGTGATCCAAGACCACGGCCGGCCTCCAAGGGGTTGTCGCGGAAAAACGCGGTCTATGTGACGTCCCTCAGCCGGAGCAAGCCGGCGGCCACCACCACCAGGCCGATGCCGTACGCCACCAGCACCAGCACCGCGTGCTCAGCGCTTACCGCCGGCGCAATCGCCCTTCCGAACACAGGAGAGGTGAAGCTCCGCGTCAGCGCGGTCGCGTTCTGATTGACGAAGAGTTCGGTGACCCACTTGTACGCGCCGTTGTTGATCAGGTCGATGAACCTCACCGCGATGATCTCGACCGCGAGGACGTAGATGAGACCGATGCCAAGGGCTGCCGCCGACTGTCGAATGAGGGTGCCCAGCGCGAGGCCGATCGCGCCATTCACCGCAAAGACGAGCCAGATCGCGCCCATGCCCTTAGCGACGTCGATCGCGGCAGGCCACGCGATCGCGTGTCCCTGGAACAGGGCAACCACAATGCTGCTGCCCACGCCGACCGCAAAGAGCACGACAGTCATGATGAGCATCCACGCCCCGAAGACCACCGAGCGTCCTGCCCACACGGTGAGGCGTCCTGGACCTTGCGTGAACATGGTCTTGAGCGTGCTCCAACCGAACTCGGATCCGGCGAATATCGCGCCGACGACGATGGCCATGGCGGCGCCGACCGGGAAGGCCGCGCCCATGACGTTGTTGACGAACTGGTCGGGATAAAGGGTCGCGATGTTCACGGCACGCTCCCCTGCCGCGTTCGGGTGAAGCGCCAGGTACCAGTTGAGGCCGTATACGAGCGCTGTGATTCCCGCCATCACGCCGCCGGCGACGAGGAACGCCGGCCGAAATCGACTCTTACGCCATTCCGCTCTGATGGTTGCGATCATGATCCTTGCTTCTCTCCTGTGAGCTGGAAGAAGACTTCCTCCAGCGATCTTTCAAACGGGCGCAGCTCGCTGACGCCGATACCCACGTCAGTGAGCCTGCGGTTGATCTCGATGCTGTTCTCGGGCTTGACCTTCACGTAGATCGCACCGTCCCGACGGCTTATCACCTCGGGTCCGAAGATCTTCGTCAGCAGCTCCTGGGCCTGGTCGGCCGGCTGCGCGCGGACGAGCACGCCTTCCTCGCCAAGCAGCTCCTGGACGGTCGACTGCGTGACGAGCCGGCCGTTGCTGATGACGCCGACGCGGTCGCAGATCTGCTCCACCTCGCCGAGGAGGTGGCTCGAAAGGAGCACGGTGCGGTCGCCCTGTCCGATGTCTTTGATGAGCTTGCGCATCTCCGCCATCCCCTGCGGGTCGAGGCCGTTGGTGGGCTCGTCGAGGATGAGCAGCTCGGGGTCTTTGAGCAGTGCAGCCGCGACGCCGAGGCGCTGCTTCATCCCCGTCGAGTACGTTCCGAACTTGCGACCGGCGCGCGAGGTGAGCTCGACCATGTCGAGAACCTCGTCTACGCGCTTCTGGCTCACGCCGGCCAGGTCCGCCACCACCCTGAGGTTCTCGCGGCCTGACAGGTAGGGGTAGAAGCCCGGCGACTCGATGAGGGCGCCGATCCTCTTCAGCCCGGCGGGGCTGCCCGGCGCATGGCCGACGACGGTGGCGGTGCCGGAGGTCGGCCGGATGAGGCCGACGAGCATGCGCAAGGTCGTGGTCTTCCCAGCTCCGTTGGGACCGAGGAATCCATAGACCTCGCCACGTCGCACGCTCATGTCAACGGAGCTCACGGCAAGGACTCTGCTGCCATATCGCTTTGTGAGACCGTGGGTCTCGACGATCGTCGTGTTTTCCATGGCCACCACGCTAGGTTTTCGCGGTGCGCCCCGTCGTCAGCCGCAAGATCGATCTTTGAGGTCATCCTTGAGGAGGATCAGCGCCGCGGTGCGCTTAGTTTCTCTTCAGCCCAAGAAATCCCTCGAGCTGGCCCAGCGCCTTGTCGACCCGGTCCGACGCGGTGTTGGCGACCGGGACCATGAAGAGCCCGTTGAGCGTCGCTATGACCACCGATGCCACCGCATCGGCATCGAGCTTGCGGTCCACGAAGCCGTCCTTCTGCGCGTGACGGACGAGCGTGACGAGTGTCTCGTGCCAGGCCTGGATGGTCTCCTGAAATATGCCGGCGATCGATGGGTCGCGGCCTGACCGCAGCGCCAGCTCGCCCATGACCATGAACAGCTCCGGTTCTTCGGCGGCAAGGCGGCGGATCCCTTTGAACTGAGCGGCGAGCTGCTCACCCGGACGGGAGCCGGGGACGAGCACCGTGCGAAAGCGCCCCATGGCATGGCCGACGACCCCGCGGATCAGCGCCTCTTTGGACGGGAAGTAGTAGTGGAGGGTCGCGATGTTCACCCCCACCTCGTCGGCCACGTCCCTGGTTCGTAGGCCTTCGAACCCCGCCTCCGCCAGGCGCCGGTAGGCGGCCAGCACCAGCGCCTCCCGCCGGGGCTCGGCCTGCGGTGTGGCCCTGGGTCGCCCTCTCTTAGCCGGAGATTTAGCGCTCAATCAATCACTTGCTGGAATATACTCCCGGAAGAGATCTGTTGTGGCACGTGGAGGTTGATGACTATGACAAACGTATCCAGCAAACCGAAGGCGACCGACGTACCGGGTTTCGTCGACCGGATCATCCGACCGCTCACGCACCTGTTCAACCCGCTCATCCTGCGGGTGGCCGGCGGCCGATGGTTCCCGATGTTCTCGCTCCTGCACCATCGCGGCCACAAGTCTGGCCGGATCTATGCCACTCCCGTTACTGCCTTCCCGCGCGGAGGCTATTTCTGGTTCGGCCTTGCGTTCGGGCAGGACTCCGGCTGGGCGCGCAACGTGCGAGCGGCCGGCGAGGCGGTGCTCCGCTATCGCGGTGTCGAGTACCACCTGGTCGAGCCGTCGGTTGTCGAGATCGCAGACGTCAAGTCAGAGGTCCCGCCCATGGTGTGGATCGGGAGTGCGGTGATGGGAATGCACAAGACGCTGCGAATGCGCCTTGTCACCAAGAATCAGCCCTCGTCTCTGTACTGCCGCTTTCCGGTGGACGGATCTTCGTAAACTCGAGTCAGCTTTCCAGTGGTCGGGTCTTTGAAGATCTCGTTCGTAGGCTTGAAATCACCCTGGTTTTCTCCGCGGTAGCGGCGGTCCCAGATGAAGTAGCCGACGACTGCGAAGACGATCACCAGCGCCAGGATGACGAGCTGCGGCGGAATGCTCATGACGAAGCCTTTTGGATGACAGCCGCGGTTCCGTAGGCGACGACCTCCGTCATGGTCTGACCAATCTCGGATGAGTCGAAGCGCATCATCACCACGGCGTTCGCACCCATAGCGCGAGCGTTCTCGATCATGCGGTCGACGGCATGACGACGGGTGTCTTCGACGAGCCTCGTGTACTCGACGATCTCACCACCGCCCAGCGACCGCAGGCCGGCCATGATGTTGCCGCCCAGCCCGCGACTGCGCACGACCACCCCGAACACCTGGCCCAGAGCCTGCTTGACGTCATACCCCGCCGGGCGTTCGGTCGTCGTCACAAGAACAGGAACCGCAGATTGTTGCGACATCGGCATCCTCCGACTCGATTTCCTTGACTCGACGGAGATGGTAGTTGTAAGCCTCTGTGAGCGGCACCACCACCAGGCGAAACCGACCCGCACCGCGTTTACAGTGGAAGCCGTGCGCAGCCTGATCGGCAACGTCGCCGAGGCGGTGATCCTGTTCCTGTGCTTCCTGTTCGGCCGCCGCATGGACCCCGGCCTGGTCCCCTGGCTGGAGGGACCAACCGGCTCGCCGCGCATCGGCAGCGGATTCCACCGCTCGGTGGCCGCCAGGGCCGGTCTCGAGGTGAAGACAGGCGTCGACCTCGGCCTTCTCCCGGACTGCGCCCTACTCGACGGGGATGGATTCGACGCGCGCCTCCTCCACCCCTCCGTCCGTGATTTCTACGAGCACACGGGCCGGTACCACCTCGACGTCTGGTCGGAGTGGTCGCCGCTGTTCTGGCCGTTCGGCTGGGCGCTGATCAACTTCGTCAGCCGCCGGATGGAGCAGCTCAACTTCCCGATGTACCCGCTCGAGACCGCCCGCGGTATGACCAGCGAGGTGGAGCAGATCGTCGATCCGTCCGGACGCGTGGTCTTCACCAGCTGGCTGCGCCGCAACCAGGGCACCGGCATGGTCATCTACTCCGGGCTGTACTCGACCGCGTCACCTCCCGGCCACAGGCCATGTGTAAAGACGGTATTCCCTGTGGTCCGCGGCAACGCCACCGTTTTGCTTCGGCCGGAAAACCAGGCCGACGGCTCGCTCATGCTCATCTCGTCAGGCCGCCGGTTCGGCGACCCCGGCTTCTATCGCATCACAGAGGCATCGCGAGGTCGCCTGCGCATCTGGTACGTGCGGCCTATCAGTGAGACCTTCCATGTCTATCCCGACATGGACGGCTCGGTCCGCACCGACCATTTCCTGCGCTGGTGGGGCCTGTCGGTGCTGCACCTGCATTACCACATCACGCCGGCCAAGGCTGCCGCGCGAACCGCAACCACGGTTGCCGCCGAGACCAAGAACAACGAATAGGCTGCCGGCATGAGCGCGACGCCGGCGCAGCGCTATGCGGACGTCGTCAAGGCCTTTGCCGGCAAGCGCGGCGTGACATATGCGGAGGAAGGCAGAGGGTTTGGGGCGTCGTCGCTGAAAGTCGGCGGCCGGATCTTCGCCATGCTCGCATCAGGCGATCGGTTCGTAGTCAAGCTTCCGCGGCAGCGTGTGGACGCACTGGTTGCCGATGGCCAAGGGGAACGGTTCGACCCCCGGCGCAACGGAAAGGTCATGAAGGAGTGGTTCGTCGTCGGGTCCGAGAACCGATGGCTGCCTCTCGCCCAGGAAGCGCTGGAGTTCGTGGCCTCCAAGCGCTAACGTCGCATCGATGGGCGAGTCGCGCGGGATACGGCAGCGGTTGCTTGCCGCGGTGGCGGCCACGCGCGAGCGCGAGCACGAGCTGCTGGCGCTCAGCGACGACACACCGCCTCCGGAGCCGGGGCTGTGGACGGTCAAAGATCACCTCGCGCATCTGAACGAGTGGCGCAGATACGCGGCGCGTGTCCTCGATTCCGGACGCACCGGGTCCAGGGCGCCCGACCTCGGCGACGACATCGACGCCACCAATGCCCGCTTCTACGAAGCCAACCAAGACAAGACCTCGGAGGAG
>DASPYG010000132.1:0-7173 GCA_035636885.1 Candidatus Nitrosopolaris sp.
GTCGACCACGGAAGACCGCGAATCCTTGCCCATTCGGCACGTACCCATGGGGTGATACGCCGACAGCTTGAGGTCGGCGGCGCCCCATTTGCCCTCTGTGATCCAGCCCAGCTCCTCGCGCTTGCGCACGGCCGGCATCCCCGGCAGCAGCGTGTGTACCTCTTGCGCGCCCGCGGCCAGGTAGATCTCCGAGGTGAGCCGGATTCCCTCCAGCGTCTTGCGCACATCGTCGGTATGCATGTCGTACGTGATGAGCAGACCCCCGCCCGGCGTGGCGCGCACCCTGCCGGTCCCGGTGTCCGAGATGATCAGACCCGCTGCCGCCGTCTGCGGGTAGCGGGCCAGGAAGTCCTTCAGGTCGCTGCCTTTGCCGCCTACCCCACCGGCGCTGTAGCCCACGCCCGGCGGCGGGTACGTCGCCTCGAGAAGGATTCCGTCCCTCAGCTTCTCGTCCACGTAATAGCTCTGCATCACGCCCTTCCACGCATGAATGTCATGGTCGAACACACCGAGCACGCCACAGCCCGGGTGGATGCGAAGGTTGCGACCGACCTGCCGGCTGGAGTTAGACAGGCGCTGCCGCTGGAGCAGCGCAGGCGTGTAGATCGCGCCCGCGGCGAGGACCACGTGCGGCGCCCTCACCTCGAAGCGTCCGTCGCGGTGCAGCGCGCCCGTCTCGGGGTCGAGCGTCGATCCGCGCACGCCAACCGCGCGACCGTTGTCGACGATGATGCTGTCCACTCGGCAGCCGGTGATGATCCGCGCGCCGGCCTTCGCCGCGAGCGGTAGATACGTGACGTGCATGCCGAGCTTGGCGTCGAGTGGACACCCGAACGCGCAGACGCCTGAGCCATGACAGCCTCGCGCGTTGCGACGGATGTGGCCGCCGCTGTAGCCGAGCTCGCGGCGCCCCTTGTCCATCACATCGCCGTTGGCGCCCATGATGTCGGCGGTCACCGGGCCGACGTTCAGCGTCTCCTCCACACCTTCGAACAAAGGACCGAGCTCGTCAGCGTCCATGCCCCAAGAATCGAGCACGAAGTCCGGCGTTCTGAAACAGGTGCCCGAGTTGATGAGCGTCGAGCCACCGACACCGCGCCCGATCGGCAGGGAGATGGTGGGCACGCCGATGGTGAAAGTGAGGCCGTTGCCGCGGTAGAAACGCCGCAAGCGCTCGGGCGGTGGGCCGGTGAAATCCCGGCGGTCGAAATGCTCGCCTTCTTCGAGGATGATGACCTTCAAGCCAGCTTCGGCCAGCTCCTTGGCTGCGACCGCGCCACCGGCCCCGCTGCCGACGACGACCACGTCGACCGCTTCGTAGAAACCGCTGTCCGGTTGCTCGACCGCCAGCTCGACCAGACCCGGGTCGAGCTCCACCTTCTTGAACGGCTGCCCGTCGTAGCCGATGAGCGGCTTGATGCGATCGTCGGAGCAGAAGAACATCAGGATCAGCGCTTTGAGCGCGATCAGGGTTTCACGGCGCTGGCGGATCTTCGAGGTCTCGCAGGCGACGAGATAAGCCTCACGCGCCGGCGCGCTCAGCATTCGGAAGGGGCGCAAGTGTCGGCTCGCGATCGACGATAGGTTGAAGGCAGTGAGCATGAAGTTCACCGTCCGTCGAGTTCCGGGCGCGCAGCGATCGAGGTACGAATCGAGCTGGCCCGCCACGTTGACGTCGGCCGCTCCAGGCTCGAGCGAGCCGCCATGCGGAAGCAGCGAATCGGCCAGGGCCGCCAGCGTCGCACGACGGGCGGCGGTCAAAGACATGCCGTGCGATTATGGGTCGCGGTGCCCACGAGACGTTTGCGCCTCGTTCTCCGTATCTGGACTGTGATCTTTGCGCTGGGCGCGGTCGACTTCTTCGTCTTCCCCTATTTGACCGTCAGGATCCTCAACTCGACGGCGAAGTCGTTGGGGATGCACGAGGTCACCGCGCTCAACGGCGGCCAGGATTTCTGGCTCACGCTCGCCGTGCCCTACATGATCCTGGTCGCGGCCTTTTCGTGGGTTGCCCAACGAGGCCCGCGCATCCAGGCGCAACCGGTGCAGTTCTTGATGGTCGCCAAGGCTTCGAGCTCGCTGACATCGCTTGCCCTCTTCCTGCTCGGCGGCTTCGCCTATCCGTTCCTCGCTAACTTCGTGGTCGACGGCGCAATCTTTCTCATCACCTACTGGCTGTACCGCGCCGCACGCTCGGAGCTCGTGTTTCTCGCTCAATAGCTGGCACCTGCTAGGATTTCCGGGGAAATGCCTAGCTATCGATTGAGTCAGGCCGCCAAGATGCTCGGGGTCAGCCCCGACACGATCCGCCGCATGGTCGACGACGGCAGGCTCACGGCCGCGCGCAGCTCGGGCGGCCAGCGCCTGGTCGACGGCGCGTCGCTGGCTCGATTGGCGAAGCCGGCCGCGAAGAAACGGCCGGACGTGGTGGTCGCGCAGTCGGCTCGCAACCACTTTCCCGGCATCGTGACCCGCGTGGTCAAGGACCGGGTCGCCGCCCAGGTCGAGATCCAGGCCGGACCGCACAGGCTGGTCTCGCTGCTCACGCGCGAGGCGGTCGACGAGCTCGGCTTGAAGCCTGGAATGCCCGCCGTGGCGGTGATCAAGGCCACCAACGTGGGCGTGGAGCTCCGGCGTGATTAGACGGGCGCTTGCCCTTGTCGCAGTTGGCCTCGTGGCCGCATGCGGCCAGGCATCGAGTCCATCCGCCGGTCCCGCGCAGACGACCCTGACCGTTTTCGCGGCAGCCTCGCTGCAGCCCGCCTTCGACAAGATCGGCCAGAAGCTGATAGGAGCCCAGAGCATCGTCGTCACCTTCAGCTACGCGGGCACCCAGACCTTGACGACACAGCTCACACAGGGCGCACCCTCCGACGTCTTCGCGTCGGCCGATGTGACGCACATGACCAAGTTGCAGTCGGCCGGCCTGGTCCAAGGGCAATCAATGTTGTTCGCCCACAACCGGCTCGAGATCGCGGTCGCCAAAGGCAATCCCAAGGGCATCCACTCTCTGGCCGACCTCGGGCGTTCGGGTCTGGTCGTTGTGCTTGCTGATCCGTCGGTCCCCGCCGGCAAGTACGCACAGCAGGCGTTGGCGAAAGCCAGGGTCACGGTGCATCCCGCCAGCCTCGAGCAGCAGGTGACGGGGGTTTTGAGCAAGGTCGCGCTGGGCGAGGCTGACGCGGGCATCGTCTACCACAGCGACGTGGTCACCAGCGGCAAGGTCGATGGGGTTGCCATTCCCGACGCGCAGAACGTGATCGCCGACTACCCGATCGCGGTCCTGAAGGCGGCCAAGAACCAGGCGGGCGCGACCGCGTTCGTGAACTTCGTCCTCTCGGCAGACGGCCAGGCGATCCTCAAGGCCGCCGGATTCCAGGGAGTTTGAGGCGGGCCCGAATCCCCGCGGCCATCGGAATCCTGGCCGCGTTGGGACTTCTCCTGTTCGTCCTCCCCCTCGCCGGGCTCATCGTTCGCGCGCCCTGGAACCAGGCGCTCGGCGAGCTCACCGACCCGACCACCACCACCGCCCTCGGCCTCTCGCTCTTCTGCTCGCTGACCGCGACCGCCATCGCCCTCGTCCTGGGGATACCGCTGGCGATGATCCTCGCGCGCACGCGCGGGGCCACCCGCAAGGTCCTGCGCGCGCTCACGACGTTGCCCATGGTTCTGCCTCCGGTGGTGGGCGGCGTTGCGCTCTTCCTCGCGTTCGGGCGTCGCGGCCTGGTGGGCTCGCTCCTCTATCAATGGTTCGGGCTCCAGATCCCGTTCACCACCGCCGCGGCCGTGATGGCCGAGACATTTGTCGCTATGCCCTTTCTCGTCATTGCGGTCGAGGCCGGCCTGCGCTCGCTCGACCACCGCTACGAGGAAGCGGCTCGCTCGCTTGGAGCCGGCTACTGGCGCGTCTTCACGCGCGTCACGCTTCCGCTCCTGCGCCCGGCCATCTTCTCCGGCGCCGTGCTGTGCTGGGCCCGCGCCCTCGGCGAGTTCGGCGCCACGATCACGTTCGCCGGCAATTTTCCCGGGCGGACGCAGACGGTGCCGATCGCCGTGTATCTCGCGCTGGAGACCAACCCCGATGCGGCTCTCACGCTCAGCCTCATCCTCCTGGTTGTCTCGGTGGCGATCCTGGTCGGCATGCGCGACCGCTGGCTGGGGGCGCTGTGACGCTCGAAGCGGTGGTGCGCGTAAAGCGCGACGCCTTCACTCTGGACGTGTCGCTGAACGCCGCCGCCGGCGAGACCGTCGCGGTGCTGGGACCGAACGGCGCGGGCAAGACGACGCTGCTGCGTGCACTTGCAGGCCTGGACGAGATGGAGGGTCGCGTCGTCCTCGACGGCACCGTGCTCGAGGACACGAGCCGGCGCATGCACGTCCCGGCCGAGCGCAGGCGTGCGGGCCTGGTGTTCCAGGACCATGTGCTCTTCCCACACCTGACCGTGGTCGAGAACATCGCCTTCGGGCTGCGAGCCCAGCACCGGCCGCACGCAATGGCGGTGGCACGCAAGTGGCTCGATGACGCCGGTCTTGGTGACCGCGCCGAATCGATGCCGCGCGCGCTGTCCGGCGGCCAGGCGCAGCGAGTCGCGCTCCTGCGCGCGCTGGCCACCGAGCCCAAGCTCCTCCTCCTCGACGAGCCGCTGGCCGCGCTCGATGTCTCTGTTCGCGCCGAGGTCCGCCGCGAGCTGACGCGGCACCTCTCGTCGTTCCAGGGCGTGCGCGTGCTCGTGACCCACGACCCGCTCGAGGCGATGGCCCTGGCGGACAGGCTCGTGGTGCTCGAGCGCGGATCGGTCGTGCAGATGGGCACGCCCGACGAGGTGACGGCCCGGCCGCGGTCGCGTTTCGTCGCGGACCTTGCCGGCGTCAACCTCCTGCGCGGCCGCGGTCATGGCGATCATGTCGCGCTGGCGGGAGATGCATCGCTTGCGGCCCTGGACGCTGGGACCGGCGACGTCTTCGCGGTCATCCACCCGCGCGCGGTCGCGCTGTATCGAGCGAGGCCGGACGGGACGCCACGCAACGTGTGGCGCGGGGAGGTCGACAGCGTCGACCTGCAGGGAGACCGCGTCCGGGTTCGTGTCAACGGCCCGGTGCCTCTGGTTGCGGAGGTCACCCGCGGCGCCACGCAGGAGCTCGGCCTTTCCCGTGGAGCGAGCGTGTGGCTGGTCGTGAAGGCGACGGAGGTCTCGGTCTACCCGGCCTAGACGTAGGATCACGGCGAGATGGCCAAGCGCGTACCCATGGCGACCATCGACGCGGCCTGGCTCGGGATGGAAGACCCCACCAACCTCATGATGGTCACCGGGGTCATGGCGCTCGACGGTCCCGTCGACCTGAAGCGCTTCAAGCTCGGCCTCGACCGACGCCTCAAAACCTTCGGCCGCTTCCACCAGCGTGTGGTGCGGCCGCGCTCGCGCGGCAACCTGCCGCACTGGGAGGACGACGAGCACTTCGAGATCGCCAACCACGTGAGCCACGTCGCCCTGCCCGCGCCAGGCAATGACGCCGCCCTCCGCGACATGGTCAGCGACCTGATGAGCGTCCCGCTCGACTTCACCAAGCCGCTGTGGCACATGCATTTGATCGATGGCTACCACGGCGGGTCGGTGGTCCTCGCGCGCGTGCACCACTCCATCGCCGACGGCATCGCGCTCGTGCGGGTGCTGCTCTCGCTCACCGATGCGTCGCCCAACGCCAAGGCTCCGTCCGCACCGCGCCGGCGGCCGGCGCCCCGGTTCAGGGTGCCGCTCGACTGGCTGCCGGCCGCGGTGGGTCGAGGCGTGGCCGGCGGCCAGGCACTGATCGCCAACCCGGACCGGGCCCTGGACATGGCGCGAATCGGGGCGCACGGCGCCTACCGGCTCGGCCGCATGGTGATGCTGCCTCCTGACCCGCCAACCGTCTTCAAGGGTGCTCTCGGCCGCCGCAAGCGCGCGGCGTGGTCGGAACCGGTCCCGCTCGACGATTTCAAGGCCATCGGCAAGGCATTCGGCGCGACGGTCAACGATGTCCTCGTCGCCACGGCCACCGGCGCGCTGCGCCGGTACCTGGAGAAGCGCGGCGAGCCCACTGCCGGCATCGCGATCCGGGCGTCGGTCCCGGTCAACCTGCGGCCGCTGAGCGACGCGCATCACATGGGCAATGCATTCGGCCTGGTTTTCCTCACGCTCCCCATCGGCATCGCAGACCCGGGCAAGCGGCTGCGTGCCATCAAGAAAGAGATGGACGAGCTCAAGAGCTCACCCGAGGCGCTCGTCGCCTTCGGAGTGCTCAGCCTGATGGGCATCGCGCCGGTCGAGGTCGAACAGCTGGGCCTGCGCTTCTTCGGGAGCAAGGCCACTGCCGTCCTCACCAACGTCCCCGGCCCGCGCCAGCCGCTGTACATGGCCGGCCGGAAGATCGAGAAGGTGATGTTCTGGGTCCCGCAGTCCGGCCACCTCGGATTGGGCATAAGCATCCTCAGCTACGACGGAGGCGTGATGC
This sequence comes from Candidatus Nitrosopolaris sp., assembly GCA_035636885.1. Lineage (GTDB taxonomy): Bacteria > Chloroflexota > Dormibacteria > Dormibacterales > Dormibacteraceae > UBA10449. The sequence goes on from DASPYG010000132.1 coordinate 6,490, forward strand.
TCGGCGTCGCCACGGACGCCGGCCTGGTGCCGGACCCTGAGCGCATCGTCGACAACTTCAAGGTCGAGTTCAAGGCTTTGCTGAAAGCGGCTGCAGGTAAGTGATTCCCCCCACCCGCCTGGCTCGCTTCGCGAGCGAGGCGACCTCCCCACAAGTGGGGAGGGGATCCCGCCACTCGCCTGGCTCGCTTCGCGAGCGAGGCGACCTCCCCGCAAGTGGGGAGGCGGCAGCTTGAAATAACCGTTCGTGCAACGTAGTAATGTTGTAAGCACGATGGCAGACGAGAGCACCGCGGTGGCGACGGAACAGGAGGCGCTCGACGCCTACTCGACGATCGTGACGTCGGTGGCGCAGAAGGTATTGCCTTCCGTGGCAAGCCTACGGGTGCGCCGCAGCAGCCGTTCGTTTGAAGGCGGCGCCGGCTCCGGCGTGGTCATCACGCCCGACGGTTTCCTGGTCACCTCCGCGCACGTTGTCGCGCAGGCCGGAGCGGCCACCGCCTCTTTCATCGATGGCTCGGAATACGAGCTCGACGTCGTGGGCGCCGACCCGCTCTCGGACCTCGCGGTGGCGCGGGCTCGGGCCTCCGCCCTCGAGCCGATCCAGGTCGGCAACGCCGACAGCCTTCGGGTCGGCCAGCTCGTGGTCGCGATCGGTAACCCGATGGGCTTTTCGGGGTCCGTC
>DASPYG010000133.1:0-9892 GCA_035636885.1 Candidatus Nitrosopolaris sp.
CTAGAGCTCGCCGCGCACCAAAGCCGCCCCTGCCGCCAGCGCCGCCAGCTTCCCGAACGCCTTCGTGCGAGGCAGGTACTTCATCCCGCAGTCGGGCGCCAGGATGAGCCGCTCCGGCGGCACGAACCGCAGTGCCTCGCGGATTCGCCCCGCGACCACCTCCGCGGACTCCACCGGAGCGTCGTCGCCAAGGTCGATCACGCCGACGATCACTGTCTTCCCAGACAGGCTCTTCAGGACCGACAGGTCGACGTTCTGTTGCGCAGACTCCATCGAGATCTGCGCGGCGGCCACGTCCGCGAGCTCTTCGAGAAACGGATAGCCGGTGGGCCGCGAATGGACGATGTGCGCGTACCCGAAGCATGTGTGCAGCGCGGCGGTGCCTGTGATCCCCGCCAACGCGCGGTTGATCGCCGGCAACGCAAACCGCCTCGCCTTCTCGGCACGCGCCTGGAGGTACGGCTCATCGAGCTGGACCACATCGGCGCCCGCGGCGAACAGGTCCCGCACCTCCTCGTTGACAGCCGATGCCAGGGCCATGGCGAGCGCCTCTTCGTCGCCGTAGTAGTCGTCCTGCGCCTGCTGCGACATCGTGAACGGGCCCGGCAGCGTCGCCTTGATCGTGCGGGTCGTCGCTGCGCGCAGGAACTCCACGTCGCGCACCTCGACCGGCCGCGTGCGCCGGATCGGCCCAACCACGCGCGGCACGGGGTTGGGATGGCCGGTTCGGTCCAGCGCAGTGCCGGGATTGTCGAGATCCATACCTTCGAGCGCGGTCGCGAACCGGTTCGAGTAGCTCTCGCGGCGGATCTCGCCGTCGGTGATGATGTCGATGCCCGCGCGCTCCATATCGCGGATGGCGAGCAGGGTCGCGTCGTCCTGGGCCTGCTCAAGAAAATCCGGAGCGACCTTCCAGATCTCCAACGCCCGGGTGCGCGGCGGCAGCCGGCTGCCGAGCATCGCCCGGTCGACGAGCCAGTCCGGCTGGGGGTAGCTGCCGACTACCGTCGTCAACAGCGCGTTCTGCATCGTGCCAACCTTAAGGGACTCCGTGAAGACCCTCCACCTGAAGACGGTCGACGCATATATCGCTTTCGATTTCGAGTGCCCGACGAGCGCGGGCGGAACACGTCTCGCGCCAGACGTCACCGAGCGGGAAACCCAGCTCCTCGCGCGCGCCATGAGCTACAAGTTCGCCGTCCTCGAGACCAACTTCGGCGGCGCCAAAGGCGCGATCCGCGCCACGCCTGCCACGCGCGCCGACGCCGTCCGCCGGTATGTCGACGAGATCCGCCCGATGGTGCTCTCGACCAAGTTCCTGACCGCCACCGACCTCGGCACCCAGCCCGAAGACCTGAAGTCTCTGCCCGGAACCGACCAGGCCGACCTCATGCACACCGAATACATGGGCATGCCCCTCGACGCTTTTCTCACCGGCCTCGGGGTGGCGACTGCAGCCGAGACGGTTCTTGGCAATCTCGAGGGTCGGACGGCCGCCATTGAGGGGTTCGGCAAAGTCGGTGGCGCGACTGCCGTGGAGATGGCCAGGCGTGGAGCGCGCCTCATAGCTTTCTCGACCATCCACGGATCTGTGCAGCGGGCGTCGGGCTTTGACGTCAATGAGCTGCTCGACCTGCGCTCGCGATTCGGGGATCGATTGATCGAGCACGTGGGGGAGCCCGTGTTGCCCGTCGCCGATCTATTCACAGTCGAGGCGGACGTCCTCGTTCCGGGCGCTCGCATCGGCGTCATCGACGAGTCACGAGCTCGAGCGCTCAAGGCACGAGTGGTGGCGCCTGGGGCGAACGTGCCGTACACGGCCGCGGCGCTCGAGGTGCTTCGGGAGCGCGGCATCCCCGCCCTGGCCGACTTTGTGTGCAATTCGGGCGCCACCATCGGCTACGTGACCTCGGGCCTGCTCCGGGCGGACGAAGCGGTGGCCGCGGTGGAAAAGCGCGTTCGCGAGCTCACCAGGGAGAGCGTCAAAGACCCGAGGGGCCCGGTTGCGGGCGCCGCCCACCTCGCCGAGGCGCACCTGCGTACCTGGCTGGACCCGTCCCAGATGCCGGATGGGCCTGCCCTGGCTTGATTTGCGAGGAACCTTAGACTCCAACCGACGCATGACCTCGCACGCACCAGGACGACTCGCGGGCGACCAATGCGACCGCGACCCTATCTGGGACCGCGAGGTCGAAACCGAGGCCGCTGAGCCCGCCTTCGCCCGCGCGGCCGCTGCCTGGGAGAGGCAGTTCCCTTACCTCATGGAACGCTCGGGCTTCTACTCACGCAGGTTCCGCGAGGCCGGCGTCACGAGCACCAGGCTGTCGCTGAAGGACATCACGCGGCTTCCATTCAGCAGCAAGGCCGAGCTCAAGACGGCGATCGACGAGGCGCCCCCATTCGGGAGCAACCTCTGCGTGCCGCCGGCGCAGGTCAAGCGCGTGTACCAGACGAGCGGCACCACCGGCGCCCCCAGCGTGCTCGCCCTCAGCCGAACCGACATCGAGACCTGGACGGTGATCGGCACCCGCACGTATTTCGCCACCGGCATCCACGACCACAGCAGCGTGCTCACGACGTTTGGCGCCGGGCCGTTCGTGGCCGGCCACACGCACTTCGTCCTCTCGCGCATCGGCTGCAGGTCGGTCCCAGTCGCGCCCGGCGACACCGACCGCGTCGTCTTCGGCCTCAATGCGGGCCTCGCCGACACCCTTCTCTCGACGCCCTCGTTTGCCCAGTACCTCGCGAACAAGGTGGAAGCGTCAGAGCCAGGACAGATGGGAGAGATGACCCACATCGTCACCGGCGGCGAGCCAGGCGGCGGCATCCCCGCCATACGCGATCACATTCAGCGGGTGCTCGGCGTCACCGTCACCGAGGTGATGGGCATCGGCGACATCGCGCCGTCCTTGTTCGGGGAGTGCCCGGAGCAGCATGGGATGCATTTCTGCGGGGGTGGCCACGTCTGGGTCGAGCTCGTCGACCCCGACTCTCGGGATCCAATAACCATCGAAGCGGGCGCTGTTGGCGAGCTCGCCTACACGCACCTCACGCGCGAAGCGATGCCGGTGGTGCGCTTTCTCGGCGGGGACATCGTCAGGATCGAGGGCGCGCCTTGTGAATGCGGTCGGGCGACGTTCCGCATGCGGGTCATCGGACGGCGCGACGACATGTTCATCGTTCGCGGCGTCAACGTGTACCCCTCCGCCATCCTCGCCGTCGTCGGGAACTTCCGGCCGCGGGTAACGGGCCGCGCCCGCGTGATACGGAAGACCGCGGACGTGAGCGTCACGCCCCCCGTGCCGATCGAGGTCGAGGTGCCGGACGGGCGCGATGGCGATGGCAGGCTGCAGGCGGAGATCGAGGATGCCATCCACAGGACCCTGATCTTCCGCGCCAAGGTCGACCTGGTTCCCGAACAGACCTTCGGCGAGAGCGGCTACAAGACAAAGCTGACGGTCGAGCGGCCGTGAGTCGCAAGCGGCTGAAGTCGGACCTCGGCTGGAGCACCCAGGACCGCATCGTGGTGCGCGGCCACGACCTGGTCGAGCTCATCGGCCGCACCTCGCTGGGTGACTTCGCCTTTCTCGAGCTGAAGGGCCGTTTGCCGACGCCGCAAGAGTCCGTCGTCTTCAACGCGATCGCGGTCACCCTGGTCGAGCACGGCATGACGCCGAGCGCCATCGCCGCGCGTCTCACTTACTTCGGCGCACCCGAGTCTCTCCAGGCGGCAGTGGCCGCCGGCCTTCTCGGCATGGGATCCCGATTTGGCGGCTCGATCGAGGAAGCCGCGCGCACGCTGGAGGAGGCGCTCGCCTCCGGCGGGCCGGACGCGGACCTGCTCGAGCTGGCCCGCGGTGTCGTCGCCACGTACCAGAAGACAAAGCAGCCCATCGCCGGGCTCGGCCATCCGATCCACAAGCCGGTCGATCCGCGCACGGTGCGCCTGTTCGCGATCGCGGAGGAGAATGGCTTCAAGGGTCGTCACGTCGAGCTCATGCAGCTCATCTCCGTAGAGGCCGGCCGCGCCTACCGCCGCGAGCTGCCTGTGAACGCGACTGGCGCGATCGGCGCCATTCTGGGCGAGCTCGAAATCCCCTGGCAGGTCGGGCGAGGGATCGCCGTGATGGCCAGGGCGATCGGCCTCGTGGCTCACATCCAGGAAGAGGCCGGCGAGCCGCTGGCGGCCGAGATCTGGAGCCGGGTGGAAGACGAAGCCTCGGAGCACAGTCGCCACAAATAGTTGCGGGAGCAGGTATTCCGGGTACGGACTAACATAGGTTTCCTTCGTCCGGCCGGCTGGTAGGAGGCGATGACTTTGCCCGCCAACGTTCCCGGAATTCACCACGTCACCTGCATCACCGGCGACGTTCAGAAGAACGTCGACTTCTACGTAGGCGTGCTCGGCCTTCGCTTCATCAAGAAAACCGTCAACTTCGACGTCCCCGACACGTACCACATCTACTTCGGCGACTATCTGGGCACGCCGGGCAGCGCAATGACCTTCTTCGGCTGGCCGCACCTGCCGTGGCGGCCGGCAGGTAGTGGGCAGGTGACCGTGGTCTCGTTCGCGGTTCCGGCCCGCTCGCTCGAGTACTGGTCTGGGCGCCTTCGCGAGCTTGGCGTGGAGTTCACGCGCGCCTCCCGCTTCGGGGTCGACACGGTGGTTCTCAAGGACTTCGACGGCATCCAGGTCGAGCTCGCCGGGGAGGCGTCCGACGAGCGTTGGAAGCCGTGGCCCGACGGCCCGGTCGATCCCCACCACGCCATTCGCAGCTTCCATTCGGTCACATTGACCGAGGAATCGGACGAGGCCACCATCCACTTCCTGACCGATACGATGGGTTTTCGCAAGGTGGCGTCGGAGGGCAACCGGACGCGTTTCGAAACCGGCGCCGGCGGCCCGAGCTCGATGCTCGACTTGCTCGATGCGCCGGAGGCGCCGGCGGGGGAGGAGGCGGTCGGCACCGTCCATCACGTGGCATGGCGCGCGAGCAACGACGCCCACGAGCTGGACTGGCGCGAGGTGCTGGTCAAGGCCGGCCGGAACGTGACTCCGGTGATCGAGCGCAAGTACTTTCGTTCGATTTACTTTCGCGAGCCGGGCGGCGTGCTGTTCGAGATCGCCACCGACCAGCCAGGTTTCACCGTCGACGAGCCGGCCGACGCGCTGGGCTCGTCCTTGCAGCTGCCGCCCCAGTACGAAGGGCGGCGCGAGAACCTCAAGTTCAACCTGCCGCCGATCGTCGTACCGACCACCGCGGCGCGCGGCGCAGGACACTAGGAATTCGGGTGGTCGCCAATACAGACCTCGGGAGGGGAATCAGCTGATGAGCACAGCAGTGATCGCACCGGTCAACCCGATGTCGGCCGAAGGCAAGGAGACGGTCATGAATGTCATGCGCCGCGACCGCGCCAACTTCACGCGCCTGGTATCCGATCCCAAGAACTGGAACGTGATGACACGCTGTACGGGGTGGGAGACGCGCGACCTGGTCGGCCACATGATCGACGTCATGGAGGGTTACTTCAAGAACTGGGACGCGGCCACGGCGGGCAAAGACGGCACCGCGCTCGGCCTGCCGGTGATGGGCGAGACCCTCAACGACCACGCCCTCGACTTCCGCAAGCTGCCGCGCGAAGAGGCGCTCGCGCGCTTCAAGAAGGACGCGGAGAAGCTCGATGGAATCCTGGAGGCGTTAACCCCCGACCAGTGGACCGGTTTCATGGTTTACCACCCGTTCGCGGGACCTGTCCCCGCCGGCTTCTACGGCACTTTCCAGATCATGGACTACGGCGTTCACCCTTACGACATCGAGTACGGCCTCGGGAACAAGCTGGCGACCATCGACGAGGCGACCGCCGGGCTGATCCTGCCCTACTCCTTCATCTTCTGGATGTATACGGTCGACCAGAAGGTGGCTGCCGGCGTGGACGCTCAGTACGGAATCGAAACGGAAGGCCCTTGGGGTGGCAAATGGAGGGCGACTATCAAGGACGGCAAGTGGTCTTCCGAAACTGAGAAGGGCACCTTCGAGGGGTGTGATGCGCTGTTCCACTTCGACAGCGCAGCTGATCATGTGTTGACCTTCTTCGGCCGATTCCCGGGTGGCTCGGCGACCGGCGACCCGGAGGTCATCCGGAAAGTGCGCCACCTCTTCTTCTCGTTCTGATCCGCAGCACTGTCTGGGCCCTCTCACTTACCGGCCCGCCGAGCGGGGAGGCGGAGTGGGGGGGCCCAATCGTTCATGAGCTGGCGCCTGGTGACGCGTCTGAAACCGCATCCGTCATGCAGATCGATCGCGACATCCTCGACGCGCGAATCGCCAGGGGATGCCGCTGCTTCGTTGCCCGGGAAGACGACGAAGTAGTCGCGTTCGGGTGGCTGACCACACGCACCGAGTGGATCGGCGAGCTAGAGCTCGAGATCAACCCAGGCGAGCGTGAGGCTTACATCTGGAACTGCGCCACTCACCCTGACCACCGTCGCCAGGGATTCTTTCGCGCCATCGTGAACGGCATCACCGCCCAGGCGCGGCGAGAGGGCCTGCGCCGATTGTGGATCGGGACGATCGACATTCCCCCTGCCAAGGCGGTCGCGGACGCCGGTTTCGTGCCCGCGCTTCGGTTCACAACGGTTTGGCTTTCGGGCATCAGGTGGCTGCGTGTCCGGAGCGCCGACCAATCGGACCCATCCGTACAGATGGCCGCCCGCGAGGTGCTGGCGATCGCAGGCCGGCCGCTCCGCATCGGCGCTGCGATGAAGCGAGCCGAGCGGCGTCGCCACTGACCTAACCTTTCCCCTTCTTCACAGAGCGGCCAGGTAGATCTCCAGTAAGTCCTCGGCCGGGTAGCGTCCGGCGAGCTCGCCAGCGGCCCGCCGCAGCTCCGGCTCGCCGATCCCGTACTCGGCGATGTGCTGTGGAAGACCCAAAGACGCGATCAAATCTGTAACCGCTGCGACTGCGCTGTCGACATCGCCGCCTTTGCCGTTACCGAACTCCATGCCGGCCAGCAAGTCTCCCTTCCCGTTGTACCCGAGATAACGCATCACGTGCGGCATCAGCAGGCAAGACGTGACCCCATGGGGGATGTTATGGCGTGCGCCGATTTGCTTGCCCATCATGTGGCTCAGCCCGCCGGCAGACGCGGCCGGCAGTGTGAACGAAAACCACGCGGCGAGCTGGCTCTCGGTGCGTACAGGGAGGTCGCTCGGCAGCGCCCTGGTGCGGGGCAGTGTCTCGGGCAGCGCCCGGATCGCGCGCAGCGCAAGCGTGTCCGAAAACGGATGCAGGCCGTCGGCAAGGATGCCCTCGACCGCATGGTCGAGCGCCCTGATCCCAGACGAAAGCCACAACGTCATCGGCGTCGCCAGCGTGAGCTCGGCGTCGTAGATCACCGAGTCGAGCAGAAGCCGCACGTCGCGCATGCCGGCCTTGTCGCCTGCCGCGTCTGTATAGCCGGCGCCTCCGGCAAGCTCCGCGGCGGACAGGGTGGTGGGGATGGCGATGTGGGGGAGACCTCGATACGCAAGCCCGTGACGGTCGGCGAGCCTGACCGCAATCACCTTGCCGGAGTCGATGGCGCTCCCGCCGCCGAAGCTCACGATGCCGTCCACGCCGATCTCGGTCGTGTGCTCGACAGCAACGTCGATCTCTGCCATCGGCGCGTGCGCGCCGATGACTTCGGTGGTGAGCGCCTCGGCGTCGCCGAGGGCCCCCCGCACACGGACCAGCAGCTTCTCCTCCGCTACGAGCGATCGATTGGTGACGAGCGCAACTCGCCTGACCTGCAGCCGTTTCAGCTCATGCTCCAGCTGGACAAGCGAGCCCGGGCCCCAGTGAATGGCCCGGGGGTTCGCGTAGCTGAACGAGCCGATGTCAGGCGTCACGTCGGGCAATAGGTTACTTTCGGCAGCGCCAACATGCCCGGTCCGCATCAAGGTCAACCCGTCCTCGAGTCCGGAGAATCGCTCGACCGAGCGCGCGCAGCAATGATCCTCACGCACGGCCGCGGAGCAAGCGCGGCCGACATCATGACCATCGCGGCGGAGGTGATGTTTCCCGGCGTCGCGTACCTCGCGCCACAGGCAGCCGGCTCAACCTGGTACCCGAACCCTTTCACAGCGCCGCTCGAAGCCAACGAACCTTACTTGAGCTCGGCGCTGGAGGTGTTGTCGACACTGCTCGGGCGGGTCATGAAGACGATCCCGGCCGATCGTGTGGTTTTGCTCGGCTTCTCACAGGGCGCGTGCCTCACCCTGGAATTCGCCGCCCGCAACGCGCGCAAATATGGCGGCGTGGTCGGTCTGAGCGGTGGCTTGATCGGACCCGACGGCACTCCGCGCGATTACCCGGGTAACTTCGAGCAGACGTCTTTGTTCATCGGCTGCAGCGACGTCGATCCGCACATCAGAAAGGATCGCGTCACCGAGGCGGCGCAGGTTTTCGAGCGCATGGGCGCAGCGGTAACCATGAAGCTGTATCCCGGGATGGGCCATACCGTCAACGAGGACGAGATCGAGCACGTCCGGCGGATCGTGAAAGGCGTCGCGACCTAGGTTTTTTTCTCGTCCTCTTCGGCCTCTTCGCCATGCTCGACGATATCGCCGGTCTTGAAGAGGACGTCCTTGAGGACGATCTGCCATTTGGGCTTCCTGCGGGACAGGAACTCCAGCGCCATCGCGAAGTGCTTGAACTCCTCCTCCTGTGCGTCCTCCATGATCGCCCGCGCCTGCGCATCTCGCTCGAGCGACATCCGCTGCTCGTACCACCCGATCGCCTCCGCCTCCTCCTGCAGCGATGCAGCCATGCGAGCAAAGGTCCTCGTCTCCTGCGTCAGCTCCCCCGGCGGTTCGTGATACTGCTCTGTTCCCATTTGTTGAATTTACTGCTGGAAAGGTGGCGCTGCGCGGGCCTCCGCGAGCTCGCATGCGTCCGCGTACACGCTGACCGCGTAGTCGAAGTCCATCCGTTTACCGCCCCAAAGCGACCACGGCGTCAGCGGACCGATATCCGGACTCGTTTCCAGCACCACCGGATCCCGCGGCGGCGGTTTGATCGGATGGCCGTCGCTCGTCTCGAAGACGAAGCCATCGGGTGTCTTCCGGATCTCAAAGGCGCCGTCATGGTGGCGGCGGTGATGGAAGCCGCACAACAGCAAGAGGTTGCCCAGATTGGTCTGGCCGCCCTGGGCCCAATGCTCGTGGTGATGAGCCTCGGTGCGTGCAGCAGGCACTCCGCAGCCGGGAAACAGGCAGAAGCGGTCTCGCACATGGAGTGCCAGCCGCAGCCGGTCGGTGACCAGGCGCTGCTTGCGGCCGACGTCGATCGGCAAACCGTCGCGCTCGGTCACAGCCATGACCTCGGCATCGCAGCCGAGCCTGCGCGCGGCGTCCGCCGAAAGCGGAGATCCGCCTTCGACGTAGCAGCGGCCGTCACTCGACTCGCCAGTGAGCACGCCGACGTCGACATGAACCACGACCTGGGTGGTGGCGCCCGACTTGACCAGGCTGTCGGCGCCCCCGGAAAGCACGTTTTCGCACATCGCCACCAGTCCATCCGACCGGCGCGCCGCCCAGCGGTCGTCGGCGGGGTCCTTCACCCCATCGTCGGTCGCCTCCGGCACTGGCTTCGAACCCGTGATCGACTCCAGCGCCGCCTGCACGACGGCGGCGTCCTCGGGCGTCAGCCTGGCCTTGAGCTCGAGCATGCCGTCGTCGTCCCAGCGCGTCCACAGCCCGCGCAGGCGGAGGTGCTCGTCGGCCTGCTTGGGCGCGTTGGCATCTGCGATGCGGCGCATCGACTTGCAGATCCGCGCCAGCTGTTGACCCGAGGCGCCGCGGGCGATCTCCAACATGATGTGCTCGGTCGCCGGCGTCGCCACCGTGGTG
>DASPYG010000134.1:0-2900 GCA_035636885.1 Candidatus Nitrosopolaris sp.
AACGCCGGTACGTAGCTGGTCACGATCACCCAATTGATGCCAAGCGGGTAGGTGAAGACGTTGAAACGCATCGATTGGACGATCGCGTTCACCGTGTCGACCATGCCAACGATGACGCACAACCAGACCAAAGCGATAGCACCCCGGAAGCGGACGCGAAGCGCCGTTAGCGCCACCAGGGCGAGGAGCGCAGTGATCAGGTCGCCGTACCCGATCATCGTCCGGAATTCCATGGGGACGCCGGAACCGACCGCACCCGGAGCCAGGATGGTCCCTCCAACAACGCGAAAGGCGTGCACCCACAGCAGTGGTACCAGCGCCAGCTCCCGTGGCAGAAGGGACAACCGGGGCACGACATACCAGAATGCGATCAGCAAATAGGCAGCCAAGCTCAACGTGAACTGAATCCCGAAGAGCACAATCGGCTCCATCGTCAGCTACCCCTCATGGATGCCTACCGGTTGACCCTGGACATGTCCGCGTAACGGTCCTCAGTTTGCCAAGCAAAACGTGCCGCATCCTCATCCTCCTGCCTCAACAACCTTCAAGAGGAATAACCCTTACTCGCGTTAGCGCTTCAACAGCAGGTCGCGCGCCACCAGCCATACGCCTGTGGCGGCTATCAGGCCCAAAACGACCCTCAGTTCATTGGGAAGGAACGCCGACTTGCCGGTGGTCACACACAACTGGTTGGGAATGCGATCCCAGACTGGCTGCAAGTACAAGGCACCGATCACGACGACGCAAAGCAACGTCAGGCCGAGGATCGTAATCGCCCGCTCTGGACGCTGGGCGTACGCCCACATTGCGGCCCATATCAGGCCGGCACCGATCAGGACCGCGGGAGCCCAGAGGAGGATGTCTCTGACTACCAGGCCGGAGATAACGATCCAGCTGAGTCCTCCGACGACGATGCCCAGCAGGGCGCCCCGAAATCCCGCTCCCCGCCCGATCGTGGACGTCACCACTCATGCAAAAGGCCTTCGCGCCCGGATCTTGCGGGCACGCGCACCGCATCTCTTCGCCGCTCCGGTTTGTCACCCGGTCGCTGGCGTCTTAAGACCGGGCGCCCGCCGTGCGAAAACTCGCAAGTTTGCCTCTGCTCGCGTTGTCAACGAACTAGTGAAGACCCGGCCCACGAGGACGCAAAGCTTGCACTCGTTGGAGGTTGGCGCCTGAGCCTGGCCCGGGTCCTCGCGGACCACGACGAGGAAGACCGTCGGCAGGGTGGCGGCTCCTCGCCGGCTCCCGCTCCCCTCGCATTCTGGAGCTGGTGGACCCTCGGGTTGCTGCTAATAGCCCTGGCGCCACGTCTCATCTACCTCTTTGCCGTCTCGAATCCCGAAAACGTCGGCGACGGGCTGTACACGGATGTCTACCAGCACTGGCAGATCGCCTACCTCACCAAGGAGATCGGATTGAGCCACGGCCTGCGCCTCTGGGACCTCAAGGGCGTGGAGTACTTCTGGGGAAGCCTGCACCCGATCGTCCTGGTCATCCTCTTTTTTGTCACCGGCTCGACTGACATCGTGCTCGCAAGGATCCAGAGTCTTGCCTTCGGATCGCTCGGCGTGGTCCTGATTTTCCATCTCTGCCAGCGCTACTGGAACCTCCAGGTTGCGGTTGCCGCGACGGCTTTTGCCGCGATCGCGCCCACGAGCGTCTTTAACGATGCGTCCGGGATGCTCGAACCGATGGGAGTCAGCCTGTCGCTCCTCGGCATCTGGCTGCTGCCGAAACGCTCCCTCGGGGCCGGGATCGCGTGGGGGCTTGCCACGGCGGCCCGACCCGAGGCCTGGCTGTCTTCGCCCGGACTTGTCCTGGCGTCGTTTCTACGGCCTGCGACCCTCCGCCGATGGTTCCCGTTGCTTCTCGGGTTTGTAAGCGTCATGGCCGCCCAAATGGCATTCCTCAACGCCCGGACCGGCAACCCCATTTATCCGCTGTACTGGAATTACCTGGCCAATGCCGGCGGCCTGTGGATGAAGCCGCTGATCGCGAGCCAGCAATCCGCCAGGCCGTGGTTTGTCGCCCTCTGGGCAATGGCGACACTTGGCCTGCTGACGACGCTCTGGCGCCGGCCGCGATCGTACTTGCTGTTGCTCTATGGATTCGGATCATGTGCGCTCGTATTCGGTCTGTTCGGCCTGACGGCATTCATCACCGAGTGGTACCCCTGGCGGTGGATGATGTGGATCCTCGCCTTCCCGTACGACTTCGCCGCTTTGCTCGTTGCGATTGGCTTGTTCGTGATCGTGCCTCGCTACGTGGGAAGGCAAATTCGGCAGCTCACCTGGCTGACGGCCGGGGCCCTGCTGGTCGGCGTGCAGCTGACCTGGATCCCCATCGAGGCGGCCTACACGAGCTCAGCCTCGGCCTGGAACACCGATGTGGCCACGGGACGCTACATCGCCGGCATCTTCGGTCAGCCTGACTATCGCGGCGGCGCGCTCAACCTGCCTCCGCCCGACCATCCCGCCGTCACCTACGCGCTCGTGCACTATGGCGGTATCGAGGGCAAGCACTTCATCAGCCAGTTGTACGACCCGTTCTATTACCTGCCCGCTGGCTACCACTACGCCGATCATCCAGCGACGGCGGGCACGCTCCTCCAATGCTGGCTGTCCACCACCGATACTTCCATCTGGGTGGTGTCCGACGATCGCGCCGACTACCTCGCCTACGCGGCGGATCATCCGGACTGGTTCGAAATGGTTGGGCGGGTCGCTGACTACAGCTGGACGATCGAGGCCGTCCACGTCCCTGCACCATCGTCACAGACATGTGCGCAGTCTTCTCTGAATGCTCGAGCCGGTCGCGAATAAGCTGGTCCCCCCAAGTCCGCCCTCGGCGGCGACGGTAACGCACCGTTAAACGACGGTCGCGAGAGAGGCTGGACG
>DASPYG010000135.1:0-13617 GCA_035636885.1 Candidatus Nitrosopolaris sp.
CGCATCTTCGTGTCGTCGCCGATGACGGCGCAATACTGCGAGAGCTGACCCTTGACCCAACTCGCGATTACCAACCAGTGCCACGACAGCACACGGCTACGATGTCGTGAGACAGAGTCCACGATGTCTTGAGACAGAAGAGTGGCGGGAAGGGAGGGATTCGAACCCTCGAGGGAGCTTTACACCCCCTACCCGCTTAGCAGGCGGGTGCTTTCGACCACTCAGCCACCTCCCCGGATGGTCCGGGCCGTCGCTCGATTCTATCCGCCACGAGCCCTTTCATACTTAGCAGCCGATGGAGGCACCAGGAGGTCCAGGCGCGCCCCCGATGTGGGGTCCAGGTCGGAAGATGGCGTTCGGAGCGGCGCCCGGACCTAGGAGCAAGCTGTGGTACACCCTCGCGGACGGGACCCTCAGCGAGGTCTTCTTCCCGACCCTCGATCGGGTTGTGCTGCACGAGCTGCGCTTCTTCGCCTCCGCCGGAGGCGCGCCCCCGGTCGACGATGCGGGTGATGGCCACCATCGGGTTACGTGGCTCGCGCCCGGCATCCCCGCGTTCACGGTCGACAGCACCCACCACGAATATCGCCTGACCAAGGAGTTCTTCTCCGACCCCGACGAGAACGCCCTGCTCATCGCGGCCACCTTCACGCCCGAGCTGCCCGACGTCCGCCTCTACATGCAGGCATCGGCACACTGGCAGCCGGGAACCGAGGGCAACTTCGGCCAGGTCCTCGATACGCATCCGCCCGCGCTTCTGTTGCGACAGCAGGACATATGGATCTGCATCGTCGGTCCATTCGCCAAAGCCACCGTTGGCTACTACCGGAGCTCGGACCTCGAGATCGACCTCCATGACGGGGACGGCTCCCTCACGCATACGTATGAGCGCGCGGGACCGGGCAACGTGGCTGTCGGCGCGGAGATCGGCATCCGCGCCGGGTCGTTCCAGATCGCCATCGGCTTCGCGCACACGCGCGCGGACGCGGAGGAGGTGGCGCGCACCGCGCTGCAGAAAGGCTCGGGCAACGTGCGCCACGCATTCGAGCGCGCGTGGCGCGCGCTGCCCGACCTGCCGCCCGCTCTCAGCAAGGTGAGCGGCGACGAAGGAATGCTCGCGCAGGCCTCACTCGCGGTGCTTCGCTGCCTGGAGGACAAATCGCACGCCGGTGCGTTCGTGGCCTCGCCGGCGGCCCCATGGGGCGAGTCGAACCACAACGGCAACCAGATCTATCACCTCGTCTGGCCGCGCGATCTGTGCCGCATCGCGACGGCTTTGCTAGACGCCGGCGACACCGCCGCGGCCCTTCGCGCATTCCGCCATCTGCAGTCGCGCCAGCGTGCCGACGGCGCCTGGTTCCAGAACTGGTTCATGGATGGGACCCCGCACTGGACGTCGACCGAGCTCGACCAGGTCGCCCTTCCGATCCTCCTGGCGTGGCGGCTCGGTGTCGCGGGCTGTCTCGACCATGACCCGTACCCGGTCATGGTCCGCCCCGCGGCGCAGTTCATCATTCGCGAGGGCCCGCTCACGCAGCTCGACCGCTGGGAGGACCTCGGCGGGCTTTCGCCGTCGACTCTCGCTGCCTGCATCGCCGCCCTCATCGTGGCCGGTGAGTTTGCGCACGAAGCGGGCGAGCATGTGGCCGCGAGTCACCTGCGCACGGTCGCGGACTACTGGAACGATCGTGTCGAAACCTGGTGCTCGACCCCGGGCGGTCAGTACGTTCGCCTCGCGGGCGATCCAGACCACCGCCCCACGACCGGCGCGATCGCGCCCGAGTTTCTCGAGCTGGTCAGGTACGGCCTGCGCAGGCCGAAGGACGAGCGGATCCTGCGGAGCCTGCAGAGCGTCGACGCGGTGCTCAAGGTCAGCCTGCCGGCCGGGCCGTCCTGGCGCCGATACGTGGGCGATCTCTACGGCGAGCACGACGATGGCTCGGCCTGGGACGGCAGCGGCAAAGGACGCCCATGGCCGGTGCTCACCGGCGAGCGCGCCAGGCATTTCTTCTCCATGGGCCTGCCGGCCGCCGAGATGGTGCGGACGCTGGAGGGCTTTGCCGGTCTCGGCTCGATGCTCCCGGAGCAGGTCTGGGACGGAGAGGACGTTCCGAGCCGGGGGCTCTACTTCGGCAAGGCGACGGGCTCGGTGTCGCCGCTCGGTTGGGCGCATGCGGAGTACCTGGAGCTGCTGGTCACGATCGCCCTGGGCGGATTTCCGGACATCGTCATGCCCGCCAGGCGGCGTTACACAGAAGGCCCGCAGCAGGCGCCTCCTTTTGTCTGGTCGCACAAGCACCAGATCACGCGCATCGCGGCGGGCCGCCGGCTGCGCGTACAGCTGCCGCGGCCGGGCGCTGTGCATTACACCTTCGACGATTGGAAGACGTTCAGCGAGGCGGAGGCGGTGGACACGACCCTAGGCGTGTGGGTCGCCGAGGTCCCGTCCAACAAGCTCGCGCCCGGGTCGGAGCTCGCCTGGACGGCGCACTACGTCACCGGCTGGGAGGGCAAAAACTACTCGATGACCGTGGAAGGCGGCGGGTAGCTCGAGTCCCCCACCCGGCGCCGCCTTCGGCGACGTCGACCTCCCCACAGGCTGGGAGGTGAAAGCCTAGGGCTCGTCGGGCGGCTCGAGGTCGTCCAGGCGAAGCTCCTTGCCGGCGTCCTCGTCGAACTGGCTGTGAAGCTCTCCGCAATCCGCGCAGCGGTAGTACTCGCCGACGAAACCCTTGTGCCACACGGCGTAGCTGACCACCCCCGGCTCCTCCACCAGGATCTCCTGCTCGAGCCGGTAGATCACCTGCTCCCAGCCGCCCACCTCGATGGCGTCGTCGAGCACGACCAGGCAGTACGGGTGCGGCTCTCCCCAGATCACCGTGACCTCGCCCCGGCGCTCATCGTCGACATTTACGATCGACCACGCCTCCGCCTCCCGCCCGCGCGTGCTGCGCACCAGGCGAAGGGGCGCCCAGAATCGTTCGGCCGACTCCCTTTCCGCCTTGTCGTGCTCGGCCTGGGCCTCCTGGAATGCGCTCCACATACGCAGCAGGTGGTTGCGGAAGCGGTGGTAGGTGGGCAGGAGCTTCGGCTGCTGCTTGGTCGAACCGATGAGCTGCTCGAAGGCGTGCTCGAAAGCCGACTCGACGCGCTCCTGGCGGTCGGCGACATCCGGCGCCCAGGCCTCGTCCTCGGACAGGCGCATGCTCTCGTTGAGGACGATCTCGAAGTCGAGCCAGTCGTCCCCGAACTCCGGCACGAAGACGCCCTCGACCAGGTCAGCCAGGCGGTGCTCTTCCAGGAGGGCGGGCGTGACCTTGCCCCTGGCGTCCGGCCACCCCTTCCAGCCCATGACGTTGTGGATCCAGTAGTCGAAGATGGTCACGGCGTACTGGAGGGCGGCGGGTGAGGTCCAGATCCCGGTCGGCCAGGTTCGCTTGCCCGTGCGGACCTTGTTGTACAGGGCGATCACCTGTTCTTCGTCTAGGTATTCAGTTTCCACGCGCCCTCTCACTATAGGAATAAGAGGCAAGCGACCCTGGGTATAGTGACTTGCAGATGTCCCCCGCAAAGGGTTTCACGCCCGATCAAGTCGCCCGCTACGCCCGCCACCTCATCCTGCCCGAGGTCGGTGGCGCCGGCCAACGCAAGCTGCTGTCCTCAAGCGTCCTGCTTCTGGGCGCCGGGGGCCTCGGCTCGCCTGCGGGCATGTACCTGGCGGCGGCCGGGGTGGGCAAGATCGGGGTGGTCGACTTCGACCGCGTTGACGCCTCCAACCTCCAGCGCCAGCTGCTCCACGGGACGGACGACATCGGCCGCCTGAAGGTCGAGTCGGCGGCCGAAACCCTTCGCAACCTCAACCCCGACGTCGAGGTGGTGCCTATCAACGAGCACCTCAACTCCGAGACTGCGATGCGCCTATTCAAGCCCTACGACATCATCGTCGACGGCACCGACAACTTCCCGACGCGCTACCTCGCCAACGACGCCGCCTACTTCCAGGCCAAGCCCCTCGTGCACGGCAGCATCCTTCGCTTCGAGGGCCGGCTGGCGCTGTTCGATGCCGCCATGGGCACGGGCTGCTACCGCTGCCTCTTCCCTGAGCCGCCGCCCCCGGGCGAGGTGCAGAGCTGCGCCGAGGCAGGCGTGTTCGGCGTCCTGCCCGGGATCATCGGCAGCATGATGGCCTTCGAGACGATCAAGTACCTCTTGAACATCGGGCGCCCGATGCTGGGCCGGTACCTCCTCTTCGAGGGCGAGGACATGAGCTTCCGCGAGCTCAAGCTGCCCCACAGCAAGGCTTGCCCCCTGTGCGGCGACAACCCGACCGTGCACGAGCTCATCGACTACGAGGCGTGGTGCGGCACGACGGCGATGGAGCCTTCCGAAGCCCGAGCCAGCTAGTCTGTCGCTGGAAGGATGATCCAGTTCGACCGCTACGACGAAACCAGGCTGAATGACGCACGCGCAATCGTGCGCGGGCTCTCCTCCGTGCTCGTGGCCTATTCGGGTGGCGTCGATTCGTCGCTCCTGTTGAAGGTCGCGCTCGACGAGCTTGGTCAGCGCGCGGTCGCGGTGCTGGCAAGCTCGCCGGCGTATCCCGAATCCGAACAGGAGCAGGCGCGCGACCTGGTCAGGCGGCTGGGCGCGCGCCTTGTCGAGGTGTCGACAAGCGAGGTCGAGCTCGAGGCGTATCGACGCAACAATCCGGATCGATGCTTCCACTGCAAAGAAGAGCTGTTCGAAACGCTCGAGCCCGTCCAACGCGACCTCGGGCTGCGCCACATCGCATACGGAGCCACGGCCGACGATGCCGATGGCCATCGGCCGGGCCACGGGTCTGCAGTGCGCCGAGGCGTCCGCTTCCCCTTGCTCGAGGCGGGGATGGGGAAGGCCGAGATTCGCGCCGCTGCTCGCCGCCTAGGACTGCCCAACTGGAACAAGCCGTCCTTCGCCTGCCTCTCCTCGCGTATACCGCACGGCACCGAGGTCACAGTCGAGGCCCTACGCCAGATCGAGTCGGCCGAAGCGTCCATCAAAGCCCTTGGATTCACTCAGGTGCGGGTGCGCCATCACGGCGATGTCGCGCGCATCGAGGTCGAGCCCGCGGAGATCGCGCGCCTCCTTGCGAATCGCGAGCAGGTCGTGGACGCGCTGCGCGCAGCCGGGTACAAGTTCGTCTCTCTCGACCTCGAGGGCTACGCGAGCGGCAGCCTGAACCGCACCTGGAAACCCGCCGCCACATAAGTTGACTGATCGCCGCGTCGTTCTCAGCCTCGACGAGGGGACGACGGGCGCGACATCGGTCGCGGTCGGGATGGACGGCCTGGTCCGAGGCAAAGGCTACGCAGAGATCACGCAGCACTTCCCGCACCCGGGCTGGGTGGAGCACGACGCCAATGAGATCTGGTCCGCGGTGCAGGACAGCGCACGGCAGGCTCTTGCGGCCGCAGGCGCCGGCCCGCGCGAAGTCGTAGCGATCGGGATCACAAATCAGCGCGAGACGCTGGTGGTGTGGGATCGGCACACGCTCAGGCCGCTTAGCCGCGCGATCGTGTGGCAGGACCGGCGGACTGCGGCTGAATGTATCCGCCTTCGCGAGGCGGGACACGAGGACCGCGTGCGCGAGGTGACGGGGCTCGTGATCGATCCGTATTTCACCGCCACGAAGGTGGCCTGGGCCTTGCGACATGTGCCTGGAGCCGTCGACGCCGCGATGGGGACGGTAGACAGTTGGCTCGTGGCTCGGCTCTCTGCGGGCCGCGACCACGTGACGGATGCGTCGAATGCGTCGCGCACGCTGCTGTTCGACATCGGCCGCGGGGAGTGGAGCGATGAGATGGCCGAGCTCTTCGGTGTTCCCCTGACCAACCTCCCCGAGGTGCGCGACTCGAGCGGGCCGATCTCGACGAGCGACCCCGAGGCATTCGGCGGTATTGCAGCTCCCATCACCGGAATCGCCGGTGACCAGCAGGCAGCGCTGTTCGGCCAGGCATGCACCACCGTGGGCATGGCGAAGAACACGTACGGGACGGGCTCGTTCGTGCTCGTGCAGACGGGCGGCGAGCGCGTGCCTTCGCGCTCGGGGATGTTGACCACGGTGGCGTGGCGTCGAGAGAGAACTCTCAGCTATGCGCTCGAGGGGGCCATCTTCATCACCGGTGCCGCGCTGCAGTGGCTTCGGGATGGGCTCGGCATCATCGCCAGCGCCGGGGAGGCGGGCCCGATCGCGTCGTCCGTCCCCGACGCAGGCGGGGTCTTCATGATCCCCGCGTTTGCGGGCCTCGGCGCTCCGTACTGGGACCCCTTCGCGCGCGGCGCGATCCTAGGGCTCACGCGTGGCAGCGGGCGGGCGCAGCTGGTGCGCGCCGCGGTGGAAGCAATGGCCTACCAGACCAAGGACGTGGTCGTGGCCATGGAGGGCGACACCGGCCGGCCGCTGACCGAGCTGCGCGTGGACGGCGGCGCGGCGGTCATGGACGTCCTCTGCCAGTTCCAGGCCGACCTGCTTGGCATTCCGGTCAGGCGGCCGCGCCAGACCGAGACGACAGCCTTGGGGGCGGCCTTTCTGGCCGGTCTCGGCACGGGTGCGTGGACCGACGCCGATCTCTCCGGCCTATGGAAGCTCGACCGCGAGTTCGAACCCGCCATGTCTCGAGACCAGGCGGAAACCCTGCAGGCCGAGTGGCGGCGCGCTGTGGAGCGGAGTCGGGCGTGGTCGGGCAGCGATAATCAGTAGCTTGAGCTCGAACGGCACTCACACGGCCAAGGGGCGCCAGCGGATCCTCTACGCGGAGGAGCTGTGGCGCTGGCAGAGGTTCTACGCCGGCCTGCTGGTCGTGGTTGGCGTGCTCGCCGTGGCGGTGGTGATCTATTCGCGCCAGCCGATCGGCTCAGGGAACGTCATCTGGCTCTTCTACGCCCCGGTGGGTCTTCTACTGGGGGGCGCCTTCATGGTTTATCGATGGCGCAGCTACGTCGAACCCCAGGAGAACGGCCTCAAGGTCTCGACGCTTTTCTCCAACATCGTCATCGACTACGAGAGCATTCGAGGCGTGAAGGTGCAGCCGCTCAAAATCCAGTTCCAGGACAAGGGACACACGAATGTCGCGCGGATCTACAAGCCCCTGCTCGATAAGCCCGCCCTCTTCGTGCGCGTACGTGGCGACGACGATGAGCTCGCGCTGATCAAGAAGAAGCTGGGCTCGCGGCTTTTCTACGAAGACACGATCGCGATGCCCGTGCCCGATGCGGACGCCGCTTCATGGGAGATCACCTCGCGGCTGCCGTACCGGATGGGACAGAACCAAGGCGGAGGCCGGCGTCGAAAGCGGCGACGGTGACCACGGAGCGGCTGGGGGTCCTGGGTCCGTCGGAGCCGGAGTCTGTCGAGAGCGACGAGCGCGTGCGTCCCGTCTACTTCGACCGCTGGGACGCGATTGCCATCCTCGCCTTCACCGTGGTTGCGTTCGTGCTTCGTTTCTACAGCCCGATCATGCCCGACTTCTTCCTGCATCCCTTCCAGGGCGAGGCGATCACGAACTGCGTGCCGAACACGCCCATCGATGCTCAGGGCAACCCAGGAACGATCTGTGGCCTTGCCTATCCGTTCAACCGCGGATACCCGGACGGCAACGGCGTCCTGTCGCCGCCCAACGGACAGGTCTTCGACGAGATCTACTTCCCAGTCGACGCATACAACGACGTCAAGGGCATGGAGACGTGTCAACCCTCGACGGCCCAGTGCAAGTACAACTACTTCGACCCTGAGCCGCCTCTCGCCAAGCTGATGATCGCCGGGGGCGAGTGGGGCTACGGCTGGTATCGGGCCAACTTCCAGGACGCCAAGGGCGATTACATCGACCTTGGTTTCAACACATTTGGCTGGCGGATCGCCGTGTGCATCTTCGGGACCCTGTGCGTGCCCTTGATGTACCTGCTCGCAAGGCGGCTGTGGCCGAACCGCCTCTTCGCGATCGCGGCGGCGACGTTTGTTTGCTTCGACGGGATGTTCTTCCTGCAATCGCGCATCGGGATGATCGACATCTTCCCGATTTTCTTCATCCTCCTCGCGTACATCCTCTACCTGGTCCACATCCAGAGCCGCACGCCCGCCGCATCGCTCGTGACCCTCGTGCTGCTGGGCATAACCCTCGGTGTCGGCATCGCATCGAAGTGGATCGTTCTCGCGGCCTGGACGACGATCGTCTTTCTACTGGTCACACGTGCCATTCGCAGGCATGTGGACGTTCATATCGGACCGGCCGGAGATCCCATCTGGTCGTGGGGAAGAGGGGACGGCCCCGCGATACCACACGGCCTGTACTGGCGCACGTACATCACGATCGCCGCCGTCGCGCTGGTTGCGATCCCGCTCGCGATCTACGTCGAGTCGTGGTACCCGTTCTTCGCGCGCGGGCAGTTTCACAACCTGGCCGACCTCGTCGACTACCAGGTGCAGTCGTATCGCTATCACGCGAACCTGACCGCCACGCACCCATACGGCTCCCCGTGGTGGTCGTGGCCTTTCCTGTCGAGGCCGGTCCTCTACTACGCTGAGTACACGAACCTCGGCATCGACCACTGGACGGGGCAGGCGCTCATCGCGAGGATCGAGGACCTTGGCAATCCATGGATCTGGTGGACGAGCCTCCCGTGTGTCGTGTCGCTGCCGTATTTCATCATCCGGCACCGCAGCTTCCCCGCCACCGTGATCCTGCTTGGTTTCGTCACCCAGTACCTGCCCTGGTCTCACATCAGCAGGGTGCTGTTCATGTACCACATGTTCGGCGGCCTGATCTTCATGATCCTGGCGCTGGCGTTCGTTCTCGCCCACATCGCCACGAATTTCCGGCCTGTGGGGCGCAGGGTCCTGGTCGCGCACCTCGGCATCACGGTCGCCGCGTTTTTCTACTTCTATCCGCTCTGGACCGCGCTGCCGATCTCGATCTCCGCCAACGATCCCGGACCGGGCACTCCGATCTGGGGCCCCAAGATGTGGCTGGTCAACTGCAAGAGCCTGCCGCCTTCGGAACCGCAGCTATGGTGCTGGAGCTGAGGTAGAGGGGTGGAGGGCGCAGCCCAACCGGCGGCGGCGGTCGCCGGTCCAACCGGCAGGCTGATCCTTGCCGGCGCCGGACTGATCATCATCGTTGTCATCGGTCTGCTCGTCGGCGCGCCCGCGATCCTCCTAGTGGGCTGCGTTGTCGCTGGGTTCGGCATTACCTACCTGAGCGGGATCGCGCTCAACCTGGAGGAGCGGATCGCTTTCGGCACCGTGTTGGGCACGATGGCGGTCTCGATCGCGACCTTCGCGCTCTCGATGATCGTGCGCGATGTGACGTTGGGCACGGTGATCGCCGGTCTCGCCGTCGCCGTCGGCGCCGGAGCGGGCGCCGCGTTCGCCCACCGCGATCTCGTAGCGCAAGACATATCCGACGCCGCGGCGCGTTGGGCAGCGCCCGTGCGGAGCGCTGGGCATCCGTGGCCGGTGGCCGCCGTCTTCCTGGTCTGTGGCGCCTGGACCGTGCATTTCCTGCAGCAGGCGTATGTCTACAAGCCGGCGGGCCTGTGGGCCGGCTACGTCAACATCTGGGGGGACTGGGCGGCGCACCTAACGTTCGCCGGCTCTTTCGCATACGGCCACAACTTCCCGCCGCAGTACCCGATCGACCCTGGCAACAACCTCGGCTACCCGTTCATGATCGACTTCCTCGCCGCCAACCTCGTCCCACTCGGCAGCTCGCTGACATCCGCGTTGGTGGTCACCTCGGGGCTGTTGGGGCTCGCCTTCCCAGCGGTTTTCTACCTGGCCGCAGCGAGATTCACGGGCAGCCGGGCTGCCGCGGCCATCGCGGTCTTCGTGTTCCTCCTGAGCGGCGGTCTCGGCTTCTACTACCTGGTGGGCGACATTTTGCACAGTGGCATCGGCGTCCTGGCCCACCTGCCACGCGAGTACACGCTCAACCGCGACCTCAACTTCCAGTGGCTCAACCCGGTTCTCGCCTACCTGGTGCCACAGCGCTCCACGGTGTTCGGTTTCAGCCTCGCCCTGATCGTCCTGGTGCTCGTGTGGCTGGCAGTTCGTGAGCGAGGGGATTGGCGTGCCTTCCTGTTTGCGGGCGCGGTGGCCGGTCTCATGCCCGCCTTCCATGTGCACGCCTATGGCACTGTCGTCGCCCTGAGCGTGTTCTGGGCCATCTTCAACTGGCGGCGCGAGTGGCTGGCCTTCTACATCCCCGCCCTGTTGCTGGCGGTGCCGGTCTTGATCTGGATGTGGCCGCCGTTCAACAACAGCTATTGCGGACAGGGAGCAAGCATCCCGGTGGGGATGCTCACGGCGTCAGGCATCAAGGCTACGAGCAGCTATTGCGTCGAGGTGGGGTGGCTGTCGTACACCGACTGGCAGCGGGACGGCGTGCTCTCGTTTCCGGTGGATTGGGTGTGGTTCTGGATCAAGAACACGTCCCTCTTCATCCCGCTGCTTGTCGCCGCGCATTTCGCGCAGCGCTGGTTTCCGACTCGATTTGGGAAGTGGTTCGCGCCGATGTGGTTGTGGTTCGTGGTCCCCAACATCGTCGTGCTCCAGCCTTGGGACTGGGACAACACCAAGTTCTTCATCTTCTGGGCGCTGCTTGGCAGCATTATGGTCGGCGGCCTGATCGCGGGAATCATCAAGAGCTGGCCGGGCAGGGCGGTGGTGGCGGCGGCGCTCCTCGTCGTCCTCGGCCTGTCAGGTGCCGCCGACCTGGTTCGTGCCTCCGACCCCACGGTGAGCTCCTACCAGTTCACCGACACCAAGGGCCTGCAAGTGGCGGCCTGGGTGCGGCAGAACACGCCCACGGATGCCGTGTTCGCTCTCGCCGATGAGCACAACAGCCCCATCCCGACCCTCGCCGGGCGACGCGTGATGAGCGGATTCCAGGGGTGGCTCTGGACGTATGGCCTGCGCGACTACCAGCAGAAGTCGATCGACGAGGTAGCGATTCTGCGGGGGGCTCAGAACACCCCTGACCTGGTCGACCGTTATGGAGTCACGTACGTTCTGATCGGCCCGCAGGAGCTCGCGCAGCCGCGAAGCGCGAACCAGGACTACTGGCGCCTTCACGGCACGCTCGTCTATTCCAATGGCGAGTACTCCGTCTACAAGGTCTGAGTCGGGGCGTAGTAGCCTGTCGGGCGTGCCGGACCCGCTGTCCGATCATGCCAACATCGCTGCTGCCCTCGACCTTGCCGCAAAGGAGGCCAAGGCATATCTGGCCGGCATCGACGACGCGCTGGTTCGCCCGCGAACCAATGACGTCGTTCGCGAGATGGATCTGCCCGATGAGGGCATCGGTTCGCTCGGAGCTCTCGGCGAGCTGGTCGAGGCCGCGGATAAAGGCAGCACGCGTTCTGCAGGCCCGCGCTTTTTTCACTTTGTGATGGGCGGAGGCACGCCGGCCGCGCTCGGGGCCGACTGGCTGGCTTCGACCCTGGACCAGAATGCCTACAACTGGATCAGCTCGCCGTTTGCGGCGCGCCTGGAACAGGTCAGCGTTGCCTGGCTGAAGAATCTCTTCGGCCTACCCGGCGAATGGAGTGGGGTGATCACGACCGGTGCGACGATGGCGAACTTCGCCGGCCTCGCGGCCGCGCGCCGATGGTGGGGGCTCCAGCAGGGCGTCGATGTCGAAGCCCACGGCCTGAGCGGTTTGCCGCCGATGACGATCCTGTCGAGCGGCTACATCCACGCCAGCGCCCTGAAGGCGATCGCGATGCTCGGGCTCGGACGCGACCGGGTGCGGACTATGTCGCGCGACGGCGCCGGACGGATCGACCTCGATGCCATGGCGTCGGTTCTGCGTGAGCACGACGCTGAGCCAGTGGTGATCGTCTCCAACGCGGGCGACGTCAACACCGGCGACTTCGACCCGCTTGCCGACATCGTTGCGCTCGCGCGCAAGCATCGAGCGTGGGTGCACGTTGATGGCGCTTTCGGATTGTTCGCGGCCGCCTCGCCGCTCACGCGCCACCTGGTCGAAGGACTGGATCACGCCGACTCGGTGGCCGTCGACGGACACAAGTGGCTCAACGTCCCGTATGACTCCGGCTATGCCTTCGTTCGCGACGGGAAGTATCTGGCGGGCGCATTTGGCGCGAGCGCGTCGTACCTCGGCAATGACGCAATGTCGCGAGCTGCGTTCGGCAACCTCGGCCCGGAGATGTCCAGGCGCGCGAGATCGCTCGCCGTATGGGCGACGTTGCGGGCGTACGGCCGCAACGGCATTCGCTCGATGATCGAACGTCACCTACGGCTTGCTCAGCGGGTCGGCGAGCAGGTCGATGGCGCGCCGGACCTCGAACGCCTGGCGGACGTTTCCCTGAACGTCATCTGCTTTCGATATCGGCCTCCCGGGATTGCGAGTGACGAGCTCGACGACCTCAACCGCCGCGTCGGCGAGATGGTGCTGGACGACGGGCGGGTCTATTTCGGGGCCACGGTGTACGACGGCAAGGTCGCGTTCCGGCCTGCGATCGTCAACTGGCGGACACGCGAAGAGGACGTCGACCTGATCGCGTCGACCGTCAGGGAGTTGGGAGCCCGAGCGATCGCTCAGGCTCGGGCGGCGTGGTCGCAGGCGTCGACTGCGACTGAGGCGGTGGAGGCGGAGCCTGAGGCGCCTGCGGAGGTCGTGGAGCCTCCGCGTTAGCCTCGAGCGCCTGCTCGAGCCGCCGGGCAAGCCTCTTCATCTCGCGATCGCCGCGGTCGAGGCGGTTGACGATCTGCAGCAGGATCTCGTCCTGGTGCGTCAGGTGGTTCATCAAAGCTTTCAGCTCTTCCTCGGCCTTGACGTTGAGCTCGTAGTCGTGTTGGGCGCGCAGGCGGTCACGGTCGGCGATGCGGTTGAGGGCCATCAGGACCACTGAAACCCAAAGCGCGGCCTCGAGGCTGACGATGAAGTTCAAGAATTGAAACGGGTACCTGTCCCACGGATGGAGCAGGTTCACGACGTTAAGGCCGACCCACACAACCATCATCCCGATCTGGACCAGAACGAACACCCAGCTGCCGACCAGGCGTGCGAAGTCGTCTGCGACGCGGTCGGCGAAGGTGCGGCGGCGCTCGATCTCGCGGTTGAGATCGCGGACCGGTGGATGGTCGTGCTGATGCTTGATCAGGTCGCGCGCGATGTCTTCGATTTCTCGGGCGATCGACATTTTTTCGGGTGCTTTTCCTTTGGGTTGCTGCGACGAAGATTGGCTGTGACTCCATAGCTTGGCGCAAAAGGCCCCGGTTCGGCTACGGAAAGTAAGGACTTGTCATCGGTAGTCGTGGGAGCGCTGGGCGGGACGCGGTGCGCCTTCGAGGGCCTGAATGTGGCTGGCCAGGACCGAGTGCACGCCGTCCTGGCGCTGCATCACGCCGTCGATGATCAGGATGGGCTGGCGATTGGCGACCTGGCGATAGCGGTCGTAGATGTCGGGCTTGATGGTCACATTGACCTGGCCGAACTCGTCTTCGAGGGTGAAGAACCGGATCTTCTTCGCCGTCGAAGGAGCTTGCCGGGTGATGACCAGCCCGGCGACACGGACCTGTTTGTTGTTGGCGATCGCTGGGAGTTTGTTGCTCTCGAG
>DASPYG010000136.1:0-4255 GCA_035636885.1 Candidatus Nitrosopolaris sp.
CCGTGATGGTCCGCGTTGCAGCGCAGGAACAGAAGCGTTCCGTCGCCGACGTCGTCGGAGAGCCGGAAGCCGAGCACCTGCTCGATGAACTGCTGCGTCTCGCGCGGCCGCTCGGACTTGAGCATGGGGTGGCCGAACTTCTTCGGCTGCACGCCGCGGCCGGTGTGGCGCGGCTGGTCGTGGTTGAGGCCCGTGTACACCTCGAACACATGGCCGTCGGGGCCCTCGAAGCGGATCGACTGTTTGACCGCGGTCTCGCGCTGATGATCGATGGTCTTCACCCCGTTCTTGGCGAGGCGATCGGTCAGCTCATTCAGGGCATCTTCATCGCGCGCCTGCATCGAGATGTGGTCGAGCGCGCCCTCGCCGGCCTCGATGTAGATCAGTGAGTGATGCGCGCCGCCGTGGGTCAAGTAAGAGGTCTTGCCCTCGCGCGCGACCTCGCGCAGCCCCATGACCGTGGTCGCCCAGGCGACCGAAGCGTCGAGGTTCGGGACCTGCAGCGCAACGTGCCCGATCGAACTGATCATCACGCCCTCCTTGCCAGCTCGAGACTGAGGATTCGCTCCGCGTTGGAGTGAAATACGTTCTCCATCACCTCGTCGGGGTATCCAAGCTTCGACCATCCGTCGAAAAGCCGCTTGTGCGTGAGGCTCGGATAGTCACTTCCGAACATGATCTTTTCCTTGAGCCGGCGCGGGATATCGCGCTTCAGCGACTCAGGAAAGTACTCGGGACCCCAGCCGGAC
The DNA here is from genome assembly GCA_035636885.1 of Candidatus Nitrosopolaris sp. Classification (GTDB taxonomy): domain Bacteria; phylum Chloroflexota; class Dormibacteria; order Dormibacterales; family Dormibacteraceae; genus UBA10449. Next base: position 750 of record DASPYG010000136.1, read on the forward strand.
GTCTCCCAGAACACATTGCCCTTGTGGAGACAGATCATGAGCACTTCATCGGTCCAGGGCCAGCCGGGGTGTGCGGCGATGATCCTGAGCTGAGGAAAATCTGCGGCGAGATCATCCAGCGCCGGCATCGGCCGCGACATCTTGAGGCGCCGCCCCAACCCGCCGGGGGAACCCGCGCCCATGCCGGTGGTGCCGACGTCGATGAGCACCGGCACACCGAGCTCGTTGATCTTCTCGAACAGCGGCCGCAGCCGCGGATCGTCGATGGAGAAATTCCCGCAGACGGGATGGAAGTGAAAGCCGATGAGGCCCAGATCCTTGATGGCGTGCTCCGCCTCATTGATCGCCGCCTCGCCCTTCCACGGATCCACCGACGCCCACGCATTGAGCACGACGTCGGGATGGCGGTCGCGCAGCCCCGCCACGTAGTCGTTGCCGCACGGTGGGCAGCCAGTCACAGTCTCGGTGTCGAAGGCGACCATCAGCACCTGGACGTCGGCCGCGCGCAACTCGTCGATGACCTGCTGCTCGCTCAGTGGGGCCCACGGCCGGTGCCAGTAAGTGCGCAGTGCCTCGACGTATGGATCGATCGCATTGAACCACTCCACCGTGTTCGGATGGCAGTGGACGTCGATCCGGCGCATCGTCGTTAACTGCATACACTGTCCCTCGCGATGGGGGAGGTGCAGAAACGGCGACGGTCCAGCGTCTCGCTCGACGCCATCAAGCCGTACCGGCGCAACGGTGGCACCACTGCAGGCTCACTCCATGAGCACCTGCGCCGGTTGATCCTCGACGGCGCGATCCCGAACGGGGCCAGCATCTCGCAGGTGGAGCTGGCGGAGCGCCTGGGTGTGAGCCGCACGCCACTGCGCGAGGCGATGCGCATGCTGCAGGCGGAGGGCATCATCCACGCCGAGCATGGCCGGCGCACACGCGTGACGGCTCTCGACGTCGGCGACATCGACACCGTGTACGGGACCCGCGTGCTGATGGAGGGTGCGGGCGTGCTGGTCACGGTGCCGCTGCTCAACCGCTCGAGGATCGACGATCTGGCCGAGGCCGTGAAGGAGATGCGCAAGCATGCATCCGACCCCAACGCGGAGGTGTGGGCGCGGGCCCACCGACGGTTCCACCGCACCCTGATCCCCGAAGCCGGCCGCGAGTTTGCGCGCACGCTCTCGACGTACTTCGACCGTGCCGAGAGACTTCGCCGCATGTTCCAAACCGAGGAGATCGCAGGCGGCGTCCGCCTTAACGAGGAGCACGAGGCGATCCTTCGGGCGTGCAGGGCCAAGAACGCCAGCAAGGCGGCGGCTCTGGTCGCACGGCACTCGGCGCGAGCCGCGCTCACGCTCATGGCGCAGATCTCCCCGGAACGTGAGCCCACCTTGGTGCGCACCGCCTTGCAGCTCTTCTCGGCCCTGGAATCTGCCTGAGTCGGCCTAGCTGCTCGTGACCTTGAGGTGCCGCCAGCTGCCCTTCGCGCCCTGGCCGTGCACCGACGTGCTGCCGTTCGGGCCGGTCGGCTTGAGGGTGCAGACGATGAGCCCGAGCGTGACCGACTTGATCTCGACGGGAATGCCTTCGGTCCGATAGAACGCCTTGCCGTCGACGGTCCACTCCGCGGTCCGCGCCTTCGGATCGAGCGCGATCTCGCAGGACCTGAACTCGCCCGGCTTGTTGATCGAGACGAAGGGCGACTGGACCAGGTAGCTGAAGGAGCCGCCCTCCGGCGTCACACCGGGGATGGGCAGCCGCTCATAGAGCGCACCCACTCGAGTGGCGCTCAGCATCCAGTCGAGGATCATCCCGGTAGAGAAGTCGCCGACCACAATTCCGATCCAGCCGTCGGTGATGTCGTCGGGGTTGCCGTTGTAGTTCTCGGCCGCGATCTCGGCTGAGATCTTGGCGCCCGACGCCGGCACAGGGATGGGCTGCGGGGTGACGAGCAGGTGCTTGGGGTCGTCGAGCATGTGCACGCTGTCGTGCTTCAGCCGGAAAGGGTTGACTGTGATGGACATCGTCCCGCCATGGGCCTCGACCTTGGCCTGCGGGTCGCCGTAGGACCACATGCTTCCATCCGGTGTTGGCAGCTGCAGCGGCACCCACTTGCTGGGATCGACCGCTCCGGCCGTGAAGGTGTCGTATTCAAGAACCGTCATCGCTTCGCGCCCTCCTTGCTGGCGTCCCACTGCGGGAGCTGAATGATCTCGAGGCCGTGCTCCGCCGCCAGACGCTTGTACTTCTCTGTGTCGAGGACCTGGCCCGGTGGCGGCAGCTCGATGCGCGGGGCGGGCTGGCCCATTTCCTTGTGGAACACCTCAAGCCCGGCCGGGATGGCCATCTGCAGCAGGTGGCACTCGGTCTCGAATCGCAGCCTGTGCGGGATGTCTTTCGGCAGCCAGATGAAACCGCCCGGCTCGATGCTGGTGGACTCGTCGCCGCAGGTGCACGTGACCTTGCCCTCGAGCAAGTACCAGCCCTCGTCTTCTTTATGGTGGACGTGCAGCGGCGTCTGCCCGGCCGGGGTCTTGAAGTCGAGCAGGCCGAGCGCGCCGCCTGTCTTGTCGCCGCTGGCCTTGATCGTCATCAGGATCTGTAGATACCAGAGGGGTTCGCCACCCTCGGAATCCAGGGCGAAGAACTCGTTCGACATCTAGCTCACCTCCTCTCTTTTTCACGCATGCGCCGCCACCGGTGATCCGCCGAAGGCCGGCGCGAAGTCCGTCGCGAACTGTTTGAACGAGCGGGCTTCCTGTCCGGTGATGTCCTTGAAGTCGCTCGTTGTGAAGTCGCCCCAGCCGTCCGAATACACGCGGCCGTAGTCGACCACATTCCCGACGAACCACCGCGAGAGGCCGAAGCCGAGCATCGCCTGCTGCGCTGCCTCCGGCGGCAGGGCTACGTAATTTATCTGCTTGCCGAGAAGGCTGCTCAGCGTCTCGGCCGATTCCGCCATGGTCGTTACCTCCGGACCGGTCGGGGTGTAGGTCTTGCCGGCGTGGCGGTCCGTCTGCTCGATGATTTTCGCCCCGAACACGCCGACGTCGCGGCCGTCGATCATGCCGACGCGGCCCTGGCCCATGTTCATGTAGAGCATTCCGTCCGAGGCCACCGAGGCGGCCGAGCTGAGGAGATTCTGCATGTAGTAATGCGGACGCAGGATCGTCCACGGGATGCCCGACGCTTTCACCGACTCCTCGACGAGGGCATGCAGGCGACCATTTCGGTTCGGAGCGTCATGGCCAGCCTTGATGGCCGAGTTCCGCACGATGTAGCCGACTTTCGCCTTGCGCGCGGCGGTGACCGCGTTCGATCCCATCGAGGGCTCGAGTGCCGAGGCGGGCGTCAGCAGCCACATGATGTCGACGCCCTCGAACGCTTCAGTGAGGGTGTCGGGCTCCTCCAGGTCGCCGGCCACTACCTCGACGCCGTCCTTCTGCAGGGCCTGGGCCCTGGCCCCCGCCGGGTCGCGGACCAACGCCCGGAGCCTCAGGCCGGGC
>DASPYG010000137.1:0-52665 GCA_035636885.1 Candidatus Nitrosopolaris sp.
ACCGAGGCGCGGACCTCGCGCACGGGCAGCACCCAGCCGGTCGGAGCGCCCTTCAGGGTCGGGTCCGACGAGATCGACAGGTGTGTCTTGGCGATGCAGACTGGCAGGCGGCCGAACCCGTTGCGCTCGTAGGAGTCGATCTGCCGGGTGGCGTGGAGGTCGTACTCGACGCCCTGGGCTCCGTACACGCGCCTGGCCACCGTCTCGATCTTCTCCTTGAGCGGAGCGTCGTCCGGGTACAGGAAGTGGAAGGAGTTCGGCTCGCTGGCCGCTTCGGCCACCGCCTCGGCGAGCTCGATGGCTCCACGGCCGCCATCCGTGAAGTGATGGCATACCGCCGAACGCACGCCAAGCTCGTCGGCCAGCTCGCGGATCGCCGCGTGCTCGGATGCGTGATCGGTGGGGAACGCGTTGATCGCGATCACCGGCGTCACCCCGTGGATGCGGATGTTCTCCACCTGCTTGCGCAGATTGCTCGCGCCGGCGCACACGTCATCCGGGCTCTCCTTGATCATGTCCGGCGGCAGCGGCTTGCCGGCCACCACCCTGAACCGCCCCGAGTGAACCTTGAGAGCACGCACGGTGGTCACCACCACCGCGGCGTCCGGGACCAGGCCCGACGTGCGGCACTTGATGTTGAAGAACCTCTCCGCTCCCATGTCGGCGCCGAAGCCCGCCTCCGTGACCAGGAAGTCACCCGTGTGAATCCCGATGAGGTCGGCGATCACCGAAGAGTTGCCGTGGGCGATGTTCCCGAACGGCCCCGCGTGCACGAGCACCGGCGTGTTCTCCAGCGTTTGCAGCAGGTTGGGCTTGATCGCCTCGCGCATGATCACGGTCATCGCACCGGCGGCATGCAGGTCTTCGGCCGTGATCGGCTTGCCCTCCACTGTATTGCCGATGACGATGCGCCCCAGACGCCGGCGCATGTCCTGCAGCGAGGTGGACAGCGCAAGCACAGCCATCACCTCCGACGCGGCGGTGATGTCGAAGCCGGTCTGGCGGATGACCCCGTCCTCGCGCTGGCCGAGCCCGACGATGATGTTCCGCAGCACGCGGTCGCTGACGTCAAGCACCCGGCGCCACGTCACCGAATGCCGGTCGACGTGGAAGAAGTCGTCGTTCTGGTGGACGTGGTTGTCGATCATCGCGGCGAGCAGGTTGTGCGCGGCGGTGACGGCGTGCATGTCGCCGGTGAGGTGCAGGTTGAGCCGCTCCATCGGCACCACCTGGCTGTAACCGCCACCGGCAGCCCCGCCTTTGATACCGAACGTCGGGCCCATCGACGGCTGGCGGATGGCGACGGTCGCGGGCCGGCCGATGTGCGTGAGCGCCTGGCCGAGACCGACCGTGGTCGTGGTCTTGCCTTCGCCAAGAGGTGTCGGTGTGATCGCAGAGACCACCACGTACTTGGCCTTGGGCCGGTCGGCCAGCTCCTCGATCGCCTCGAGCCGGATCTTGGCGACGTCGTACCCGTACGGCTCGAGCAGGTGAGGGCCGATGCCCATTTTGGCGGCGATGTCCGGGATCGGCAGCAGGCGCGCCTTGCGCGCGATCTCGAGGTCGGGTGGGAACGTCACCGCCATGGAGCTCTCCTCATGCCGCCAGCAGCCGCGCCAGCGTGTCCTTGCGCCAGCGTTCCGTGGCCTCGATCTCGTTGAACGTGAAGAAGTGCAGGCCCGCGATGTTCCGCTCCGGCGCCGCAAGGTCGGGCAGGAGCCCGGTCGCGAATCGCTCAGGGTCGTAGCCGCCCGGCTGCACCATGCGCATGAACCAGTTGGAGTGGCCGCGCAGGAATCGCGCCGAGTCGGCGAGACCGATTCGCGTCGAGACCCGAAGCAGCTTGGCGGGATCGGCCACACCGGCGAGGCCGACGTGGATGGGCAGCTGCACACCGCGCCGTCGCACGCGCGCGACCCATTTCTTCACGATGCGAGGGTCGAAGCAGAGATTGCTGACGATGTACGTGGCGACGCGGCGCTTGTCCCACATCGCCTGGATGGTCAGGTCGTCCTCGATGAAGCTGTGGCGTTCCGGGTAGCCGGTGATGCCGATGTCGAGCAGGCCGTGTGGCTCGGCGGAGATCGCCATCAGCACCGACACCGAGTCCGGAAAATCGCCGGCCGGCTCCTTGGCGTCGCCCGCGACCACGAACACCTCATGCCGGCCGAGGGCGGCCACCCTGGCCAGGACCTCCTGCAGGTGGGCCTGGTCGCGGATCAGGCGAGCCGAGAGGTGGGGGACCACCTGATAGCCCTGCGCCGCCAACCGCTCGGCCAGCGCGATGGTCGCCTCGATGCCCTTGCGCGGCGACGCGGTGATGGTGATCGTGACCTCTTGCGGAACGTGGGCGAGGACGAGGTCCTCCACGTCTTCGGTGGGAAGCACCTCATAGCGCGGCGCTCGAAGGAAACTGATCAGGCCCTGGCGGATGGTTTGGTCGGTGAGGCCGATGCGACCCAGCAGGCCACCTTGAGCCCCAGGAACTGAACGCACGCGCCCACTCACCACCGTCTCCCTCAGTGTCGCACTATACGGTACTGTCGCGCTCTGCGCAACGCTCTAGGGCGGAGAGGACGATTACCGTCTGGGCCAAGCGACCGGCAGGATCACGTTGCGGTCGAGCGGCGTGCCGTCCCGGCCGGACTCGAAACCCGCGAGCGGGACGTTGCCCGCGAGCTCGCGGTGGAGGCCCGCCAGCTCGGCCGGCTCGACGGCGTCTTTGGGATCGACCTCTCCGTCGTGGTCGACCATGGTGCAGGCGACGGCGAGGAGCCCATCGCCCGCGTCCAGGATCTCGACCACGCGTGCCTGGCTGGGCCAATCGACGAGCGATGACGTCGTCACCTCCCAGAAGCCGCCGCTCCCACGGGGGTCTGCGTGCGGCCTCACCGCGTTGGCGTGGATGTGCCCGTTGAGCCACAGCACGACGTTGCGTTCGGCATGAACGACTTCGAGGAGCTCGTCTGCATCGATGTATCGCGGGCCGCCGGCCCTCCTCTTGTTGCCCATCGTGCTCAGCGTGTGATGCGAGGTGATGACCACCGGGCGATCGGCCGCCTCTTTGAGGCGACGCTGCAGCCAGCGCACCTGGTCCTCGTCGATGCAGCCGTCGGCCCCGCCCGCGGTGCACACGGTGTCGAGAACGATGAAACGCACGGCGGGGGTGTCGTGCACGTAGTAGGCAGTGCCGTCTCCGCGGTGGGCGGCGGCGAAACCGGGGGCAACTTCGATGAACTCCCTGCGCGTGAAGGGGCGTCGTTCCGCATCGGGCGTGACGGCCAGGTCGGGACCCGTCATGAACGCCTCGGGCCGCCGCACGAAGATCTCGAGCGCAGCGTCACGGTCGATTCCGTCGGGGAGGCGAAAAGGCTTATGAAAGCCGACCATTGCGGACGCAAGCTCGGGGGTGAGGATGCCGACGCCCTGGCTCACCTCTTCGTGGTTGCCGTGGCAGCCAAGCCAGGGCACCCGCAATCCAGGCGACGTGAATGGGCGCAGTGCGCGTTCGAGGAGGCCGGGCAGGTGAGGAAAGCCATAACCGGAGGTCATCAGTCCGCCGCCGTTGACGGATCCATCGGGCTTCCAGAAGAAATCGTCGGGCCACTCTGGCGACTGCACGCCCTCGTAGCGTTCGCCGCCCGAGTCGGCGCACACAACGCCTCCGTCCAGGAGAGCGGCCAGAGTAGCCAGCTCGTTCGACTGGGCGTTGTCGACGCCGTCACCCGACATGATCGCCAGGTCGATCGGCGCGCCTGCGATCGGTCCTTTTTCGATTGCGTTCAGCGCACGCACCATCGCCGCGATCGCGTGCGCATTCAGGGTCTCCTGCGGCCGGTGCATCGGGAGCAGCTCACGAAAGCGGGGATCGAGGTACTCGCGATTGATGAACTCGAAGCGTGCCGGCGACTGCACGTCGGTGACGTGGAGATCGGTGACATGCGCGATGGACGCCAGCACGCGGCCGACACGAAAGTGTTCCGCGCCCGCGGCGTCGGTCAGCTCGTAGCGAAACTTGTGCGCCTCGCCGGGCGCGGCGCGGACAGCGCGATATTCGCCCATGGAGCCCGAGCGCACGACCTCGCCCGCCACCAGCTTCCGCCGGTGGCTCAGGTATGAAGGGTCGATCAAGCCTCGGCCGAGGCTTTTTCGTCCCTTGCGATCAAGACTGGGTCTTTGCGGAACGAGAGCTTCGCGCGCGTGCCGGCGGCGTGCACGGCCGCATCCGACGTCGGCATCTGGGCGAGCACCGTCAGATCGCCGAGGTCGACCGTCACACGGCTGGTGGCGCCGAGAAACGCCACCGCGATGACGGAGCCGACCAGGGGGCCTGAGCTCCCATCTTCTACAGCGCCAAGCGTCACCGCCTCCGGGCGCACCAACGCAACCGCCGGTCCATTGGGAGTACTCGGTTGGACGAGTGGCAGCCTTTCGCCTCTCACCTCGACCTCTCCATCGCGAACGACTCCAGGCAGCCGGTTGGTGAGGCCGACGAATTCGGCGACGAAAGCCGTGGCAGGCCGCGAGTAAATCGTGGTAGGCGGCCCTAGCTGCTCGAGACGGCCTTTGTTCATGACGCCAACGCGGTCCGCGATCGCGAGGGCCTCCTCCTGGTCGTGCGTGACGAACAGGGTCGTGGTCCCGACCTCGAGCTGCACCCTTCGAATTTCGTCTCGAAGTCGAGAGCGGACTTTCGCGTCGAGCGCCGACAGCGGCTCATCGAGAAGCAGAACCTTCGGCTCGATAGCCAGCGCGCGCGCCAGAGCCACGCGCTGCTGCTGGCCACCCGACAGCTGATGCGCGTACTTGTTCGCGTGCGCGGACAGTCCGACCAGCTCCAACATCTCACCCGCGCGCTTGCGGCGTTCGGCGGCGCCGACCTTGTGCAGCTGCATACCGAAGGCGACGTTCTTCATCGCCGTCATGTGCGGGAACAACGAGTAGGCCTGAAACACCATGCCGATCTCGCGCTTGTTGGCGCCAAGATTCGTTACATCGTTTCCTCCGATGACCACGCGTCCGCTGTCTGCCTCCTCGAGTCCCGCGACAAGCCGCAATGCGGTGGTCTTGCCGCATCCGGAGGGGCCGAGCAAGGCCACCATCTCTCCGGGAGCCATCGTGAGCGTGAGGCCGTCCAGCGCGGTCGTGGCGGCGTATTGCCGGCGCAGGTCTTCCAGGCGTACCTCGACGCCCGCGTCGGACGCAGTGGTTGACTGCATGGCTTCAGGGCTCCCTGTCATGTTCTCTGTCCGGCAGTGAGGTATTGCGTGTCGGTTCCGGCGGCTGCCAGGCTCGGCTGCCGCCTGCGACCGACGAACGAAAGGATCATGAGCAACACAAAGGCAAAAAACAACGACGCCACGGCGACCGCGATCGAAGTTCCCGCGCTGACGAGGCCGACATATGCGATGGCGACCTGCAGGTTCTCGAATCTGAGGATGTTGGCGACCGTGTACTCGCCGAGGACCAGTGCGACCGACAGCAGGCTGGCGTTGAGGATGGCGCTTGTCATGTTCGGCACCACAACCCGCCACATCACCGTGCCCCACCCGGCGCCCAAGCTGCGAGCCGCCTCGGACAGCGTCTTGAGGTCAATCGCGGCGAGCCCGCCATCAAGCGATCGATAGGCGTAGGGCAGGACAAGGATGAGATAGGCAAAGGCAAGAGCGAGGATCGAGTCTGTGACGTTGATGTTTATCCACACGTAAATGGGTCGGAGACCGACGACGAGAGCGATGGCCGGAACGGTCAGCGGGAGCAGGCAGATGAACTCGACGATCCGGCTCAGCCTGGGCAGGCGGAGCCTGACCCAGACCATGGTCGGCAGCAGAAGAACCAGCATCGCTATCGAGGTGATGGCGGCCAGCTCCAGGGACACCGTGATCGCCGTCACGAGGTCCGGGGTCTTGGCGATCTGCGCCCAGGATTCCAGGGTGCGCGGTGCGTTGATGCCGTTGCCGCGCGTCGAGAACTCGAACATCGCACCGATCGGGACGAGGAAGAACGCGCCCGCGACCAGGAGGACGGCGGTGCGGAAGAGGCGCAGCTTGAAGCGCCTGGACCGATTCACTCGATCACCGCAGCCACCGTGAGGTTCGGCGCTGGAACAGGGCGTACAGCGTCATCACGATCGCCACGATCACGATCATCCCGAGCGCCAGCGCCTTGGCGAACCCAGGCTGAGTCCGGCCGGTCTCGCCGATCAGCAGCTGTTGGATCTCCAATGGCACGATGACGCCGCCCTGCGAGATGAGGGCCGCCGCGGTCGCGTACGCCGAGAACGCGTTCGCGAACAAAAGCAGTGTGCAACCGAGGAAAGCGGGGGCAAGCAACGGACCGGCCACGTATCGCCAGTAGTGCCACGTGTTGCCACCCATGCTCTCGGTCGCCTCGCGCCACTGCGGCCTGATCCCGTCGAGCGCGGGGAGGAAGACGAGGACCATGAGAGGAATCTGGAAGTACAAATAGATCAGGGTCAGACCACTGAGGTCGTACAGCCACACACCATGGGCGAAGATGTCGACGCCGCGCGCCTTCAGGAACTCGGTGACAAAACCAATCGTTCCGAGCGTTGCGATGAACGCGAACGCAAGCGTCACACCGCCGAACTGGGCCAGCACACCGGAAGCCGATGTCACGCTCCGCCGGAGGATTCCGTTGGGGTTGCCGGTAACGACCGCATAGGCGAGGAGGGCACCCGCGAACGCACCGACCAGGGCGCTCACCGCCGAGATGATCAGGCTGCTCGTGAACGACTTCAGGATGAACGGCTGGTTGATCGAAGTGAAGTTAGAGGCGGACACGCTGCCATCCGAGGCTGTGAAAGATCCTGCCGCGATGATCGCAGTCGGCAAGAGAAGGAACAACCCCACATAGGCGAAGAAGGGGACGACGCCGAGCCACGAGAGAGGCAGCCGCCGCCCGCCCTGGACGGGGCGAGCGGCGGTGCTCACGGCCGGGGTGCCGGCGGAGATCAAGAAATGGCCTGCGACCAGTGGGCGTTGAGGTAAGCGAACGCGGCGGTTGACTGGTCTCCCGAGGGGACCAGCGGCGCTCCCGAAACGGCCGGGAGTGCGGCGGCGGCGGTGGCATCAACCGAGCCGGCCGTCGTCATCGCTCCCTGGCGGACTGGGCGGGCGCCGCCTTTCAGCCACAGGTTCTGCCCCGCGTCCGAGAACAGGTATTCCTCCCAAAGCCGGGCAGCTGCCGGGTGGGGCGCCTGCTTGTTGATCGCCTGGTTGTAATACCCGCCGATGATGGCATTCGAGGGCACGAATATCTTCCAGCCGGGTATGTCCTTGCCGTGCGATGTCGAGAGATAGTCCCACTGGAAGATGACAGGCGTCTGTCCCGCCTTGACGGTGGCCGCGGTCGCGATCACGTTGACGTAGTTGCCTTTCTGCTTCAGCTGGTGGAAGAAGTCGACGCCCTTGCTCACGTCATCGAGCGAGCCACCGAGGGCGACGGCGGCCATGATCACGCCGTTCAGGCCCTGGCCCGAAATCGTGGGGTTACCCGAGAGCGCGACAGAGCTCTTGAACTTGGAGCCGAGCAGATCGTTCAAGGATGTGATCGTCCCAACCTTGCTCGGGTCATAGCCGATGCTCATGTAGCCTCCGTAGTCCTCGACCCAAAGGCCGGTCGGCTCCTTCTCGGCGGCGATGATGTCTTTCCAGGTCGCCACCTGATAAGGGGCGAAGAGCGCCGTGTTCTTGAGCGCCACGGCCTGGGTCACGTCAACCACATCGGGGGCGCGGCTGGTGCCGTCGAAGGCGTCGATCTCCTCCTGGCTGCTGCCGTTGGGATTGGCCGACGTGACACTGATGCCGTACTTGGCCTTGAACCCGTCGATGATCGCGCCATAGTTCGCCCAGTCAGGCGGCAGCGCGATCACGTTGAGCTGGCCTTCTTTCTTGGCGGCGGTGACCAGGGCGTCCATGCCGCCGCAGTCGGCCGCGGACTTGGCCGAAGCGCCACAAGACGCTGTTGTGTTGTTGCCCGATGATCCGCACGCAGCCACCAGGAGCAAGGCTGCGACGGCCACACCGACACCACGGATTCGATATCCCCAGTTCATTCCACTCTCCCCAAATGACGGTTGACTCGCGCGGCCGCCCGATTCCGGCCCCGATTGGCGGGTAAATGATGCTCCAGCCACGGAGACATTGCAAAGAACTATTCGCGCCCCGATGGAGGTTAAGGACAGGTTAAGTCACGGGGCCACCGCGCGGGGTCCGGGCGCGGAAACCCAGGCGGCGGGACAGGTCGGCGGCGGCTTCCCTGGTGAGGCCGACGAAGTCCCGCCCGCCGCCTGCCTGGAGCCGGTGCGCAGGCCCGGAGACGTCGATGGCCGCAAGGACATCCCCGTCGGCCGAGAAGACCGGCGCGGCGATGGCGTCCAGGCCGACCTCGAGCTCCTCGAACGTGCGCGCATAGCCCGCCTCGCGCGCTGCGGCGAGCTGTTTCTCCAGCTCGGCCGGGTCGACGATCGATCGCGGCGTCCGCGGTTCCAGTGGCTGAGAGAGTAGGCGCTCGCGGATCGGCTCGCCTGCGAAGGCCAGGATGACCTTGCCGCTCGCGGTGCAGTGGACGGGGGTGTGGCGGCCGAGCCAGTTGACGCTCACGAAGGAGGTCGTGCCGGTCGACTGCTCGATGGGGACGATCTCGTTTCCGTCGAGGACGTCCAGGGTCACCGTCTCCCCCGTCGAGGCGGCGAGGCCTTCGCACACGGGCCTGGCCACGTGGCGCAGGTCGAGCTCGCCGGTGACCACCCGCGCCAATTGCGGCAGCCGGCGCCCGAGGCGGTATTTCGCCGTCCGCGGGTCCCGCTCCACGAGTGCGTGCCGCTCCAGGGTGCCGAGCAGCCGCAGGGCGGTCGAGCGATGCACGCCCAGATCGCGCGCCACCTCGGCGCCGGAGAGCCCCGCGAACTCGGCCTTCTCGGGCTGGCCTGGAGCTTCACGGCCGGCGCTTTGAGCGAGCAGGTCGAGGATGGCGACGGCCCGATCCACGGAGCGGATCACGTCCGCCTCCCGAGTTCCGTTGCTCACTGCGCAACACTATACCTTGGGGTATTCTTGTTGGACTCTGAGCATCAGTTGGGCGATGCGCAACAGAGAGGAGGCGAAATGAGCCGAGAAGAAGAGATCCGGGCCGGGCTGTTCGACCACACGCTAAACGGCCACGCGCCGGAGGTGAAGGCTCTCACCGAAGAGGGCCTGAAGCTCGGCATGGACCCCATGGACATCCTCTTCAAAGCCCTGATCCCCTCGCTCGAGGAGGTGGGCCGGCGCTTCGAGAAGGGCGACTTCTTCGTCCCCGAGATGCTCATCGCGGCGCGCGCCATGCAGGGCGCGCTGCTGATCCTGCGGCCCCTCATCGCCGAGACAGGAGCCCAGCCGGTCGGCCGCTATGTCATCGGCACCGTCAAAGGCGATATCCACGACATCGGCAAGAACCTCTGCGTGATCATGCTCGAGGGGGCCGGTTTCGAGGTGTTCGACCTGGGGGTCAACACCCCGCCCGAGAAGTTCGTGGCCGCCATCGAACAGCACAACCCCGACGTGGTCGGCTTCTCCGCCTTCCTGACCACCACCATGCCGATGTTCAAGGTCAACATCGAAGCCATCACCAAGGCGGGGCTTCGCGACAAGGTGCACATCGCGGTGGGCGGCGCACCTGTGACCGAGGAGTACGCCAAGCACGTTGGAGCCGACAGCTACGCGCCCGACGCATCAATGGCCACACGTATGGCCAAGGAGATCGTCGGTGACCGGAGCGAGGGTTCGCAGGGGGCGAAAGCGCTGGAGCAGGCCGTCATGAAGATCGACGAGACCCTGCGCAAAGGCTGAGCGGGCGCTTGGAAACAATCCTCAGCTCGCGCAGCCGCGAGGTCGTGATCTCCATCGACCGGCCGTTCGTCATCATCGGCGAGCGCATCAACCCGACCGGCCGCAAGGTCCTGGCCGCGGAGATGAAGGAGGGCCGCATGGACCGGGTGCGTGCCGACGCCATCGCCCAGGCCGCGGCGGGCGCGCACATGCTCGACGTCAACGCCGGCATCCCGGCCATCGACGAGCCGGCGCTGCTGGTGGCCACGATCAAAGCGGTGACCGAGGTCAGTGACCTACCGATCTGCATCGACTCCTCGGTCATGGAGGCGCTGGAGGCAGCGCTTGCGACTTACGAAGGCAAGGCGCTCGTGAACTCGGTGACGGCAGAGGACGAGCGCATGGATCGCATCCTGCCGCTGGTCAAGAAGCACGGCGCGGCCGTGATCGGCATGGCCAACGACGAGACCGGGATCTCGATGGTGCCCGAGGAGCGGCTGGCCATCGCGCGCCGAATCGTCGACCGTGCCGCCGAGTACGGCATCCCACGGGAGGATGTGATCATCGATCCGATCGCGATGACCGTTGCGGCCGACCCCACGTGCGGCCTGGTCACGCTGGAGACGATGCGCCTCATCCGCAACGAGCTCGGCAACAACATGACCTGCGGCGCATCGAACGTTTCGTTCGGCCTGCCCGACCGCGCCACCGTGAACGCCGCCTTCCTGCCGCTGGCCATGCACGCGGGGCTCACCTGCGCGATCACCAACCCGCTCGTACCCGAGGTGCGCCGGGCCGTGCTGGCGGGCGACCTTCTGCTCGGTCACGACGAGTACGCGATGCGCTGGATCGCGAGCTATCGCGCCAAGCAAGCGGAGGCGGCCGCAAGGTGATCCAGCGGAAGCTGGAGGTGACCTACCGGCCCTTCGACCGGACGACGCGCGTGCCGCCGGGTACCACCGTGTTCAGCGCTGCGCACTGGATCGGGCTGCCGATCGATTCCACCTGTGGCGGCCGCGGGACGTGTGGCAAATGCAAGGTTCGGGTGCTCGACGGCGGCACCGAGGTGACCACGGCCGATCACCGACTGCTGCGCAAGGATGAGGTCGAGAACGGCTGGCGCCTCTCGTGCCAGGCACGCATATACGAGGACCTGACGTGTGAGGTCCCACAGCTGCTGCGTGTGCCGAAGGCCGCGACCATGGGCCTGAGCCGCCTCGTCATCATCGACCCGAACGTACGGAAGGTCTACCTCGAGCTCGCCGAGCCCGACCTCGAGGACCAGCGCAGCGACGTCGCCCGGCTGCGTGACGCCCTCACAGCGGAAGGCCATGACATGTCCGCCGGCGTCGCCGTGCTGCGGACGCTGCCGATGACGCTGCGAGACGCCGGCTTCAAAGTCACGGCGGTGCTGGCGGGCGAACAGCTGGTCGCAATCGAGCCCGGCGACACCACCGAGGAATGCTTCGGGGTCGCGTTCGACGTCGGCACGACAACGTTGGTCGGCACGCTCATGAACCTCCGCACGGGAATGGCCGCGGCCGTCCGGTCCACGCTCAACGGTCAGGCGCCCTTCGGCGCCGACGTCATCTCGCGAATCAGCCACGCGATGAACGGCCCGGAGAGCGTCGAAGAGCTTAAGAACGCGGTCGTGGGGACGATGAACGGGATCCTCGAAGAGCTTTATGCCGAGGCAGGTGTGAAGCCGGAGCGCACATACGAAGCGGTCGTCGTCGGCAACGTCACGATGCTGCACCTTCTGTTCGGCATCGACCCCACGCCGATCTCGATGATGCCGTTCACTCCGGCATTCATGGATGCCCTCAGCGTCCCGGCCAGAGAGGTCGGACTCCGCATCCACCCCGGCGGCTACGTGCAGACCCTGCCCGCGCTCGGCGCGTACGTGGGAGCCGACATCGTGTCCGGGGTCCTCGCCACCGGCATCGCGCGCGAGGACAAGGTGCGCGTGTTCGTCGACGTCGGCACGAACGGGGAGATCGTCATCGGCAGCAGCCAGCGCACGCTGGCGACGGCGGCGCCCGCGGGCCCGGCGTTCGAAGGCAGCCAGATCAAGTGCGGCATGCGCGCGACCGATGGGGCGATCGAAGGCGTGCAGCTGAGCGACAGGGTCGATCTGCAGGTGATCGGTGGGGACGTGCCGGCGCAGGGCCTCTGCGGATCAGGGCTGGTCGACGCGGTGGCGCAGCTCCTCAACGTGGGCCTCCTCGAGCATTCCGGCCGCATGGTGTCCGCGGCGGACGCGCCGAACCACCCGCTTGCGGATCGCCTCATCGAAGTTGAAGGCGTGCGCGCGTTCCTGCTCGCCGAGGGTGTCTATCTCACCCAGCGCGATGTACGCGAGCTGCAGTTCGCCAAGGGCTCGATCGCGACCGGCATCAAGGTGCTGATGGACATCCTTGGATTGGCCGCCTCGGACCTCGATGAGATCTTCCTCGGCGGATCCTTCGGCTCGTACCTGAATCCGGAGAGCGCCAAGATCATCGGCCTCGTGCCACCGGTCGACGTCGACAAGATCATCGCGGTCGGCAACTCGGCCGGAGAGGGCGCCAAGATTGCGCTGCTTTCGTATCGCGAGCGCCAGGTGGCGTTCGAGCTGCCGTCGCGAATCGAGTACGTCGAGCTGTCGGGGCGGTCGGACTTCAACGACGCTTTCGTGTCCGTGCTTGGCTTCCCTCATCTGGAGTTGGTGGGATGACCGCATACAGAGCTGAATCCCCCCACCCGCCGGTGCCCTTCGGACAGCGGCGACCTCCCCACACGGTGGGGAGGCCAGGGGAGGCCAGCACAGCGTTTGTGATCTGTGGCGCTCTTGGCAAAGAGGTGAAGGACATCGTCGACAGGCGCGGTTGGGATGTGGACATCTACGGCGTCTCGGCGATGCTGCACCTCTACCCGAACCGCATCGTCGAAGAGCTGCGGGAGCGGCTGTACGCGCTGCGTCCGCGCTACGACCACCTGGTCGTGGTGTACGGCGATTGCGGGACCACCGGGCGCCTCGAACCCATCCTCGACGAGGTCGGCGCCTCCCGCGTGAAGGGCCCGCACTGCTACGAGATGCTCGCGGGCGCGGACCTCTTCGCGCGCGTGAGCGACGAGCGCCCAGGCACGTTCTTCCTCACCGACTGGCTCGTCCGCAACTTCGACCGCGCGGTGGTACGCGGACTCGGCCTCGACCGCTACCCTGAGCTCAAGGAGATGCTGTTCGGCAACTACGAGGCGGTGCTCTATTTGCGCCAGCTCCCCAACCCCCGCCTCGCCACCAAGGCTCAAGAGATCGCGACCTACCTCGGCCTGCCCCTCGAGATCAACGACGTCGGCCTTGGCGAGCTGGAGTCAAGGCTCGCCGGCCTCATTGAAGCTTGAGACCGTTATGGCCTCGTATCAAGTGATGTTCTGGAAGCACATCCCGTCCCAGGTCAAGGCCTGGGAGGGCGACACGCAGGTGAAGCGCATGATGCCCAGCCGTTTCCAGGTCGCGATCGACGCCTTCGCCATGAAGGATGGCTCGACCGACATGGACGCGTACCTGGAGGGCTGGCGCTGGGGCCCCGTCGAAGAGAGAGCAGGTTCGCCTGAGGAGGTTCTCGGCGCGGTGATCGCCGAGCTCGACGGCGCCCACCCGCGCGCGCGGTTGATGAACCCGGAGGAATCGGCGTGAGCGAGAAGCTGCTCGAAGAGCTGAAGGCGAGCCAGCAGCTGGTCATCGCGATGACCCAGCTCGTCGCCGAGGACGTCCCCGCGCGCGTCGGAGCATGGACGCTCCGCGACGTCGCCGCCCACCTGGCCGCGACCGAAAAGGAGTGCTTCGAGCCGCGCATTCGGGCCATGGCCGCCGGGGATCGGCCTGAGTTCGAGTACTACAGCAACGACGAGCGGGACTTCGACGGGATCTCGCTGCACACCGCGCTCACCGAGTGGTCGGAAACGCGCGGGCGGCTGATCGATTTCGTTCGCGGTCTAAGCGACGAGGAGCGGGCTCGCGTGGGAGTGCACAGAAAATTCGGCGAGGTCACGGTCGACGGTTATCTGCGGATCGCGCTCGACCACGACCAGGACCACCTGACGAGCCTCGAGCGCCTGGCTACCGAAGCCGCGCGCTAGCCTCGACCGCCAACCTTCGTGCCTCTTCGAGGCGGGCGTCGGCGCTGTCGCCGAGATTGACGCCGACGAGGAACGCCGCCGAGTCAGCGGCCGCGGACGCGAGCATTCCCGCTACCACTGCGTCCGCGCGCAGCTTTGGGTTGCCAAGCGACGCCGAGAGCTCTGCAAGGGCGGCGACCTCGGCCGCGGCTCTGACGATCTCCAGCGGTATTTCGATGGTTGTGGATTGGGCGCCGGCGACATCCCGGTCCGCCCGAACCGCATCGACGTACGCGAGATAAGCCAACGAGTCCTTCTCGACGAGGTCCTCGCTGTGCAGCCGCAGCCGCTCGGCGCGGGCGTGTATCTCTACCGCCTCCGGCCACTGCTTGGTCGACAGCATCGCCACCTTCTGCACCAGCGCCGCAGCGGTGGCTGCAACGGCCGCCGCCGCGGATCCGCTGGCGGGTGCAGGTGCTTTCGACGCTAGCCCAGAAAGAAGTTTGTCCATCGCTGCTATTTGACTCCCCCGCCCGCGGGGCAGATCAAGTGGGGGGCCTTCCGTTTGGCTCGATCTAAGTGTCGCCCAACGCCTGCTTGCGTCTGTCGATGAACTCTTGCAGCTGCTCGTCCACGCCCGGATCGATGCCAGGGTCGGGATACTCCGCGAGCACCTGCTTCCACTTCTCGGCGGCGACGACATCGGCAGTCCTCGCGCCAAAGCGGTTCCAGCGATCGAAGTTTTCGGTCGAGGATATCCACGGCCGGTAGAAGCCTGTGCGGTAGTTGCGCAGCGTGTGCTCGGCGCCCAGGAAATGCCCTCCAGGACCCACCTCGCGCAGTGCGTCCATGGCCAGGCCCTCCTCGTCCACGGGCAGGCCGCGGTCAAGCATCCACTCGAACATCCGCAGCATCTCGACGTCGATGATGAATTTCTCGTAAGAGGCGAGCAGCGCGCTTTCCAGCCAGCCCGCGGCGTGCAGCACGAAGTTGACGCGGCCGAGGATGGTCGGCCACATGCACATCATCGATTCGTAGGCCGCTTGCGCGTCGGGCGCTTTCGACGAGGTCAGGGCGCCGCCGCCCCGGAAGGGAAGGTTGTAGTGGCGCGCCATCTGCGCGCTCGCTAGGATGCCCATCGCCGATTCGGGCGTACCGAACGCCGGGCTGCCGGACTGCATGTCGGTGTTCGTGAGGAAGGACCCGTACACACTCGGCGTGCCAGGACGGATCAGCTGCACGAGCGCGATCCCCGCGAGCGCCTCGGCCGTCTGCTGCGCCACCGTTCCGGCCAGGCCCATGGGCGACATCGCGCCCGCCATCAGGAACGGCGTGACGATAACGGGCTGGCCCGCCTCCGAGTACTCGAGAAGCGCGCCCAGCATGCGGTCGTCATATCGCAGCGGGCTGTTGACGTTGATGAGGCTCAGCACGGCGGGCGTCTTCTCGATCTTGTCGCGCCCGCCGCAGACGATCGAGGCCATCTCGATCGTGTCGCGTGCGTTCTCGGAGGAGATCACGCTGCCCATGAACGGCTTGTCGGTCCAGCGGACGTGCGAGTACACCATGTCGAGGTGCCGCGAGCCCAGCGGCAGGTCCTCGGGCTCGACGGTCGTGCCGCCGGCGCAGTGAATCTGGTCGATCGCCTGCGCCATCTTGTCGAAGTTGTTGAAGTCCTCGATGGTGGCCCCCCGCCGCCCGCGCTCAAGGTCGGTGATGAACGGCGGCCCGTAGACGGGAGCGGTGACGACGTTGTCGCCGCCGAGCACGACCGACCGAGACGGGTTGCGAGCCTGCAGCTCGAACGTGGCCGGCGTCTTGGCGACCGTCTCGAGGATGAAGTCGCGGTCGAACCTCACGCGCATGTCCTCGACCTTCATGCCCGCCTTGGCGAACTCCTGCCGGGCGCGTTCGTGGAGGAAGTCGACCCCGATCTCCTCCAGGATGGTCATCGCCTGGCCGTGGATGGCCTCGACGTCGTCTGGATTCAGGATGTCGTAGGGCTTCAGGCGGTTCTTCCACACGGCCCGTCAATAGTGCAATACGACCGGTTCGGTCGGCGCCTCCGCCCAGGGCCGGTGTTTATCCAGGTCGGAATCAGGGCATCTTTGTGCTAACGTAAGCCTTGCCCTTTGGGGTGCTAGGTCCCGCCTGGGACCCTCTTTTTGAACTCAGTTGATCCCCATTTCACGCCTCACCCGCGCATCGACCCGTAGGTCTGCTTGACATGAGCACGCCCAATCCCGGCGACGTCCTTTTGCTCTGGAACCCGGACATACCGGGCGAGGAGATACAAGCCGGCCGGCTCGGAATCCGTGTCCGGCCGGGCACCCCGGCGGCGGCCAAGGTCACGGCGCTCGAGGCCGCCGGCGGCGCCGAGCTCCTCCGCCAGGTCCTCGAGGAGCAGAGGAGCATCGACGGCATCTACACCATCGTCAAACCCGATAAGCCGCTCGAGTTCATGGGCCAGGTCCGCCAGACGCTCCTGACCGGGCGGTTGGGCCGGACGCCAATGGGCCTCGCCCTGGAGATCACCGACTGGCAGGACCTCGACGGCGAGTTCGAGATGGAGAAGAACCGTCTGCGGCTCGGCTACCAGGAGCTGCAGCTGGTCAAGGAGTGGGACGGCGACCTCGAAGGCTTCACGGCGATCGTCCTCCGGGAGAAGGCGAAGACGCTGCCCATCCTCGACTCCACCCTCCGCTTCATCGAGCACCTTAGGGACTACCGCGAGAAGCTCGCCGAGGCCGCCGTCCGGCGCTACGAGGCGACCGAGCAGTGGATCGAATGCCCCAAGTGCGAGACCGAGGTCCCCACCTCGAACGGCATCCACTGCCCCGAGTGCGGGGAGGACATGAGGGGCGGCGAGTACGTCCGCGCCATCCTTCATCTGGTCGACGACGCCGACGGCCGCATCTACCGAGGCATCGACTCGCTGACCGTCCGCTCGGCCGGCTTCCCCGAGTACCGGGGCATGTCGCTCGACCGCATCCAGGGCTCCAACCTGTGGGTGAGCTTCCGGCGCTACGACCCGCTGCCCGACGAAGGCATCGTGCTGCCCACGGCCAGCGTGGAGATGTTCGAAGCCCAGCGCTCGGTCATCCGGCAGCTGCAGATCGGCAGCCCTCGCACTGGTGCGCTGGCCGCCGAGCTCGCCGACACCGGCTGGCTGGGCAGCCCGCCCAGGGTCACCCTCGACGGCAAGAAGGCTCACCACCTGCCCGATCCCAACGAGGAGCAGGCCGAGGCCGTGGCGCGCGTGATGGGCATGCGCCCGGGCCAGCTGTACCTGATCCAGGGGCCGCCTGGAACCGGGAAGACCACGGCCATCGTCGAGTCGATCCGGCGCATCCTCGGGCGCAACCCAAATGCGTCGATCCTGCTCTCGTCCCACTCCAACGACGCCGTCGACACCGGCCAGGAACGATTGCTCGGCTTCTCGCACGTGCGCCAGGCGCGCGTCGCCGAGCCAGGCAAGGTGCCACGCCGGCTGCGACCGACGCTCGTGGAAGGCGATGACCTCGAGCCGTACAACCTGGTCGCGGGCACCTGCAACCGCCTCGCGATCGACTCGCGCCTTCGGTTCAAGGTCTTCGACTGGCTGATCCTCGACGAGGCCAACAAGGTGCGCGCCAACGAGGCGCTGGCACTCATGCCGATCGCCAAGCGGTGGGTGATGATCGGCGACCTCAACCAGCTGCCGCCGGTGATGGAAGAGGCGGCCTCGACATTCAAGATCGGGCAGCCCCTCGACGAGGTCGTCCGCGACGACAGCTTCTACGGCTGGATCTGGGACAGGGTTCCAACCTCGTCGCGCATCATGCTGCCGCGCCAGTACCGGATGCGCGAGCCGATCGGGCGGGTGGTCTCGGACCTCTTTTATGAGGGCAAGCTCATCCACGAGGCGCCGCACCCGCGTATGCCATTGCCATGGCCGTTCGACCGCGAGCTGGTCTGGGTCGACACCGGCGCGCAGGACGAGTATCGCGACGCCCAACGTTCGGTCGCCAACGAGTTCGAGGTCGCGCTCTGCAAGGACATCACCTCGATCATCCGCAGGCGGGTCCGCAAGGCCCACCTCGCCGTGATCGCCATGTACAACTCGCAGGTGAACCGCTTGGTTGGCTCGCTGAAGGGCATCGTCCCCCCGGACGACATCGAGTCCGTGGACGCGTTCGAAGGCCGCGAGTCAGACGCGGTCATCCTTTCGCTCGTTCGGTCGAACGACCGCGCGGCGATCGGGTTCCTCAACGACCCCAACCGGGTCAACGTCGCCATCTCTCGCGCCAAGAAGCTGCTCGTCATCGTCGGCGACTCCAAGACCGTCATCGGCGGCGCCCCGGAGCTGTTCGGTCCGCTCTTCGAGCACTGCAAGGAGGACGGCCTGGTCGCGGGAGTGGGCGCGGTCGTCACGGCCTGCCAGCGGGTCGGCATCCGGTCCCAGGTGCAGCGGCTCTCGCGGCCGCACCGCGGCGACCGGCGGGCGCGCAGGCGACGGCGCGGCCAGAGGGTCCCGGTCGAGGTGGCGGGCAATGGCGAGGCTGTCAACGGCGGGGAAGCGCCGGAGCAGATCGAGGCCCAGATCAGCCCCAACGGGTCGGACGCCCCTGCCATATCCGAACCTGCGATGTCCCCCGAGCAGGCGGCGCCGGAAGCACGTTCGCAGGCCGAATAACTAAGCTTCGCATCGGCCGTGAGTGACGAGTGCATCTTCTGCGCGATCGTCAAGGGTGAGGCGCCCGCGAGCTTCACCCACCAGGACGACAGCGTCGTGGCTTTCATGGACATCCAGCCGATCACCCACGGGCACATGCTCGTCCTGCCACGCGCGCACGCGGTCCTGATGCAAGACGTCGACGAAACCGCGGCGATGCGCGCGTTCAGGGTCGCACGACGGATGGCTTCGCTCGCACGCCACACACTCGGTGCCAGCGGCGCCAATCTGCTCGTGATGGACGGCGAGGTCGCGTTCCAGGACGTGCCGCACTTCCACATCCACGTCATCCCGCGCTATCCGGGCGACGGTTTCGGCCTCACCTTTCCCAAGACCTACGAGCAGCCGCCGAGTCGCGCCGAGCTCGAGACGGTGGCGGCGGCGATTAGAGCCGCCGGCTCCTAGGTCACCGTGACGGTGACGGAGTACAGCACCGCGAACTGCGGGCAGGCCTGACCCGGAGAGCACGCCGCTCCCGCGGTGGCGGTAATGGTTGCCTGGCCCGGCCTCTGAGCCTCGAACCCGGCCAGGGTCACGCCCCGGGCCGCGGTCGCGGCAGGATTCACGACCGGTGACAGCACCGCGGCGTCGCTTGTTCTGAGGTTGCTCCAGTTGGTCATCCCCGGCCGCGCGTGAAGCACCACCTCGAGCTTCTGGCCGACGTGAATGGTGATGGCGGTGTCGTGGTCAGTCACCACGGCGTCGAAGCCAACCCCCGGGGAGGTCGATGGGGGCGGCGACGTCACAGCTGCGCAGGCGCATGCGTAATACCCGCACCCCGAGAGCAGCAGGCCGGCGGCCGCCGCCAGCAGCGCTGTTTTGACCATGAATATGAAACGCATGCGGCTCGGGCCGGGTAACACCTGACCGGTTGCTCCCGTTAACATCGGCGACTCACGTGCGATTCTCAATCTTCTGGCGCCCCTTGCTGGCGCTCGCCCTCCTCGTAGCGTCAGCTTGTAGCGGCAGCACTCCCACGGTCGTTCACTCGCCCACGCCCGTTCAGGGCGCTCTGGCCGGCGGCCTGATCGCCTACCTCGGCAGCGGCGGGGTCGGCGTGCTGGACCGCGCCACCGGAAAATCCACCGTTGTCGCCCCGCTGCCGGTGGGCGGCGCTTTTCGGGCCTCCGGCCCCGTTTGGGCCCCTGCGTTTGGCGTGTCGTACCCCGTGCTGTATTTCACAGTCCACGACGACCGGCCGGCGGAGCGGCGGACGACAGCCGGGGTGATCCCGTACGACTGGCTGTTCAGGGTTGATCCCTTCACCGGCGTAATCGAACCAGTGGCCGCATCGGCGGACCTCCAGAGCGAGGGCCCGTTCGGGCTTGTCGCCAACTCGCACTACCTTGTGTTGACGGTCGGCTGCTGCGCGAACTACGAGGTCGATGCGTTCGACCTTACCCGCGCGGTGTCCCCTCTGAAAGTGCTGGCCAAGCCTCCCACGCAGGCCGCCCTGTTCACCGAAGGGGCGGCGCCGGGGCTCGACGGCCTGATCGCCGTGCGGGCGGTCGGCACCGGGGCCTGGTACTGGCTCAACCCGACCGCCGCGGTGCTCAACCCGTTCCCGCTGACGCTGGGACCCGAGGATGGACCGATCGCGATCAGCGCCGACGGCACCATGGCGGCGATCTCGCTGCCCGACCAGGGGCCCGTGATCCAACCCATCAACATCGCCACCCCGATCGCCTCGCCGCCGCCGGCGAGCGGCACCGCCGCGGCCACTACATCGGCGGCTCCGGCCACCCCGACCCACACCAGCCCCAAACCCTCGGCCGCGCCGCGGCACATCAACTCGAGGCTGCCCCACGCCGATGGCATGGCCTGGAGCCCGGACGCCAAGGAGCTCGCGCTCGCGGTCAACGGCGAGATCCAGGTCTACAGCGCCGCTGGCGCGGACGGCGTGGCACCTGCGGCCCGGTACCTGACGGGTGGCGGCATCACGGCCGTCGACTGGTCGGGGCCGCTGACTACGAAGAGCCTGGCGCTCGTCAAGCCCAACAAGGGGCCGCAATCGTTCGTCGACGCGCTGCTCGACGCAACCAAGCTGCCCGCGGCGGCCGACACGCTCGCGGCACGGCCGGTTACCAAGATCTATCTGTGGCAGTTCGACTCGACGAAGGCGTCGCCGATCGCGGCCATAACGACTGCTACCCCGGCCGTCCTTCAGCAGTACCCGCCGATCGAAGCCGGGGTGGTCTTCCACCACTGGACGCCGTCGCAGAGCTGGCAGCTGCTCGGCGGGTGCAACCGCTACCGGGTCGTGATCGCGGGCAGCATCCCGCCGGTCGCATCGACCTTCGGGCTGGCGTCGAACACAGGGTGCAACGCACCAACGCCATCCCCAAGTTCGACGGCGACGCCATCTCCGTCCAAATAGGGCGGCCTACGATTGTGCGATGGCCGACATCGACTTCCTCCGCGTCCACGCTGAGGGGAGCCCCGACAAACCGGCGCTGATCCTCGGCGATCGCCTGGTCGACTTCGCCACGCTGAGCCGGCGCGCCGACAGGGCCGCCCATGCGTTCAGCGCCCTCGGATGCGAGCCGCAGGATCGCATCGCGGTCATGTCTTACAACTCGATCTCGGGCTCGGAGATCGCCAACGGCGCACGGCGCATTGGCGCGGTTGTGGTGCCGGTCAACTACCGGCTGCGCGGGTCAGAGGTCGCGTATGTCCTCAACGATTCAGACGCGCGAATCGTGTGCGCGGACTCGGATCACGCCGACGTGGTCGATGCCGCCCGCCCTGAAGTGATAGGCGATCGGCGTTACATCGCGACCGGAAGCACCAGGCCGGAAGGCTGGATGTCTTACGAAGAGCTGATGGCTGCTGCCTCAGAAGAGCCACTGGCCGTTGAGGGTTCGGGCGGGCTCGGCGCTTCGATCATCTACACGTCCGGCACCACCGGACATCCGAAAGGTGCATGGCGTCCGAACGGGGTCAACATCGAGAATGTCCTCCAGGTCATCTCGATCTTCGGCCTTGACCGTTCCGACATGCATCTGTGGTGCGGTCCCGGATATCACAGCGGCGTCGCGTTCTTCGTCGCCCTGCACCAGGTGCTCGGAGCGACCAACGTGATCCAGCCGAAGTTCGACGCCGACGACGCGCTCGACCTCGTCGAGCGCCATCGGGTGACGACTTCGTTCATGGCGCCGACCTTGCTGCAGCGGCTTGTCGACGCCCAGCAGCGAAGACCTCGGGATCTGTCCTCGCTGCGCGCGGTGATCCTTGGGGCGGCGCCGTGTCCACACGCGATCAAGGTTCGAGCGGAAGCTGTCCTCGGCCAGGTGTTATGGGAGTTCTACGGAGCGACCGAGACCGGAATCAACACCGTGCTGCGTCCCGAAGACCAGCTGCGCAAGCCGGGATCATGCGGCACCGCGGTGCCGGGCCAGGAGATCAAGCTCGTCGGCGCGGACGGACGCGAGGTCGCCGACGGCCAACCGGGCGAATTCATGGTGCGCAACGGCTGGCTCGCCGAGTACTACCACCGTCCTGATGCGACCGGCAAGAGCCTGCACGACGGGTTCTTCTCCGTCGGCGACGTCGCCTATCGGGACAGCGAGGGCTATTACTACATCTGCGACCGCCAGGTCGACATGGTCATCTCGGGCGGCGTCAACATCTACCCGGCCGAGGTCGAGGCTGTCCTGCATGCACACCCCGCGGTGATGGATGCCGCAGTCATCGGCGTGCCCGATGAGGAGTGGGGCGAGTCCGTCAAAGGTGTCGTTCAGCTCCGCTCCGGCATGAGCGCGACCGCAGACGAGCTGATCGCATTTTGCGACGAGCGCCTCGCCGGCTACAAGAAGCCGCGCTCCATCGATTTCGCGAACGAGCTGCCGCGCGACGCTGCGGGCAAGTTGCTCAAGCGGAAGCTGCGCGAACCTTACTGGGCGGGAATGACCCGGCGGGTCTAACTTGTGTGACATCGAGTGGAGCCTAAGGCCGGACTTGCTCCGGCCGTCTCTAGCACGCCACCTTCCAAGCGCCTCCAGGCGTGGCCGAGGAGAGGGGAGGTCCGCGGCGGGGGACATCTGTCCCCCCCGCGCTATTGGTTCAGGCGGCGGCGACGAGGCGGCGCACATAGTCGAGCGACCGCTTGACCGCGGTGATCGGCTTGTCGTCCTCCGACGCGAGGCGGACGTCGTGCTCGACCGCGTACCAGCCCCTGTAACCAGTACGGCGCAAAGTCTCGATCACCGTCTCGACGCGGGCGTCCCCGCTGCCGAGTGGTTTGAACAAACCCTGGCTCACCGCGTGCCCGTAGTCGATGTGGTGCTCCCGCACCTGGTGCGCCAGGTTGGCGTCGACGTCGTTCAGCCGCACGTGACGGATACGGCCCTCGGCGAGCTCGAGGATCTCGAGCGGGTCGGCTCCCAGCATGACGAGTTGACCCGGGTCGAAACAGAGCCCGGCATCGGTGCCGACCAGGAGCCGTTCGATGTCGGAGGGACGCTGAATCATGGTGCCCAACCTTGGCAGCACCGCCAGTCGGAGCCGATGACGAGCGCACACATGCTCGACCGAACCGATGAGGTGGAGGAGATGCGCCCAGCCCGCGCTGTCGAGGACGATCCCGTGCACGGTGCTCGCGCCGCGCGGCGCGATAGCGGACAGCACGAGCGTCTCGCCGCCGACCGCCGCGAGCCAACTGGCGTGACCATCGATGTGCGCGAGCTCAGAGCCGCGAATGTCATGGTGATGGAGGACCGCATGCGCTTGACCGGAGATGACGCGCACCCAGTGGCGCCGGATCAAGAGCTTGGCCTGGTCGCTTCGATCGGGGAGGAATCCGGGCGGCCCGGCCTCGATCGCCGACACCCCAAGCGCCCACACCTCTGACAGCACACGCTCGGCGTCGAGCTGATATCCCCAGCCCGGAACATCGCTCACGCCCCACGCCGCAGGCGCGAGTGCGACGCGTGGTCCGTCCTTTTCGCGGGACGGCCTGCGACCCAGCGTCCGCGCAATCACGGCGCTGAGATTAACCGGATGGTCGATGCTAGGCTGGTCGTGCGTTGACGTCGAAAGCCCCCGCCAATCTCGACCTGCGCCCGGCGTCGATTGCCGACGCGGCGCTGGTCGCAGACCTCGAAACAGCGCGGAACCCTGACGAGCCGCGAGATCCCGCGATGCTTCGTTTCTGGTGGGCCGCGAACCCACCGGATGAGGTGTTCACCAGGATGATCGCCGAGCGCGAGGGCATCGCGCAGGCGTACGTGTACGCCGCGCACATGCCCTGGGACAAGAACGACCAGCGCTTCGGCTCGCTGCGTGTCGCCGTTCACCCGGACATCTGGAACGAATCGCTGTTCGAGTCCCTGCTCGAGACCGCCGAGACCTGGTTGCGCGCTGAGGGAGGCGCGATCGCGGTCGCACGCGCGCGGCAGACCTTCGAGCGCGACCTTCAAGTGATGGAGCTTCGCGGATACAAAGAGGTGCGGCAGGCCCGGTTGTGGCATCTCGATCTCGTCGCGGGCAGAGACAGGCTGCTCGCCGGGGCAGAGCGCGCGCGGCAGCGCATGGCGGAACAAGGAGTCGTGCTGGTGACCCTGGTTAAAGTCGACGACCCGGACCGCCTGGCGAAGATGTATGAGCTCCATATGGAGGCGGAGCAGGACATCCCGACTACGATGCCAATACCGGCGATGGCCTACGAGGAGTGGCACCACCTGTGGTTCGAGAATCCCGGCATCCGTGTGGACCGGGTGTGGCTTGCATGTGAAGGCGATGCGATCGTCGGGTTGTCCGCGATCGAATATCCACCTACCAGAGGCAATCCGTGGACAGCGCTCACGGCGACATCACGCAAGGTGCGGGGACGTGGGATCGCGCGGGCGCTGAAGTACGAAACCGTGGCGCAGGCGATCGCGCTGGGCGCAACGCGCATCGGCACGACCAACGACGGCGAGAACGCGCCCATCCTTCATCTGAATGCCGAGATGGGATACGCGCCGACGATTCCCTGGCTGGAGCTGCACCGCGAGCTCGATCGGTGACCGAGACTCCATACGGAGTGCGAATGCTGCCCAAGCTCTATGCGGAGTGGAGCGAGGGCGGCATGATCGCCAACATCGGGACCAGGCTGGTTGACGTCGGCCCCGGGAAGTTGGTGCTCGAGGGAAACCTCACCGCGGAGTCGCATGGATTCCCGACGAGCAGGGGCCCGATCGTGCACGGAGGCGCGATCGCGACCCTGGCTGATGAGACGCTCGCGTCGGTCGCGTTCACCGTCGCCGAGGAAGGCGAGACGACGACCACGGCGGACCTGAAGGTCGACTACTACCGACCGGGCAAGCCGGGCCGCCTCATCTGCCGGGGCACGGTCCGCCACCGGACTCGAAGGCTCGCGTTCTGCGAGGCCACGGTCGAGCAGGAGACCGGCGAGGTGATCGCGGAAGCGCGTGCGGTGATCGCCTACGTGCGCGCTTAGGCTGGGCCGAGTGCCGGGAGGCTGACCGGCCTCCACTCGTGCCCGCCGTCGTCGGTCGCCTGGAGCAGCGGCGCCGCGCTTCCCATGGTGCCGAACCAGGCATGGTCCGCATCGAGCACCTGGAGGGATCCGGGGAGAGGGGCAGGCACGCTCAGCGGCCGGAGCCCGGTCCACGTGATGCCACCGTCCGCGCTGGTCGCCCAGGCTCCCGCACCGACCCACCACCATTCGAGGGCATCCGCGTACCCGATGGCGCCGTAAGCCAAAGGCACCGACGCGGGCTTCCACGAGGAGCCGCCGTCCAGCGAGCTGAGCTCGACCTGGTCGGGCACGACCGGCAGGACCCCTGCCTCGGACAGGATGGCCGTGTATCGATAGAGGCTCGAATCGGCGAACGTGGCATAGACGTATTGGACCGATCCCCCGCCGTCGAACGCGCGGACGGTCAACGGCGGGTACCCAAGCACGACTCCGCCGTCGGCCGAACGCAGCTTCGGTGGCGCGATGGGCACGACGGTCGCCGCCACACCGGCTCCCGTCGTGGGGTGGGCGGCGACGAAGAATAGCTCTGGGGTCGGCGACCCTTTCGGCGCCGCCGGCCACCCTCGGCTTGGGGCCGGGAGCAGCCCACGATGCCATGAGGTTCCGCCATCAGTGGTCGCGTAGGCGTAGGGGTGGGTGGAAATGCTGTACAGCCACCCTCGCCGCGCGTCGGCGAAGGCGATTCGAAATGCCCAGTCCCTCGCCATCACCGGGTCGCCGAGGTCGTCCCACGTGTCGCCGGCATTGGACGTTCGGTAGAGGACCTCGTGCGTCGGTCCCGCCTCGTTGCCTTCGACCTGGACCAGGAGCCAGCCATGGTTCGGGTCGACGAACTCCGATGCCAGGACGCTCCTGCCGCTGATGGCCCTGTCACTGTGGGTCCAGCGCTTGCCGCCGTCGGCGGTCTGGAAGATCACCGCATTCGAACCGAGCAGGACGACAACACCGTGAAGCGGATCGAAGAAGCGGGCGTACTCGCCGACGTCGCTCATCGCCCCTGACAGCTGCCGGGTCCAGCTGCGACCGGCGTCGGTCGTGTGCAGCACGGCAAAATCGTGCGAGGCGAGCTCGGTGACGACCCACCCTGTCGAGGGATCGACGAAATCGAGGGCGGCAAGTCGATAGGCCGGCTGGCCTGGAGATGTCGCGCCCGTCCCCGGCTGGTGGCTCGGCCCTGGCGCCAGCTGTGGATGCGCGTAGGCGATGGTTGCGATCCCGATCACCACGACGGAGGCGGCCATCAGCGCAAGCGCCCGTCCCACGCGTGCGGCTCGCAGAGGTGTGCGGATGTCCTCTTCAGGCTCCATCCCCGTCAGGGCTAAATTGTGAGCGTTAATGATCAGAGCGGCCGCGTCCACCGATGCAGACGCGATCGCACGCGTGCACGTCGCCAGCTGGCGGACTACGTACAGCGGACTCCTGCCGGACGACTTCCTGGCGTCGCTCAGTGACACGAACTATGCAGAGCGATGGCGGCGCGTTATCGCGGAGGGTAGCTCGCGGGTCTACGTGGCCGAGGATGCGGGGGAAGTCGTCGGTTTCGCATCCGGGGGACGCGAGCGCGCCGGCGAGCAAGGGTACGAGGGCGAGCTGTATGCGATCTATGTCCTCGACAGCGCGCGGCGCCGTGGTTTCGGCCGCGAGCTCGTC
Source organism: Candidatus Nitrosopolaris sp. (assembly GCA_035636885.1). Lineage (GTDB taxonomy): Bacteria > Chloroflexota > Dormibacteria > Dormibacterales > Dormibacteraceae > UBA10449. The sequence goes on from DASPYG010000137.1 coordinate 26,777, forward strand.
AGGTCGACGGTGGGAGGACTTCGCGAGCTGGGGCTCGGCGACCTGATCATCTGGGTCCTGCGCGACAACAGCCCCGCTCGCGCCTTCTACGAGCGTCTCGGCGGCGTGTATGTCCGGACGCAGCCGATCACGATCGGCCCAGTCACCCTGGAAGAGGTGTCATACGGGTGGCGGCGCCTCGACGACGTGCGCTTCTGAGTGGATCGCCTCGCCGAGCTGGACTGGGAGCTCATTCCATACTCGGCGCATCCGGCCCACATGCATATGGCGCTCGACGAGGTTCTTCTCGAGCGCGTCATCGCCGGCGCGCGCGGGCCGACCGTGCGCTTCTGGGAATGGAGCGAGGCGGCGCTTGTCATCGGGTCGCACCAATCGGTGCTCAACGAGGTCGATGTTGCTGCGGCGGGCGAGCTCGGCTTCGTCGTGACGCGGCGCATGAGTGGGGGCGGCACGATGCTTTGTGAGCCCGGCCGGACGATCACCTATTCACTCTACGTGCCGGCCGCGGTCGTGGCCGGGCTTTCGTTTCGCGTGTCGTACGCGGCTCTCGACGCGTGGGCGGTGCGCTCGTTCCAGGCGCTGGGGGTTCCGGCGAGCTATCGCGAGATCAACGACATCATCTCGCCGCGTGGAAAGATCGCAGGCGCGGCACAGGCGCGCAGGCGCGGGTTCATCCTGCACCACACGACGATCGCGCACGCGATGGAGCCGGCCTTGCTGCCCAGGCTCATCCGCGTCGGGCGGGACCGCCTGTCCGAGCAAGGCGTGCGCAGCGCTGAAAAGGTGGTGTCGCCGCTCTCCTGGTTCACATCGATGGACTGCGCCGGCGTCGCGAGACGAATGGAAAAATCGTTCGGCGCCGATTTTCGCGCGCGGGTCGGCAAGGTTCAGCCCGATGAGCTCGACACGGCACGGGAGCTCGTGAAGACCAAGTACGGAACCGCCGGCTGGATAAATCGCCTGCCTTAGCGTGTCGGCCTAAGACATCTCCCGCCACGTGGCGATCAGCTGGGGGCACTGCTCGACGTGCTCGCGGTAGTGGTCGCGCAGCCAGCCCAGGACGTCGTCGGGGCTCGTCGGGTACGCATCCTGACCCTGGCCGTAGATGACCGGCGTCTTGCGTGACCAGTCCGCCCCCGAAAGGTCCGCCGCCGCGTCCTTGACGAACCGATGGAGCCCCGACATCTCCTCCAGGGCCGGCTTGCGCTCGGCTGAAGTCAGGCCCGCCTTCGCCCTCGCATTTGCCTCGGCGGATTCGCCAGGCTTGTCGAGCGGTTGCAGCTCTTGCTGGGGGCGTGCTTTGATCCCGTCGAGCACGCGACCGTAGTGGACGAGGACCCAGTTGACGTGAACCTGGAGGCCGCCGAGGGCGTAGTCGTCGCCCGGCTTCAGGTATGCCAGCGCGGCATCCGGCACCTCTGCAAAAGCCGCCTCCCACTCCTCGCGGGCGGCGTCGAAGTCGGCCAGGGCGGCTTCACGGTCCACGAACGCTAAGGTACAGCGCGTGATGACGCGGGCGCAAAGGTGGACGTTGGTCGCGGCGGTGCTCGCGTCGGCGACCGTTTTCCTCGATGCGACGGTGGTCAACGTCGCCCTCCCGCGGATCGGCCGCGACCTGCCGCACTCGCTTGTCGGCGTCCTCGAAGGCCAGACGTATGTGTACGCGGGCTACCTGCTCTCGCTGAGCTCCCTGCTGATCCTGGCGGGTGCGCTCACCGACACGTACGGACGGAAGCGGATGTTCATGCTGGGGCTGGCCGGCTTTGGCATCTCCTCCGCGCTGTGCGGCCTCGCCCCCAGCCTGGAGGCCCTGGTCGTGCTCCGGGTGGTGCAGGGAATCGCGGGCGCCTTTCTCGTGCCAGGTTCGCTGGCTTTGATCTCGGCGGAGTTCAGCGGCCCGCTGCAGGGGCGCGCGTATGGCATCTGGTCCGGCGCGGCGGCGGGAACCACGCTGCTCGGTCCCGCGTTGGGTGGCGTGCTCGTGGACACGGTCTCGTGGCGGGCCGCGTTCCTCATCAACATCCCGATCGCGGCGGTGGGGCTCTACCTGGCGTGGCGGCACGTGCCCGAGAGCAAGTCGGACGAGCCTCCCTCCGGATTCGATTGGATCGGCGCCATCATCGTCGGCGTCGCGGTCGGCGGCCTCTCGTTCGGGACCATCTACGGGCAGCAGCGCGACTGGCACGACCCGGTGGCCTTCGTGATCCTCGCCATCGGATTTCTCGCCACCGCCCTGGCTCCGTTCTACATGGCCCGCGCTCCCCATCCGCTGATCCCGCTCACCCTGTTCCAGTCGCGCGCCTTCACGACCATCAACATCTCCACGCTGTTGATCTATGGGGGCCTTCTGGCGTCCGGCTACAACCAGGCGCTCTTCGTGCAGGGAACCCTGGGCTACACCGCGGCCGCCGCCGGGCTGATGTTCATCCCGAGCGGAGTTCTCCTGACATTGCTGTCGCCCAGGTTCGGGACGCTCGCAGGGCGTTATGGGGCCCGGCCGTTCCTCATCGTCGGGCCGCTGTTGATGACCGCGGCCTGCTTCCTCTACGTGCGTGTGCCCGCCACCAGTGCGCCATGGCAGCTGCGACCTGATGTCCCCTCGAGCCTGGTGCCGCCGGCGTCTTACCTGATCGACTTCCTGCCGGCCGGGCTCATCTTCGGCCTGGGGCTGGCCATCATGGTGGCTCCGCTCACGGCGGCGCTCATGGCGTCCGTGCCGGTCGCCCATGCCGGCCTTGCGTCATCGATCAACAACGCGGTGTCCCGCATCGGCCCACAGCTCGCAGGCGCCATCGTGTTCGTGGCGGTGACAGCGGTGTTCTACGCGTCCCTGGCCGCGAGGGTGCCGGGCCTCGATCCCAACTCGCCCGAGGTGCGGGCGGAAGCTCCGCCGCTGAACAGACCCGCCGCCAGCGCGCCGGCCAACGTCAACGCGCATGCGCGCGAGGCCTCAGCCGACGCGTTTCACGCGGCCATGCTGATCGCCGCCGGCCTCTTCATCGCGGGCGCGGCGGCAAACGCGATCGGCGTGCCGAAGAAACAGTCTTAGGCTGCCTTCAGATTTCGAGGCGCGACATCGCGCCTTCGTCGAGCTCGGCACCCAGCCCCGCGCGTGCCGGCACGGATAGACAGCCGTCCCGCCGGATGCGGAGCGGCTCAGCGAGAAAGAAGTCGCGGCGCTCCACGGTCCAGCCGGGCGGATCGTATGGAAATTCCAGGAAAGGTCCACCTCCGACGCCGGCGGCGACGTGGAGGTTGGCGAGCAGGCCAAGGCCGTTGGTCCAGGTGTGGGGCGTGAACCAGCGATTCTTCTGCAGCGCCAGCTCGGCGACCAGCCGTGCGCGGGACATGCCCACCGCCAGCACGACGTCGGGCTGATAGACGTCGAGTGAGTCTGCGTCGAGGTATGCGAGCAGCTCAGGCACCGTGCGCGTCATCTCGCCCGCCGCGATGCGGACGCCGGTCTCGGAGCGAAGTCGGGCGAATCCGGACACATCGGAGCCGGGCAGCGGTTCCTCCACCCACAGCACGCCAAGCTCGCCAAGCTCGGCGACGGTACGGCGCGCGGACGCGGGATCGAGCGCAGGTTCGATGTCTCCCGGCATACGCCAGGCCTGGTTGAGGTCGACCATGATCTCCATCGACGCGCCCACGGCCTTGCGGACGGCGCGCACCGCGGCGATGCCGTCCGCCAGCCGCTCGCGGACGAAGCGGATCTTCATCGCCCTGAACCCCTGCTCGCGCAGCGCGAGCGCCGACTCCGCGCGCTCGTCGGGCGCTTTGGCCTCGCCTGTCGAGGCGTAAGCCGGAAGCGCGTCGAGCGCCCCGCCGAAGAGCACCGACACAGGCTGACCGGTCACCTGGCCGACGATGTCCCACAACGCGGCCTCGAGCGGCCAGTAGCGGCCGGCGTGAAAGCTGATCGTCTCGAGCGAGCGGACGTGCCGCGAGATGTGCATCGGGTCCTTGCCGATGAAGAGCTCGACGAAAGGCTCGAAGCCGTCCATGGTGTCGCCCGAGCCGAGGCCGACGACGCCCTCGTCGGTCTCGACGCGCACGACGGTCGCGTCGAACCGCGTCCGGGGCACCGGGTCCCAGGCGGCACGGAACGGCGGGTCGAGCGGCAGACGCAAGCGCCGCAGCTTGATGCCGGTGATTTTCATTTCACCGGCCTTTGTAGTAGCCGTTGCCGGCGTTCTCGCGCCGCTCGGCGACGCCGCGCACGAAATCGGCGTCGCGGTCGGTGAGGGCATCCTCCATGGCGGCTCGGGTCGCGGCGCGATTGGCTTTGCGGACCGCGGTCTCGTCGATGGCCGCGGGGTCGACCCACACCGCAACGAGCAGCACGAGCGCGCCGGCGTCAGCCGGATTGATCAGCGAATCGGCGACTGCGTCGAGCACGCCTTGCGAGATGCCGAGCTGCGCCGCGCCCCACGTGATGCTGTCGAGGGGCTCGCGGCCGAGAGTGACCTTGTTGACGACAACGGTGATCGGCCGCACGAGCACGCCTGGCTGGACCACGGCGAGGAAGGGCACGTGACCCGGCCTCGGCGCGGCGAGCGCTCCGACGATCGATGCTGCGGTGGGCGAACCGCGATGCGCGATCACCAGGTTGATGTGGCTGCCGTCGGGCGCCGTCCCCGACCAGGCCTCGCCGATGCGGCCGTCCATCTCCTCGGGTTTCATGCCAGCTGCAGGACCGCGCGCACGGCTGTGCCGCTGCGCACCAGGTCGATCGCGGCCGCGGTCTCGGCCAGCGGCATCCGGTGCGAGATCAACCGATCGAGGGGCAGGCGCCCTTCGGCGTAGAGCTGCAGGATCCGCGGAAAATCGCGCTCGGGGCGTACGGATCCGTAGGCGCTGCCGAGGATGCGCCTTTCCGAGCGCGGGATCTCGATGGCCGGCAGCGTGAGCATGGCGTCGGCGCGCGCGATTCCGATGAGCACCGCCGCTCCACGCGGACGGCAGGACAGAAACGCCGCCTGCATGGCCTCGGGACGTCCCGTCGCCTCGATGGCGTAGTCGACACCGCCGCCGGACGCATCTTTGATCGCCCGCGCCGTCGCGTCCGCGCTGCCGGCCCACGGAACTGTGGCGGTGGCGCCCATCGAGCGGGCCAGCTCGAGCTTCTGGTCGGACAGGTCGACCGCGATCACCGGGCTCGCGCCGATCGCGAGGGCGCCAAGCACCGCGCTCAGCCCCACGCCGCCGCAGCCGATCACGGCCACGCGCTCGCCTGGCCTCACGCCGGCCGTGTTCCATACGGCACCGACGCCCGTCGACACTGCGCACCCGACGAGCGCCGCCACCTCGAACGAAACGCTGTCCGGGATCGGGATCACGCACCGCTCGGGTACGACCGCAGCCTCGGCGAAGGTGGACAGGTATGAATAGTGGTAGACGGGGCGGCCGTCCCACGACAGGCGGGGCGTCCCGTCGAGCAGCCCGCCGTGGCTCATGCCTCCCCACGCGTTTCGGCACAGGTGGGTGAATCCGCGCACGCACTCTTCGCACCGTCCGCACGAGGGCATCCAGGAGAGCGCGACGTGCGTGCCGCGCCTTATCTCGACGCCGGCGCCGACCGCCTCGACGACACCGGCCCCTTCGTGCCCGAGCACCGCGGGGCAGCGTGTGGCCGACGTGCCGTCGACCGCATTGAGGTCGCTGTGGCACACACCGCTCGCATGCAATCGGACCAGCACCTCACCGGCGCGTGGCGCCGCGAGCTCGAGGTCTCCGACCTGGATGGGCGCCGCGGTCTCCGGCAGCACCGCCGCCTGGATCCTCACCCGGCCTCCGTTGCCGCTTCCGGCTTCTGCAGCCGGCGCAGGTCCTCGATCGGGATGTGGCATTTCAGGAAGTGCCCCGGCTCCTCTTCGAGCAAAGGCGGCTCCTGCTGCTCGCAGATCGCGCCCAGCTTGCGCGGGCAGCGCGTGTGGAAGACGCACCCGCTTGGCGGTTTCGCCGCGCTCGGGATGTCACCCTGGAGCCGGATGCGATGCTCCTCGCGGACGTCCAGGCTCGGGGCGGCGGAGAGCAGCGCCTCCGTGTACGGATGGTGCGGCGCGCTGAAGACCACGTCCGCGGGCCCGATCTCCATGAGCCGACCGAGGTACAGGACGCCGATGCGATCGGAGATGTACCGGACGACGCCGAGGTCGTGCGAGATGAATATGTAGGAGAGGTCGCGGTCGCGCTGTAGGCGGACCAGCAGGTTCAGGATGGCGGCCTGCACGGAAACGTCGAGCGCGGAGGTGGGCTCGTCGCAGATGACGATGTGAGGCTGCCCGGCAAACGCGCGCGCGATGCCAACGCGCTGCTTGAGCCCGCCCGACAGCTGGCGCGGCAGCGCATCCAGCAGCGCGGCGTCGAGGCGAACCGACTCTGACAGCTCGACGACGCGGCGCGCGCGCTGCTCACCGTGCACGCCCGTCAATTTGGTGAGGGCTCGGCCCAGGATCTGGCGCACGCTCTTCCTTCGATTCAGGGACGCGTCGGGGTTCTGGAAGACGATCTGGATCGCGCGGACCTGGTCGAGGCTGCGCTGCCCGACCTTGGGCGCCAGCTGCTTGCCCTCGAGCTGGATCTCGCTCCCGGCATCGGGTACGCCGAGGCCCACCACGCTGCGCGCGAGCGTCGTCTTGCCGCTGCCCGACTCTCCGACGAGACCAAACACCTCGCCGGCCGCGATCTCGAGGTCGACGCCGGCCAGGGCCTGGAACGAGTTGCCCTGCTGAGTCATTGTGCGCCGCAGGTTCTTGATCGTCAGCGCGGCGCGCCCCGTCTCGGGCACGGGGGGCCGGGGCACCATGTCGCGTTCGGCCCGCGGCAGGGTCTGCGCGATGTCGGAGAAGTGGCAGCGGCTGGAGTGCCCCTCGCCGACGGGGTCGAGGCCAGGCTCCTGAGTCCGGCAGATGTCCTGCACCAGCCCGCAGCGGCCCGCGAAGACACAGCCGGGGATCCTGGCTCCTATCGGGGGCGGAAAGCCCGGGATGGTGTCCAGCGCGCCCAGCTCTTTGCTCAGGCCCCAGCGCGGGATACAGCGAAGCAGCCCGACGGTATACGGATGGCGTGGGTTGGTCAGCAGCTCCCACGCCGGGCCCTCCTCGACCATGCGGCCGGCGTAAAGGACGCCGACGCGGTCGCACATGCGAGCGATGACGCCGAGGTTGTGGCTGATGAACAGCACGCTCGTTCCGAACGTCTTGCGAAGGTTGCGGATGAGGTCGAGCACCTCGGCCTCCACTGTGGCATCGAGCCCGGTCGTCGGCTCGTCGAGTATCAGCAGCGTCGGGTCCGAGGCAAGCGCCATGGCGATGACCACGCGCTGCTGCATGCCGCCCGAGAGCTGGTGCGGATAGCGACCCATCACCCCCTGCGGGTCGGAGATCTGCACGCGACCCAACATCGCGAGCGCGCGCTCCTTAGCGTGGCCCTTGGCGACACCCGCGGTGACGAACGCCTCGATGAGCTGATCGCCGACGCGAATCGTCGGGTTCAGTGCAGTGCCTGGATTCTGGTAGACCATCGACGCCGATTTCGCGCGCAGCTTGCGCAGCTCTTCGCCGTCCATGCGAAGCAGGTCAGCGCCATCGAGGGTGATGGATCCGTCAGTGATCCTTGCGTTGTCCGGCAGGAAGCGCATCACCGCGTAGGCGACCGTGGACTTCCCGCTGCCGGATTCGCCGACGAGTCCGTATGACTCGCCGCGGTCGATCGTGAACGTGACGCCGCGGATCGCCTCGCGGTCGCGCCCGCGGACTCGGTACGAGAGCTTCAGGTCCTTGACCTCGAGCGCAGGGGTGCTCTGGTTGGCCACCGGTCAGCGCTCCAGCACGCGCGAAAGGCCGTCGGCGAACATGTTGACCGCGATCACGAGGCTTGCGATCGCCAGCGCCGGAAACAGCACCGGCCACCAGAAGTTGCTGATGAGGTACGTGTACTGCTCCGAGATCGTCAGACCCCAATCGGGGCTTGGGGGCGGGATGCCGAGACCGAGGAAGGACAGGGTCGCGATCGCGAACACCGCGTAGCCGAGACGAACGGTGAATTCGACCAGGACCGGACCCATGACGTTGGGCAGGATCTCGACGAACATCACGTACGGCGCACGTTCGCGCCGAAGCCTCGCCGCCTCCACGTATTCGAGCTGCGCCTCCGACAACACAGCTGCCCTCACGGTCCGGGTGATGATCGGCGCGAAACCGAGCCCGATCACGAGTATCACGGTCGTGGTCGAACCCCCGACCGACGCGAGAACGAGAAGCGCGGTGACGATGGTCGGCAGGGCGAGGAAGGCGTCGGTGATCCTCATCAGCACCTCGTCGACCAGGCCGCGGAAGTAGCCCGCGACCAGCCCGATCGCCGTGCCCGCGACGGTGCCTAGCAGCGTCGCCAGGGGAGCCGCCACGAGGATGCCGCGCGACCCGTAGATCACGCGCGACAGGACGTCGCGGCCGAGTCCGTCGGTGCCGAACCGGTGGTCCGCGGAAGGTGGCTGAAGCTTGTGAAGGATGTCCGGGGCCAGCGGGTCGTGCGGAGCGATGTTTCCCGCGAAGATCGCGCAGACGATCCAGAACAGAAGCACTCCGACACCGATGAGCAGGCTCGGCGTGCGCAGCGCAAGACGCAGCCGCTCGATCCATGCCTGCCGGCGCACGCTCGCCGCCGTTTCCTGCCGGCCGATCGCGATGCTGGCGCTCACTCGCGACCCGCCAGCCTGATCCGAGGATTGAGCAGGGAGTAGCTGATGTCGGCGATGAGCGTCGCGACCAGGTACACGACGCCGACGATCATCACTCCCGCCTGGATCAGGGGAAAGTCCTTTTGAGACACGGACGTGTAGAGCAGCTGTCCGATCCCCTGGTAGTTGAACATCGTCTCGATCACGACGAGGCCGCCGATCAGGTAACCCGTTTGGGTCGCGACCACGGCGATGGTCGGCATGAGCGCGTTGCGAAGCACGTGGCGGAAAACGACCGTGCGCCAGGGCAGCCCTTTCAGGACCGCGGTACGCGTGTAGTCGGCCTCGAGCGCCTCGATCATGCCCGCGCGCGTGATCCGCGCGATGTAGCCGAAGAGCACCAGCACGAGGGGCAGCGACGGCAGGATGAGGTGGTAGATCTGCGTGAGCGGGTCGGCGCCCGGAGGGACCTGGACGCTGATCGGCAGGAGCTTGAGCGAGATGCTCAGCACGAGAATCAGCACGATGCTGGTGACGAACTCCGGCATCGCCGTGGCCGAGAGCCCGCCGATGGAGATGAAGCGGTCGATGAGAGTGCCGCGGCGAAGGGCGGCCACGACGCCGCCCAGGATGCTGAGCGGCACGACGATGACGAAGGCGACCAGGGCCAGCTTCACCGAGTTGCCGAGGCCGCGCAACAGCAGCTCGGACACTGGGACGTGGAAGGACAGCGAGGTCCCTAGGTCGCCGCGGATGAAGCCCCCGATCCAGTCGAAATACTGGGTCAGGAGCGGCCGGTCGACCCCCAGCGCATGGTCGAGAGTGGCGACCGCGCGCGGGTCAGCGAAGGGGCCGAGGATCCGGCGTCCCACATCTCCGGGAAGGGCGTGGGACGCCAGGAAGATGATCACCGAAAGCAGCCACAGCGTCACCAGGGCCAGCGCCACGCGCCGGACCAGGAAGCGGACCATTCCGGTGCCTAACGAACTAGGACGTGATGCCTGCTAGACGGAAGTTCACATGGCCCATGCCGGTCGTCTCCACGCCCGCGACCTTCTTCTTGACCGCGGTCAGGAAGTCGTAGTTGTACGGAATGATCAGGGGCGTCTCGTCGAGGAGCAGCAGCTCGATCTTCCCGGTGACCGCCTTCTGCGCGGAGATGTCGATTGCTTTCACATAGGCCGCGAACAGACCGTCATAGGTCGGATTGCTGAAATGGGCCGCGTTCCAAGTGCCCGTCGACAGGAGCGGAGCCTGGAGGAAGGTGTTCGGAACGCCGCGGTGGCCGTAGTCGGTGATGCCGAGCGGCGAGTTCAGCCAGTACTTGTCGTAGTACGTGCCCGAGTCGGTGATGTTCAGGGTGATGTCGATGCCGATCGCCTTGCCGCCCGCCTGGAGAAGCTGCGCTAGCGCCGGAATCTCCTGGACCTGCTCGGTGTACAGCGTCACCTTGATGCCGGCCGACTTGCCGGCCTGTGACATCAGGTCCTTCGCCTTGGCGACGTCGAACGCGCGCTGCGGCACCGACGTGTCGCTGTAGGGATACATCTTGAAGATGGGGTGGTCGTTGGCGATCTGCGCCTTGCCGTTCCACAGGCCCTGAATGATCGCGTTGCGGTCGATGGAAAGTGCCAGGGCCTGCCGGACGCGCTTGTCGGTCAACGGGCCCTGGTCGGTGCGCAGGTGGATCTGGCGGTGGGCCGAGGTGGGGATGTCGATGACAGTGGTGTTGGGATCGGTCAGCAAGCCCTGGCCGTTGCTCACGGAGAACTGCGTGTATACGTCGAGGCTGCCGGCTTGGAACGCGAGGATGGCCGCCGGCTCCTGGTCGTAGAACTTGAAGTCGAGGCCGTCCAGGTAGGGCTGGTTGTTCTGGTCCCAGTAAGTGGGGTTCTTGTCGAGCGAGACATGGTCGTTGACCACGTAGTTCTTCAGCTTGAAGGGGCCGGTGCCGATGAAGGTCTTGTCCCAGCCTCCGCTGTAGCTCGCCGGCAAGATGATCGCGTTGTAGTTGTCGCTGCTGACCAGGTAGGGGAAGTTGCCGTTGGGAGCGTCGAGCTGGAACTTCACGGTCTGGTCGTCGACCTTGGAGACGTTGCCTTTGGACAGCACGCCGGCGAAGTTGGACAGCGCGTTGTTGCCCTTGATGGCCGGGTCGGCCAGCCGGTTGAAGGTGGCGACGACGTCGTCGACGGTCATCGGGGTGGTGCCGTCGTTGAACTTCACGCCCTGGCGGATCTTGAACGTCCACGCGCTGCCGTCGCTGTTCGGAGACCAGCTCGTCGCGAGCACCGGGCGGAGCTTGAGGTCCTTGTCCGAGAAGGAGAGGTACTCGCCGCACTGGCCGAGGATCGTGAGGCGCCCGAGGTCGTTGGTCAGGATCGGGTCCATGGCGCCGGTCGGGGTCTGATGCCCGATGTTGAGGCGGCCGCCTTTCTTGATGTTGCCGCCCGTGGTGGTGTTCGTGGTGTTTCCACAGGCCTCGAGGATGATCGCCAGCGTCGGCAGGCTCATACCGACGACGGTCCCCCAGCGTATGAACTGGCGGCGCGAGACACGGCCGGCGAGCAGCTCGTCGATCCCGCTGTTCTCGAGCTCGCTCCGTCCCGCCCGCACTGCATCCAAACGACGCTGAGCGTCCCTGTCCATGGTTGCCTCCCCAGTCATTGGCCGCCGGCACACGGCTTCGTGCCGGAACTGAGCGTTTCATTACGACATCAAACGATTCGCCAGATCGGGACATCTTGGCACAGTCCGGTGAGCCGATCGAGCGCGGGTCTCCCGCGGCATCGACGTCGGGAGTTGCTACGCGGCCCAGCTGAGACGCGACGACGTTTTGCCGGCTTCGGTCAGCAAGCTCTCCCGCATCACATGGATGACTGCGGCGTGAAACTGCCGCGACTCGGCGGCCGGTCCCAATCCTTTGAGCTCCCGGCTCAACGAAGCGATGACCGCCTTCGCCCCCACCCCCGGGTGTGTTTCCGCCCGCCGGACCATGAGAAGGTCGCGCGCCATCAGGAGCTCGACGGCAAGGATGTCTTGCAGCCGCATGAGCGCGAGGTCGGTGCGGTCAATCCCGATCGGCGCCCCGGTGGCGTGGTCCTCGACGCCAAGGTCGAGGACGCCGACGTCGAGGCTGGCGGGATTCGCCATCTGGCGGAGCTCGGCCGCGGCAGCCGCGGCGGCATAGCGCAGCGAGGTCCCGCGCATGTCGGCCATCGATCCCCACACGGATCGGTTCGCGCCGGCAGACCTGGCGAAGGTCGCGGACCAGAGATGGTTCATGCGCCGATCGCTGAGCTGACCTGGATGCGCCAGCGCCGGGCGCAGCGCATCGAAGGCCAAGGCCACCATCATCGGATGGAAGTTGCCGTTGCTGATCATCCGGCGTTCCTTTCGGGAGACGAGCGGGTTGTCGGTCATCGCGTTGAGCTCGGTCTCGACGGACCGCCGAGCCAGCTCGATGAACTCCCACAACGCGCCGTGCACCTGAGGCACGACCCGGAACGACAGCGGATCCTGCACCGACCTGGCCGGGTCATCGGCGAGGATGGCGCTGCCCTCGATGAGCCCGCGGATGTGGTCGCTCACCCTGACCTGGCCGTCGACCCCTTTCGCTGACGCCACCTCTTCATCGAATGGGCTGGCGTTTCCGGTCATGGCCTCGAGCGAAAGCATCGCGGCCAGGTCGGCGAGCTCGAGAGCCTCCATGGCGCGTGCGAGCACTATCGCGCCGTGGCCGATGGAGATCGCGTTGGCAGACATCAACGCCAGTCCATCCTTCGGCTCCAGCCGAGCCGGCGCGATCCCGGCGCGGCGCAGCGCTTCCGCGCCCGGCATGACCTCGCCTAGGTATTCGGCCTCACCGCGCCCGATGGCGACTTTGGCGATCGCCGCCATCTGAGCCAGGTCTGACGCGCCGACCGAGCCGAAGCTCGGCACGACTGGGTGGACCGCGGCGTTCAGCATCGCGACGTACGTCTCGACGGAGGCAAGCGTCACCCCGGCGCCGCCACGCGCGATGCCGTTGATCCTCGCCGCCATCGCCGCCCGCACGACCGGAGCCGGCAGCGAAGGACCGATGGCCCCGGCGTGGCCCTCGACCATCGTTTCCTGAAGCTCCCTGAGCTGCGCGTCGGGAAGCCTCGTGTCCTTCATATGTCCAAGGCCCAGGTTCAGCCCGTAGACCCCGCGGCCCGACGACAGCGCGGAGTCGACGACGGCGCGGCTGTCCTTGATCGTCGCGATTGCCTCGGCGCCGAGCTCGATGCGACCTCCGCCGGCGACGTCGAGCAGCTTCCGCAAGCTCATCGGCTGGCTCGTGACTGCTACTGAGCTCGGCGGCACGTGGTGGATGCTAGCAGTCCGTATCGTGCGCCAAGTCTTCTCACGATATGAAAATCGATGCTAGGATGCACGGGTATTCGGTGGCCAGACCAATCGCATCGTGAAAAACCCGGGCTACGAGCTTGTCGTCGCAGGCACGCTCGCGCTCCCAGACGGACGCCTGGTCGACGGCGAGCTGGGCATCCGGGACGGCCGGATAGCCGCGATCACACATGACGGAGCGCTGACCGGCGCCGATCGCATCGACGCCGGCGGCTCGCTGGTTCTCCCCGGCGTGGTTGATGCGCACGTGCACACGCGCAGCGAGCCCGCCGAAGGGCTGACGCGCGCCACCACGGCCGCTGCCGCAGGCGGCGTGACCACGATCATCGATATGCCGTACGACGACCCCACGCCCATCACAAACGTGGGGGCCTTCATCGACAAGACGTCGGCCGTGGATCGCGAGGCGATCACGGACGTTGCCCTGTGGGCGACCATCGCCAAGACCGGCGGGCTCGAAGAGATCGAAGAGCTCATCAGCGCCGGTGCTTGCGCCTTCAAGGTGTCGACGTTCGAGACACACCCGGTGCGCTTTCCAAGCATCCCCGACGGTGAGCTGTACCTGGCCATGCAGCGCATCCACGCGGCCGGTTCGCTGATCGCTTTCCACGCTGAGAACGACGACATCGTGCGGCGCCTGAACGCTCGCCTCGTGGCCGGCGGCCACACGGACGCGTCGGCGCATGCGGCGGGGCGGCCGCCGGTGACCGAGACCGAGGCGGTCGGCCGGGCACTCGAGCTCGCGCTTGCCACCGGCGCCCGCACCCACATCGTCCACGCGACTCTTCAACGCTCCTTCACGCTCGTAGAGCGGGCGCGCGCCGACGGCGCGGACGCAACCGCCGAGACGTGCCTGCATTACCTGCTCATGGACGAGAGCGAGCTGGCGCGCCAGGGCGCCCGGGCGAAGATCAACCCTCCCCTACGTCCGGCGTCGGAGGTGGAAGCCCTATGGCGGCTGCTGGCGAGCGGCTCCATCGCTTACGTGACGACCGACCATGTCGGCTGGACCAGGGCTCGCAAGGAGGGCCTGTCGATCTTCGACGCGAAGTCGGGCGTGCCCGCGCTGGAGCTGTTTCTTCCGCTGATGTTCGACGCGGCCGTGGTCAGGCACGGCTTCTCGGTCGGCCGCCTGACGCAGCTTGTGAGCGAGAACCCCGCGCGGCGCATGGGCCTTTGGCCGCAGAAGGGCGGCCTCGCTGTTGGCGCCGACGCTGATGTTGTCATCCTCGACCCCGAGCGCAGATGGCGCGTGGACGAGGCGGCGCTGCACACGCCTGCGGGCTGGAGCCCGTATCACGGCCGCGAGGTGACCTCGTCCGTCCAGACGGTCCTGGTGCGCGGCCACTGTGTCTTCGCGGGCGGCGAGGTCGTCGGCGTGCCCGGCGATGGCCGCTGGGTCCGGCCGCGCGCTGCGCGCTCGGGGGTCGCGGCGTGACCGCGATCAAAGCGCGCGCCGACGTCCGCGATCGTCCTGAGGCGGACGGCGATTTGGTCACCTGGGCGGCCGGAACCCAGCTGCTCGCGCGCGCGGTGAGCCTCATCCTCTATCTCCGCGAGCGCGACGAGCCGGTAACGGTGAGCGAGATCGCCGGCGCATTGCAGATCCCGCTCAACAGTGCATATCGCCTGGTACGCACTCTCGAGCTCGGCGGCCTCGCGGATCGCAGTCACCGGCCGTACGTGTCGCTGGGACTGCGCTTCATGGATCTCGGGCTCGCCAAGCAGCGACAGGTGACTCGCGAGCTCGCGCCTGTCGCGCAGCCGGTGCTCGAGTCCCTTACCGCGGACACGGGCGAGACGTCGCTCCTGCTCATGCCGACCGGCGCGAGGGCGATCTGCCTCATGGCGGTCGAGCCGTCGCGCCCGATTCGCCTGTCGTACCAGCCCGGGCACGTCCTCCCGCTGTATGCCGGCGCCTCCGGAAAGGTGATGCTGCCGTGGGTTTCCAGCCAGCTCCTCGAGACGGTGCTGGCCCAGGGCGAAGGCCAGCTCCTGGCGGGGGGCAGGACACTGACGGCGAGCGCGCTGAAGGCCGATCTCAAAGCGATTCGCGCGAGCGGCCACTGCGTTACCCACGACGAGCTCGACGCCGGCGCCAGCGCGGTTGCCGCGCCCGTCTTCAGCCGCAGCGGACAGATCTTTGCTTCGGTCAGCGTGGCCGGCCCGACCGGCGGATTCACCGACAAGCGACTCCCGGCATTGATCGACAGGGTGATGTCGGCCGCCGGCGACATCGCGCGCGGCCTGTCGCAGAGCTGGAGCGGGTCCACAGCCCAGGAGCGCGCGTGACGACCGAACGTCATGTCACGGCGGCGCGCGGCACCGTGCTCCGCTGCAAGGGCTGGCGCCAGGAAGGCCTGCTGCGGATGCTCGAGAACGTCCTCGAGGTCGGTGAACGTCCGGAAGACCTCATCGTCTACGCATCACTCGCGAAGGCCGCGCGCGACTGGAAACAGTTCGACGCCCTCGTGTCGGCGCTGAAGATCCTCCGTGACGATCAGACATTGGTGGTGCAGTCGGGCAAGCCGATCGGCGTGTTCGCCAGCCATTCCCTTTCACCTGTCGTCGTGATGGCGACGAGCAACATCGTCGGCCACTACGCGACGCCGGAAAACTTCTACGCGCTGGCCGAGCGCGGCCTGACCATGTGGGGCGGGCTCACGGCCGGCGACTGGCAGTACATCGGGTCGCAAGGCGTGCTGCAGGGCATCTACGAAGTGCTGAGCGCGGTGGCGCGCGAGCACTTCGGCGGCTCGATCGCCGGCCGCCTCGTCCTCACCGCCGGCCTGGGCGGAATGGGCAGCGCGCAGCCGGTCGCTTTCAAGATGCTGGGAGCGATCGGCCTGGTGGTCGAGGTCGACCCCGCCAAGCTGCAGCGCAGCCTGGATCGCGGCGACCTCGCGGCCACGTTCACTCGACTTGACGACGCGCTCGAAGCCGTCGGCGCTGCGAAGAGGGAGGGGCGAGGCGCGACGGTGGGGCTTCTCGGCAATGCCGCGGACGTCTTCACCGAGGTAGCGCACCGCGGCGTGACCCCCGACGTGGTGACCGACCTGACCGCGGCTCATGACGCGCTGTTCGGCTACGTGCCGCAGGGTCTCGGTCTCGACGAGTGGGCGTCGCTCCGCAAGGTCGACCCGACTGAGGTCGCGGCGATGGCAAGGCAATCGATGGCGGCCGAGGTCCGGGCGATGCTCACCTTCAAGTCGCGCGGCGCCATCGCCTTCGAGAACGGCAACAACCTGCGCGTGCAGGCGGCGACCGCCGGCGTTGCGGGTGCGATCACGATCGACGGCTTCGCCGAGCGGTACACACGTCCTCTCTTCTGCAGGGGCATCGGCCCGTTCCGCTGGGTTGCCCTGAGCGGCGAACGGTCCGACCTCGCGCGACTGGACGACCTTGCCGGCGAGCTCTTTCCGGAACGGCCCGAGATCCGTACGTGGATCGAGCTGGCGCGCAAGCACGTCGCCGTGCAGGGGCTGCCGGCGCGCAGCTGCTGGCTCGGCCACGGCGAGCGCTCGAAGCTCGGCGCCGCCGTCAACGCCGAGGTTCGAACCGGCTCGCTGGCCGCGCCGATCCTTTTCACTCGCGACCATTTCGACTCCGGCGGCATGACGGCACCGCACATCGGCACGGAGGGCATGGCCGACGGGAGCGACGCCATCAGCGACTGGCCGCTGCTCGACGCGCTGCTCCTCTGCTCGACCGGTGCCGACCTGGTCGCGATTCACGCGGGCGGCGGCGGCTACGCGGGCTACATGCAGAGCGCGGGTGTCACGATCATCGCGGACGGCACCGAGGCGGCCGGAATTCGGCTCCGCGACGGGCTCGACGCCGACACCGGCCTCGGCGTGCTGCGGTACGCCGACGCCGGCTACGAGCTGGCCGAGCAAGCGGCGGACGCCGCTGCGCTTGGGTTCGCAAAGTCATGAATCGCAACCTGACGCACGAGGATGCGGTCAACGGCATCTGGGGCGGCTCCGTGCTCGCGTGCGGCGGCGGCGGCTGGGTGTCGCATGGCGAGGTGATGGCCGAGGCGGCGACCAACGCCGGCACTCCGATGCTGGCGTCGGTTGACGAGATACCTGACGACGGACTGGTGGTGACGGTCACCGCCATCGGCGCGCCGGGTGCGGCCGACTGGGAGATCCAGCCGCACGATTACGTCAACGCACTGCGGCTCGTGATGGACCGCTGCACGGCGCCCGTGGTCGCGGTCCTCACCGCGCAGAACGGGGCGTCGACCACGATCAACGGCTGGATCCAGTCGGCGACTCTCGGCGTCAAGGTCCTCGACGCGGCCGGCGATGTGCGCGCGCATCCAACCGGCAAGCTCGGCGGCATGGGCCTCACGGATCGAGCCGGCTACACGACGGTGCAAGCGGTGGCGGGAGGCAACCGAAAGCTGCATGGTGAGCTGCAGCTCGTCGCCGAGGGCACGATCGTGACGACCTCGAACGTGCTGCGCGATGTCTCCGTGCGCGTCGGCGGGTTCATCGCGGCGGCGCGCAACCCGGTCGAAGCGGCATGGGTGAAGAAGCACGCAGCGATCGGTGCCATCACGTACGCGCTGGACCTGGGTCGCGCAATGCGCGCTGCGGATGGCTCCGGCGTGCGCGCGGTGATCGACGCCGCGTGCAAGGTGACCGGCGGCACGATCATCGCCGAAGGACCCGCGCGGATCACCCGGCCGATGCGAACCCACGGTGGTTTCGACCATGGCGCCTTCACAATCGACGGCCTCGAGCTGCGCTATCTGAACGAGTACATGACCGCCGACCGCGGCGACGTCCGTGTCGCCACGTATCCGGACGTGATCACCACGATGTCGATGAAGACCGGCAGGCCGGCCACCATCTCGGACATCCGAGAAGCCGACCGGCTCGCCGTGGTTCACGTCCACCGGCGGCACCTCCCGCTCTCGTCGAGCACACGCGACCGCATCGCGCTCGCTGAGGTCGAGGAGATCATGGGCGTCGACCTCATCAGGCCGGTGGAAGCGTGATCCGAACCGCCGTCGACAGCGCGCGCCTCCAGGCGGATCTCGACGCGCTCGCCGAATTTCGAGAGCCCGACACCAAGGGCTGGACGCGCAGGGTGTTCTCGCCGGCGTACGTGCGCTCGCGCGAATGGGTCGCGTCGAGGATGCGCGAGGCCGGCCTCGCCGTCAAAACCGATGCTGCCGGCAACCTGGTCGGGACGCTGCCGGGTTCGTCGGGCGGGCTGCTGGCCACCGGTTCGCACAGCGACACTGTCGCCGGCGGCGGGCGGTTCGACGGCCCGCTCGGCGTGCTCGCCGCCATCGAGGTGGCGCGCTGCATTCGCGACAGCAGCCGCGCGCTGGAACACGAGCTGCGGGTCGTGGACTTTCTCGGCGAGGAGCCCAACGACTTCGGCCTCAGCTGCATCGGCAGCCGCGCCATCGCCGGAACGCTGACGGCCGAGCACCTCGCTTCGCGCGACACATCCGGGCGCACGCTGGCCGAGGCGATTGCGTCGGCCGGCGGTGACCCGCGGCGGATCGTAGGGTCCGCGTGGGCGCCTGGGTCGGTCAGCGCCTTCGTCGAGCTGCACATAGAGCAGGGACCTGTGCTCGAGGACGCCGGCATCCCGCTGGGGATCGTGTCGGGGATCGCCGGAATCGAGCGCGTGCAGGCCACCTTCACCGGCGAGGCCGGCCACGCCGGCACCACGCCGATGGATGCGAGGCACGACGCGCTGTGCGCGGCCGCCGATGCGGTGCTGGCGGTCGAGCGCCTCGCCTCCGCAGGTGGGGTGGGGACCACGGGACGCCTGGAGGTGTTTCCGGGCGCGGCCAACGTCGTGCCGGGCAAGGCCGAGATGTGGGCCGAGTTTCGAAGCATCGACGGCGCGTGGCTCGACGAGCGGCACGAGCGCTTCGCACAGGCGGCGGTGGCGGCCGGCGCGCGCCGGGGAGTCGCCGCGAGCACGCGGCGGCTTTCACGAACCGAGCCGGTGACAACCTCGGCGGAGGTCCGTGCCGCTATGACCAGAGCGATCGAGGGACTGGGCCTGGCGTTTCGCGTGCTGGCCAGCGGGGCCGGTCACGACGCCGTGCAGATGGCCCTTCTCGGGCCGGTCGGCATGCTCTTCGTCCCCTCCGCGGCCGGGCGCAGCCACTGCCCCGAGGAATGGACGGCGCCCGAGCACGTCGAGGCGGGCGCGTCCGCACTGCTCGCGACCATCCTGGCCCTGGACTCCCGATGACCCCACGCCACCCGAAGCTCGCCACCGTGAACCTCGGGTATCGCGCGATGACCGTCGAGGAGGTTCACGAGATCGCTGTTCACGGCGCGCGCCTGGATGTGACGCAGATGAGGCGCGAGAGGGTGCGCAGATCCAGCGCGGTCGTGGAGCGGGCCCTAAAACGCGGCCGGAGGATCTACGGCCTCAACACGTACGTCGGGCATCTGCGCGATCGCGAGATCTTGCCCGAAGACATGGTCGATTACCAGTACCAGCTGCTGGCAATGCATGCGCGGGGCATCGGTGACCCGATGCCGGTGCAGGACGTGCGCGCGATGATGCTGGTCCGCATCGTCGGCATGTCGCACGGGGGGTCCGGGGCCCACCCGGATGTCTTCGACACCTTGATCCGGCTGCTCAACGCCGGGATCCACCCCATCGTGCCGCAGGGCGGATCGGTCGGCGCATCCGACCTCACCCAGATGGCCGCGGTCGGCCTCGTGCTGACGGGCCGCGGCGAGGCGATCTACCAGGGGGAGGTCATGCCGGCCGCCGCCGCACTCGACAAGGCCGGGATCGAATGCTGCCAGCTGAGGCCGAAGGACGGCCTCGCCCTGATCAGCGCCAACGGGATGTCGATCGGCACGGGCGCGCTCGCCGTGGTCGACCTGGGAAGGCTAAGCCGGCTGGCCGATGAGATCGGATGCCTCTCGCTGGAGGCGATCGGCGGCAACTTCGAGCCGTTGAGCGCCGAGGTGACCGGGGCCAAGCCGTTCGAGGGCCAGGTGGCGGCAGGGAAGCACATGCGCGAGTCGCTTTTGGGCAGCTACCTCGAGGACAGGCGCGAAGGGGCGTCGGTACAGGACCCCGTCTCGTTTCGGGTGATGCCCCAGGTGCACGGCGCGATGCGGGATTACATCGCGTTTGCCCGCAACGCCGTGGAGATCGAGCTGAACTCCAGCGGCGACAACCCGATGGTGTCCCTTCGCAGCGACGACCTCATCTCCAACGGCAACTTCGACCCGCTCGTGCTCGGCTTGAGCTTCGAGTCCCTCCGACTTGCGCTCGCCCATGTCGCCATGCTCTCGGAGCGGCGCATCAATCGCCTCCGCTTCCACGGCATCCCGGCCGGCCGGATGGCGGCGTGGCGCCTGCGTTTTCCATTCCGGCCGTACGCGGGACCATCGGTGCACTCGGCGTCCGCGCTGCTCGCCGAGATCAAGCATCTCGCCAACCCGGTCACCCTCGCCACGACGCTTGTCAACCCTGATGCCGAGGACCACAGCACATTGGCGCCTCAATCGGTGACCCTCACGCGAACGCTTCTGCACCGGCTCCAGACGCTGCTGACCATCGAGGCGCTCATGGCCTGCGACGTCCTGGGCGACGCGGCGGAGCTGCCCACGCTGGGCGCGGGCAGCCTGGAGGTGTGCGAGGCGGTCGGCGACATCACAAGCGCGATGGGCGAGGACACGTCTGCGGCGGTCTTCTGCGAAGCGCTCCG
The DNA here is from genome assembly GCA_035636885.1 of Candidatus Nitrosopolaris sp. Classification (GTDB taxonomy): domain Bacteria; phylum Chloroflexota; class Dormibacteria; order Dormibacterales; family Dormibacteraceae; genus UBA10449. The sequence continues at coordinate 47,563 of DASPYG010000137.1, forward strand.
CAAGCGCCTTTTCGAGGTCTGATGGAAGAGCTCGTCCTCTGGAACGCAACCATCGTCGACGCTCGGAGCTCCTCTCCTCGCGAGCGAATGTCCATCACCATCCGCGGCGGCAACATCGCGGACGTCTGCAAAGCGGATGGCGTGCGGGTTGGGGACGCGATCGACGTTGGCGGCGCCTACGTCGTCCCCGGCCTGATCGACGCGCATTTCCACCTCGGCGACGACCCCGCGATGGTCGGCGACCTCGCGGTGCCACCCGCGATGAGGGGCGAGGCGCCTCACCCTCGCGAACTCGTCTACTTCGTGCTCGCGAATGCCGCCCGTGCTTTCCTGCGTTCCGGCATCACCGCGGTCCGTGACGTCGGCTGCCACGACGACAACGCGATCGTCCTACGCGAAGCGATCCGGCTCGGCCTGACCGAAGGACCCGACATTCTCTCCTGCGGCCGGATCATCTCCACGACGGCGCCCGGCGCCGTCCTGTTCAAGTCGATGTACGAAGAGGCCGATGGGCCCTGGCAGATGCGGCAGTGCGTCCGCAACCAGCTGCGTCGAGGCGCCGACTACATCAAGGTGATGGCCGGCGGTGCGAGGAGCGTGCTGCGCGAGGACCCCGAGCCCGCCCAGCTGGAGCGGGAGGAGATGGACGCCCTGGTCGACGAGGCGCACCGGCTCGGTGTTCGCGTGGCCGCGCATGCCGAAGGGCTCGGCGCGGTTCGGCTCGCCGTCGAGGCTGGGGTCGACACTGTAGAGCACGGGCTGTCGCTGCATCGCGCGCCGGAGCTGCTCGAGCGCATGGCCAAGGATGGAATCGTGCTCGTGCCCACGCTCACGACCTTTCACGACGTATCGGAGCGGATCGCGGATCGCTTCGAGCCGCGCCTTGTCGAGCAGGCGAAACGCCAGAAGGAGGAGGCATACAGGACGCTTCTCGCTGCGCGTGACGCGGGGGTCGTCATCGCGATGGGATTCGACAGCGGCCCCCCCGGCGCGGACGCGCTCGAGCTCGTCCGGATGGTCGAGGGAGGGCTCAGCGCGCACGAGGCCCTGTCGGCCGGGACCCTGGGTGCCGCGCGGGCGCTGGGGCTGACGGATGCGGGCACCATCGAGCCCGATCGAAAGGCCGACCTCGTGGTCCTCGGCCGCAACCCGTTGGACGACGTCGCCGTGTTCACGCGCCCGGCAGACCTGCGGGCGGTGATCAAAGGTGGCCGCGTGGTCGCAGGGGCGCTCTAGCCAGTCAGCTCCAGTAGTTGTGCTGCTGCAGCCAGGCTGCCGCCACCGCATCGGGGTCCTGGAGCTGGATCGCGACCTGTGAGTTCATCGTCGCCAGGTCGGCCGTCGTCAGCTTCGAGTCGATCAAGTTGAGAATCCTGGCCACCTCGGGGTTGGCCGCGGCCTGGCGGACGATGGGCACGACGTTGTCGGCATTTTCGAGGTGCTTGTCGTCCGCCAGCACTACCAGGCCTAGCGAGTCGAGGTCGCCGTCGGCGCTCGCGACGAGGCCGACGTCAATGCTCCCATCCTTGAACGCGGCGCGGGTCAGCGGACCGTCGACGTCGAGGGATTTGACCGAACGGAAGGTGATCCCATACGTCTTCTTGAGACCGGCCGCGCAGTAGGCGGCGGCGGCGCAGTCGGGTCCCGCCCCCAGGGTGAGGCCGCCGGCGATCGCCGCAAGGTCGGAGACCTTCGCCAGCTTGTACTTGGCCTGCGTTGCCTTCGTGACGGCGAACGCGAACTGATCGACGGCCGGTGAAGGGCTGAGCGCCACGAGGCCAAACGGCCGAAGGGCGGCGTTGAGCTTCGCAGTCGTGGCGGCGGCATCGCTCGTCGCCTGTCCCGCGCCCTTGTTGAAGTACTCGAGATCGGTTGCAGCGTAGCCGGGATACAGGTCGACGAGGCCGGCCTCGACCAGTGGCGTGACCACAGCGCGATTGCCGAGCTTGATCTCGTAGCTGATGGCATAGCCGTCGTGGGCAAGCGCGTGCCCGTAGATCTCGGCAAGGAGCGCGTACTTGGGGGAATCGATCGCCCCGACGGTGAGCGAGCCGCGCGAGCCGGCCGCGCTTCCGGCCTCGCCGCATGCGGCGGCGAAAAAGGCCGTGGCGGCCAACAGCGCCAGGACCGCCCAGCGCCTTTGAACGGGCATCATCGATCTCCTTTCCATTCGAGAACCGACTGATTCTTCCATGACCGCGGCATGCAACGCGGCGCCGCGAATCCGCCGGGCTTCAAGTACGTTAGTGCGCGGCACGCTGTTTCGAGTCCGTTGGCCCGCGCGAGCGCGGGCGGAGGTGGTTGACGTTGCCGCAGGAATTTGATGTCGTGTGTCTGGGTGGCGGCGTCGCCGGCGAGGCGATCGCGGGGGGGCTCCAGGGCAGCGGCCTCACGCTCGCCGTGGTCGAGCGCGAGCTGGTCGGCGGCGAGTGCCCGTACTGGGGCTGCATCCCGTCGAAGACGCTGCTGCGCTCGGGCGAAACCCTGGAAGAGGCGGGCCGCGCGCGGAACCTCGCGGCCTCGCGCGTGGAATGGGACCTCGACTTTCCGAAGGTCTCCAAGCGTGTGTACTGGATGGCGCGAGACCTCGACGACAGCCGGCCGGCCAGGGCGCTGGAGGCGACCGGCGCGAAGCTGGTGCGAGGCGAGGGCAAGCTCATCGACCTGCGCACGGTTGAGGTCGGCGGCGAACAGCTCATCGGTCGCAAAGCGGTGGTGGTCGCCAACGGAGGCACTGCGGCGATCCCGCCGATTCCCGGTCTCGACAAGGTCGAATACTGGACCAACCGCCAGGCCACGCTTCCGCGCGAGCTGCCCATCTCGCTGGCCGTCCTTGGCGGCGGCGCCGTCGGTGTCGAGCTGGGGCAAGCGTTCGCGCGGTTCGGATCGAAGGTCACCATCATCGAGGCCGGCCCGAGGTTTCTTGGCGCTGAGGAGCCCGAGGCCGGCGTCGCGCTCAGGCCGCACCTCCACGACGACGGCATCACCGTGCTGACCGGCGACCCTTGCGTCGGTGTCGAGAAGGCCACCGTCGGCGTGATCCTGAACCTCAAGTCGGGCACCACGGTGCACGCGGACCGGCTGCTCGTGGCGACCGGTAGGCGGCCCAACTTCGAGGCCTGGCAGGCGTCCGGCTTGCAGCAGACAGAGCGCGGCTGGCTCAAGGTGGACCCGGCCACGCTGGAAGCGCACGCGAACGTTTACGGGGCGGGCGACGTGACCGGGCTGGGCGGGTTCACGCATCTCGCCTTCTACCACGGCCAGGTCATCGCCCGCCGCCTGCGGGGAGAGGACGCGCGAGCCGACCACACCGCGGTGCCTCGCGTCACGTTCACCGACCCGGAGGTGGCCTCGGTCGGGCTGTCGGAGGCCGCGGCGCGAGAACGTGGGATCAGCGTCATCACGGCATCGGCCGACCCGGCCGAGGCCGCGCGCGGCTACATCCACGACTTCCACGGCGGCACCTTGAAGCTGGTCGGCGACCGCGACCGCGGCGTGCTGATCGGGGCGACGATGGTGACCCCAAGGGCTGGTGAAATCCTCGGCGAGCTGGTGCTGGCTTTGAAAGCCGGCACCCCGTTGAAGATGCTCGCGGACGTCATCCACCCGTTCCCCGCCTTCAACCGCGTCCTGGGCGGGGTGCTGCAGGACCTGGCCGCCAAAGCCGCATGATCTCCATCGCTGGTCCGTCTCATTCAAGAAGGAGTCAGTGAAGTGATCGACATCCGCCTCGACGTGGACACGGTTCTCATCTGGATCCTGGTCGGACTCGTCGCCGGGGCCCTGGCCAGCAGGGTCGCGCTGGGCCACGGTTTGGGCCTGCTGGGGGACCTGGTCGCCGGCATCGTCGGTGCGTTCCTGGGCGGCGTGCTGGCCGAGGTGCTCAAGATCAAGTTCTCGATCAACGGCCACCCGATCATCACCGAGATGATCGTCGCCTTCGTGGGCGCTGTGATCCTCCTGTTCGTCCTTCGAATGCTCGGCTTCGGCCGCGGGGGCAAGTAGGGATCGTCGCCTAGCTGTGCGTTCTCCTTGCAAAAGGGGGACCAAACATGGCTATAAGCATCAACGGGTCCACGATCAACCTCGACCTCGACACGATCTTGCTCTGGCTGCTCATCGGGCTGGTGGCCGGCTTCTTCGCCAGCCGGGTCGCGCTCGGCCATGGCCTTGGATTGTTCGGCGACGTGATCGTCGGCATCATCGGTGCGTTGCTGGGCGGATTCCTCGCCGCCGCTTTCCACGTCAACGTCCAGATCATCGGCCACCCGATCATCAGCGAGATGATCGTGGCGTTCGCCGGCGCGGTGATCCTGCTGCTGGTCGTGCGGCTGTTCGGCGGCGTAGGGTCGCGCCGGCGGGCGACCTGGACGTAGCCGCGCCTCGAGCTGAGCCACAACGCGCCTGGGGGCCGTCCGCGTCCACGCGGCCGTAACCAGGGCTGCCTCCCGGGACTGCATCGCGGGGACCCTAGAGGTCGGAACGTGGCCTCGCCCCACGTCTCGCGTTCGTCGACGTCGGGCAGCGACAGGCAGAGCCGCCGCAGCTGCACGAAGTTCACGGCGGCAACGCTACCTCGACTAGGATTCGAGCCCTCATGACAAGTTGTGGGTCGAGCGAGCTGCCGTCGTGAAGTCGAAGGACATCCCCACCACGGGGCCCGCGCTTGCCACCGAGAGAGCCCCGTCGGTCGTGATGGTCAACACCGGTGATGGCAAAGGCAAGTCGACAGCGGCATTCGGCACCGCGATGCGAGCTGTGGCGCGCGGCTGGAAGGTTTGCGTGATCCAGTTCGTGAAGTCTGGAAAGTGGAAGGTGGGAGAGGAGAAGGCGGCCATCAGCCTCGGCATCGAGTGGCTGACGATCGGCGATGGGTTCACGTGGGACAGCAAGAACATGGACCGCACCGAGGCGATCGCACGCCACGCCTGGATCGTGAGCAAAGAGAAGATCAGCTCGGGAATCTACGGGCTGGTCATCCTCGACGAGATCACATATCCCATGAAGTGGGGCTGGATTCCGACCGCTGAGGTCGTCGACGTGATCAGGAACCGACCGCGGTCGGTGAACATCATCGCCACCGGTCGGGACGCGCCGATGGAG
>DASPYG010000138.1:0-50325 GCA_035636885.1 Candidatus Nitrosopolaris sp.
CGAGCCTTGGTCAGGATGCGCTGGCGCGTACCCGCCGCCATGTGCAACGAGACTAGACGAGACGTCGCGTCTCGTCAAGTACCAAAGCTTAACAACCGGGGTTCCTCGGCGGCGCTTTCATCCGTAAGTTGCCGGTCATGACGCGCCTTGTGGCATTAGCGATCGGGCTGACGGTCGCACTGTTTTTATTGCCCGCCAACGGTGCCTCGGCTTGGGGGAGCTCCCGATACGGGGATCCGCCCGGCTGGTGCACGAACCACTCCGACATGTGGACGGCGACAGTCGTCTCGAACGACCCGTTGGTCGCCAACAATCCCGAGCGGGACACCTTTTACGGCTTTCACCCCAATCCGGGCTACGACGACTGGTATGGATACTTCTACGGCGACTTCAGAGGCACTGCCGGAGATGCATCCGGTTGGATCAAGCTCCTCCATGAGGACTACCCGAGCCACTATTCCTGGAACTTCGCCAGCAACGGATGGGCGGTGCACGGCCACGTCAAGCAGTACATCGCGTACTACAACTGGACTTTCGGCGGAGAGTGCGGTTTCGGCCGCTATCGAAATGGGTCTCCGCCTCCGTACATGGCAGACCAGTTCGGCTACCCGGTCGTCGACATCTACATCGATTCGGTGCCGCCGCTGTCGCCGCGACCGCGCGTGTCGCTTGTGTCCACCAGCTCGGTCACCTTCACATGGGATCCCGTTGTCGATGTGGGCGATGGTGCGGGCATCGACTACTTCGTCGCGGGCATGGATCACTACACGTCGTGGCTGACGGTTGACGGGAGGCCGGAGCGCTTGCAGCTTGTTTCGACCCCACAGCCGCGGACCGTCACGCAGGGGGGCATGTCGCCGGCCGATGTCGCGTGCATTCACGTGCAGGCCTTCGACAAGGTGCAGAACGCGAGCCCCGAACAGGTCGCATGCTCGCGGGCACTGGCGATGCCACCCATGCCAACCTGGACCGGCCTGTCGTTTCGTGTAGCGGCCAACCCTGCCGTGGTCGGGCTGGTTGGACTGGACTCATGGTTCTGGCTGGATCCGGCTCCGCATCCCGTGACGGTTCACGAAATTGTCGGAGGCGTCGACTATGCGATCGCCGCAACACCAGCTTCGGCGCGCTGGACCTTCGGTGACGGCAGCTATGCGGACGTCGCCGGATCATCAGCGTTCGGGCTGCCTTATCCGCGCCGATCACCCGTCACCCACGCTTTCGAGGCGCACAACCAGGACGGATATGTGGTGCGGGCATCGGTGCAGTACGAGCTGACGTGGATGGCTGCGACCGCCGGACACACCACAGGTCCCTACCCGATGGGTGAGATGGTGTTGCCCGCGACCTTGCTTCGCTACCCGGTCGAGCAGGCGCAGCCGGAGCTGCTGCGCATCTGATCAACCATCATGATGCGGACCACGCGGTCATGCGCTCGGTCTCTATTGCCACCGCCGGTCCGGCGGGCCGGGCCGATCGATATTGAGCGTAGCGGCGGCTCAGCAAGGTGATGACCGTCTCCAGCTCGCCACCCTCTCGAATTATTCGTGCGCGTCCGTCGACTCGCACCCACCACAACCGCGCCCAGTCGTCCTCGTAATGATCGATCAAGACCGAGACGCCCGGGTTGGCCTCGATGTTGCGAAGCCGCTGCAGATCGGCCGACTTCTTGGGTTTCTGATCGACAGCGAAATACAGAGCGTGCTCGGTGGGCGCGAACGTGATGGGCACGATGTGTGGACGGCCGTCGCGACCGACGGTGGCGAGCCGAGCCACCATCGCGCCCTCGATGCGACGGCGCATGTCTTGCGTATTCATGCGGCAAGTCTGCTGCTATATCGTTGAGCGGTGCAAAGGCTCCGCACGTACACCGTCGACGAGGCAAACAACGAGCTGCCTCGAGTGCGGAGAATCGTCGCCCAGATCGCGGAGCTCTCGGCGCTCGTGCCCGAGCTCGAAGATCAGGCCCGGATCGCCGAATACGAGGCGAAACGCGCGGGCGCCGGCGAAGAGGACCGCGATCGCCATCAGCAGGCGCGTGATGCTGTCGGTGGTGCCGAGCTCGAGCTCCTCAAGGCTGTCGCGAGCCTGAACGGGATGGGCATCCAGCTGAAGGGTCCGCTCGAGGGCCTGATCGACTTCCCCTCGTATCGCGATGGCGAGCTCGTCGAGCTCTGCTGGAAGCTTGGCGAGGAACGGGTCGAGCACTGGCACCACGTCGGCGAGGGCTTCGCCGGCAGGAAAAAGCTCTAGCTCTCGCTCCCGGTTTCGCTTGGCACTGCGCCCTTGATCGCCCGGTACGTCGCCTGCGCGATACCCGCGGCGTCGAGTCCGTTTTCCTTCAGGATGTCAGCGGCCTTGCCCTGGGGCAGGAACCGATCCGGAAGGGCGATCATGCGGACGCGCCCGGCCAGACCGTGAGGAGCCAGGGCTTCGAGCACCGCACCTCCGAAGCCGCCGCTGGCCACGTTGTCCTCGATCGTCATCACCACCGGGTGCCGCCTCGCCCAATCCACGATGCGTGGGTCGACGGGCTTCACCCAACGCGCGTTGACCACAGTGCAGTCGATGTCCTGCAATGCGAGTCGCTCCGCCGCTTCCTGCGCGACTTCCACCATGCGCCCCACCGCGAACATGACGGCGTCGGAACCCTTTCGCAGCTCCTCCCAGCGGCCGACCGGCAGCGGCTCGACGGGAAGGTCGGGCGTGGCGGAAACAGGTCCTTTCGGATAGCGGATGGCGACCGGGCCGTCGGTCGCGAGCGCCGTTTCCAGCAACGCGCACAGCTCGGTGGCGTCGGCAGGCGCGACGACCTTGAGGTTGGGGATCAGGCGAAGGTACGACAGGTCGAAGACGCCGTGATGGGATGAGCCATCGGGCCCGGTGACCCCGGCGCGATCGATGACGAAAACGACGGGGAGCTTGTGTAGGGCCACGTCCATGATCGTCTGGTCGAACGCTCGCGCCAGGAACGTCGAATAGATGCACACGACCGGGCGCATGCCGGCCATGGCAAGCCCCGCCGCAAACGTGACCGCGTGCTGCTCGCAGATGCCGACGTCGAAGAAGCGGTCGGGAAACTCCTTGGCGAAGTTCAGCAGCCCGGTCGACGATGCCATGGCAGCGGTGATGGCACAGACTTCGGGGCGCCGGGTCGCGGCCGACATGAGGGCCTCGCCGAACACATCGGTGTATGTGACGTCGGTGGAGCGGGGGCGACCGGTAAGCGGGTCGAAGGCACTGACTCCGTGCAGCTTGTCGATCTCATCTTCCACGGCAGGTCCGTACCCATGGCCTTTCTCGGTGACCACGTGCACGACGACTGGAGACTTGAGCTTCCTGGCTCGCGAGAAAACGGCTTCGAGCTCCGCTTCGTCGTGGCCATCCACGACGCCCGCGTACTTGATGCCAAGGCTTTCGAAAACCGTCGAAGGCTGCAGCAGCTGCTTGAGGCTCTCCTTCACGCGATAAGCGGCCTGGTCGGCGGTCGCGCCGACCAGCGGCAGGTCGCGCAGAAGGCGCGAAATCTCGACCTTGATCCGCTCATAACGCGGGTCGATGCGCAGCTGGGAGAGGTGGCGGGCAAGTCCGCCGACGGTCGGGGCATATGAGCGCCCGTTGTCGTTGATGACGATGATCAGGTTCGGCGGTTGCAGGTGGGCAATCTGGTTGAGGGCTTCATAGGCCATGCCCCCGGTCAGCGCGCCGTCGCCGATCACGGCGATCACATAACCGGGCTGCTTCTTCCGCAATCGCGCCTCTGCGATCCCGAGCGCGTAGCTGAGCGATGTGGATGCGTGGCTGTTCTCGACGAGGTCATGCTCGGACTCCGCGCGCGAGGGGTAGCCCGAGAGCCCATCCGCCTGACGCAAGCGCGCAAAGTCGCGAGCCCGGCCGGTCACGATCTTGTGCACATACGCCTGGTGGCCGGTGTCCCAGACGATCGCGTCCTTCGGGCTGTCGAATACGCGGTGCAGCGCGAAGGTGAGCTCGACCACGCCAAGGTTGGGTGAGAGGTGGCCGCCCGTCCGGGACGTCTGCTCGACCAGGAAGGCCCGCACCTCCTCCGCGAGCTTTGCGAGCTGGCTCTGATCGAGCGTGCGGAGGTCGGCGGGCGAGTTGATCGTCTCGAGAATGGCCATGTCGTTTGTTAACGCGCCAACCTGGTAATGCGTTGCGGAGACAGGATCAAAGCTCTATCCAGTATGGCCGGTGGGACCTAGGCCAGGTGCTCCGCGACCAGCTCCAGAACGTGCGCCACTCGGAGGTTCGTGCCCCGCCTGCGAGCGGCGGCCGCGATGTGCACGAGGCAGCCGGGGTTGTCGGAGGCGACCACGGTGCACCCGGTCTTGGCGATCGCGTCCAGCTTCCAATCCGCCAGCCTGGCGGCCACTCCCGGCCACTCGAGGCTGAACGTCCCGCCGAATCCGCAGCAGTTCGCGATGTCGGGGATGTTCTCGACCTCGTAGCCGGCCAGGTCGAGCAGCTGTCGTGGCTCGCTTTTCAGGCCGAGCTGACGCAGCGTCTGGCAGGAGTCGTGATAGGCGACCTTGAGACTCATCTGATCGGTGCGCACGAGCTCCGGCCGGTTGGCCAGGAGCTCGAGGACGAATCGCGTCGAATCTCGAAAGCGCTCCTGCAGCTCTGGGTCGGTCGTCCCGCCCCAATCCCCTGCGTCGATCGTGAACGCCCCGAAACAGGAGGCCGAAGGCGTCACGATCAAGCCCTTTGAATCCCGAAGGCTCGCCGACAGCCCTGTATTCAATTTGTCGGCGCTTTCGAAGTCGCCGGCGTTCGCAGAGATCAGCCCGCAGCACCATTGACCCTTGGGAAACGCAACCCCGTAGCCCGCGGCTGTGGCGATGCGCTCGAGAGCGACGGCGGCGCCGGGCATCATGCGGTCCACCATGCACGAGGCGAAGATGGTCAGCGGTTCGCCTTCGGTTCTCGATTTCGCCGGCGCCTGGTCTCGGTACGGGACCCGAGCCAGCCGGGGTGTCCCACGCAGCAGCCCGCTGAAAGGGGCGCCGGCGCGCAGCAGTCGGTCGGCGAGCCCGGGGCGCTTCCACACGCCCAGCACCGCTTTCTTGCGCAGCGACTTGCGGCCCTTGCGGCGGTGCTCGAGGATCTGGCGTGGCAGCGGGATGTCGACCGGGCAGATCTCCTGGCACGCGTTGCACTGCGTGCACAGCGTGTTGGGGAGGTCGGCTTCCTCCAGCCCGTGATGGAACGGCGTCAGCACGAGCCCGATCGGTCCGTTGTAGATGTGGCCAAACTGGTGCCCGCTCACCGCCATAAACGGCGGGCACGCGTTCGAGCACGCGCCGCACCTGATGCACGTGAGGGCATCGCGAAAGATCGGGTCCGCGAGCATGTCAGTGCGGCCGTTGTCGAGGATCACACAGTGCATCTCGCGCGGCCCGTGTACCCCGATCGTCAACGACTGCTCGATGTCGGCGGAACGCGAAGGGCCGGTGATCCAGTTCACATAGCTGGTCATGATCTGGCCGGTGCCGCTGCGTGGCAGCATGCGCAGCATCGCCACCGCATCGTCGAGCGACGCGACCACTTTGTCGATGCCGAAGATGGCGATGTGCACCGGAGGCAGCGTCGTCGTGAGGTCGGCGTTGCCCTCGTTCGTGACGAGGACGATCGTGCCAGTCTCCGCGATGGCCATGTTGGCGCCGCTGATGCCCACCGCAGCGCTGATGAACTTCTGCCGTAAAGATTCGCGGGCGTGAGCCTGAATCGCCTCGACCGTCGGCTCTGTCCCGAACACTCGCGCTGCATCCTCCTTGGTGAGGTGGATGGCGGGGGCGATGAGGTGCGAGGGGTGGGTGTGGGTGAGCTGCACCATGCGCTCGCCCAGGTCCGTCTCCACAACTTCCATACCGAGCGACTCGAGGTATGGATTGAGCTCGATCTCCTCGCCCGCCATCGATTTGACCTTCGTCACCACGGGATGCTGCTGCCCGCCCGCGGCGTTCCAGCAGATCTGCCCCACGATCTCACGCGCTTCGGCGGCGTTCCTCGCGTAATGGGCCTTGCCGCCGACCGCCTCGAGCCGTTGCGCGAATTCCTCCACCAGCTCGGGCAGGCGTTCGAGGTTGGCGCGCCGACGCTCCTTCAGGTCCGCGCGGCCGGCGGCGAAATCGAAATTCTTGAAAGCCGCGTCGCGCCGGCTCCTCAAGCCGGTCATCGCGTGGATCAGCGCGCCCTGCAGCTTGTCGTCGTCGAGTGCCCGGTTGACGCGTCCCGCGAAATGGCGCCTCGACTCAGGCACGCGCTTGGCTTGCTTCCAGAATCGCCTCGCCGAGCGCAGCTGGTGTCGACACCGGCGCCAAGCATATGGTTCCGACGCATACGACGGCGCGATCGTCGTCGTTGTGGTCGATCACGGCGTATGGATGCGCGAGGACCGCAGCGCGTGCCAGCGCCTCGTTCCCGGTGCTGACCTTGACCACGCGGCCCAATCGGTCGAGGGCGCGTGCAAATACCGCCGCCATCAGCCCGTATTGGCGTGGGAGCGAGGCGACCGACTCGAGGGCGCGGCGTGCGCGCGCCAGGTAGGGCTGCTCGGGATCACCGTCGAGCACATCGACCTCCGCCAGTGCCATGGCGGCGATCGAGTTCTCGGTGAGCGGCTTGATGCGGTCGCTCAAGCGGCCGAGCTGATCGGCGCCGGCGTGGTCGAAATAGCCGCCGAGCTCCGGGTCGCCGTACGCGTCGTCAATGTGCTTGGCGATGTCGCGGGCGATCGCAAGCCAATTACCTTGCAGCCCCGCCTGATGGGCTCGCACCGCCGCCCACAGCCCCCAGACCTGGTCGGGCAGCTGGCCGGCGACATCCTCCGCGTGGGCAAGGCCGGCGCCAGGCCTGTAGCGGTCCGCGAAAAGGCGGTCGAGCAGCAAGCTCGCGTTCTTGCGAAGCGAGGGCCGCTCGCATCGGCGTGCGGCATCGAGATACGCGATCGCGAGCGCCGCGTTCCAGGACGTATAGATGCGCCTGTCCACGTAGGGGGCGGCGGCGCCCGCCCGGCCCGCGGCACCCAGCGAGTAGTAGTGCTCGTCGGCGTCCTGGCTGCCCGCATAGAGGCCCGTCGCGGGATCGCGAAGCACCCTGTCGAGATATTCGGTGGTGCTGTCCAGCGTCGTCTTCAGGCCGGCGAGAGCCAGCGCGCTCACCAGTCCCGCATGGTCCTCGAGCATCTTCTCGAAGTGGGGGACGCTCCAGTCCTGCGTGGTCGAGTAGCGGAAGAAGCCGCCTTCGACGTGGTCGTATGTTCCACCGGCCGCCATGCGGTCCAGCGTGTGCGTGGCCATCCCGCGCAGCACAGGATCCGAATGGACCTGCGCCTGCTCCAGCAGCAAGAGGATGGCGTCGGTCTGCGGAAACTTGGGTGCGGATCCGAAGCCGCCGTATTCGGCGTCGTATGCGTTTTTGGTGGCATCGACGATGGACTCCACCGCCGCGCCATCCAGCGCGCCCGCGCTGCGCGCGACGGTCGAGGTCCCGCGCTTCTTCCCCTCCAGCACCCTGGTGGCGATCTCCGCCTGGTGCGTGCGGTAGTAACTGGAGACACGAGCAAGTGCATCGGCCATCTGGTCGGCCGGCAGATAGGTCGCCCCGGTGAGGATCTCGCCAGTTGAAGTGAGAAAGGCCGTCGTCGGCCAGCCGCCCATGTTGTAGCGCTGGTTGATGTCAGGCCGAAGGTCGTTGTCGACCCGGATGGGGACGTACTCGCGATTGATCAGGTCGATCACGCCGCCGTTCGAGTAAGTGGTCTCGTCCATGACATGGCACCAGTGGCACCACACGGCCGATATAGAAAGAAGGATGGGGCGGTTGAGCTCGCCCGCCTCCGCGAACGCCTCCTCGGACCAGCCGTGCCAGTTGATCTCGTGGGCACGATTGGGTCGGGGGGAGAAATGAAAAGGGCTCTGGCTCACACAGTTAGCGTAGTGAAAGAATGAACCGGTGATCTCAACCAGCGCCGTCGACGCGTACATCGAGAAGAATTCACGCCGTTTCATCGAGGAGCTCGAGGAGCTGTGTGCGTTTCCGAGCATCTCGAACCACGGGTTGGATGCTGTGCAGCCGGCTCGCGACTGGATCGCCCAGCGCCTGAGCCGGTTCACCGACCGGGTCGAGACGTTCGACGAGGGCGGCATGCCGGCCCTGTACGCGGAGGTGCCGGGCGCCGGGCGGCGAAAGCTGCTGCTGTACCAGCACTACGACGTACAGCCTGTCGACCCGATCGAGCTGTGGGACTCAGACCCTTTCAAGCCGGCCGAGAAGGACGGCAGGATCATCGCACGAGGCGTGGCCGATGACAAAGCCGACGTCATGGCGCGGATCCACGCGCTCGAGACGCTCAAAGGCATGGGCGAGATTCCGGTCACGCTGCGGTTCCTCGTCGAGGGCGAAGAGGAGATCGGCTCCAAGACCTTCGAGACCATCGCGCACAAGCACGCCGACAAGCTCCGTGCCGACGGCTGCCTGTGGGAGTCTGGCAGCTCCTTCGACGATGCCGGGCGGCCGACGCTGCAGTTCGGGTGTCGCGGGCTCCTCTATGTCCAGCTGCGCGTCAAGCTGCTCGCCTATGACCAACATTCCGGCTTCGCTTCCATGTATCCGTCTGCTCCCGAATACCTGGTCGAGGCGCTCGCCAGCTTGCGCGACCAGGAGATGAACATCCGCATCGATGGTTTCTACGAGCGGGCCGTCGAGCCGACCGACGCCGACCGGCAGATGATGGCCAGGATCGACCCCGAGATCGAGAAGCGAAAAAAGCTCGTTGGGTTCGAGCGCCTCATCCGTGATCCGGCGCCGGAGCACGTCATCGAGCAGCTCCTTTTCACGCCGACCTGCAACATCGCCGGCATCACCACGGGCTACCAGGGCCCGGGTTCGAAGACGGTGCTTCCAGCCGAGGCAACGGCCAAGCTCGACTTCCGGCTGATCCCGGATCAGGACCCTGCCGACATCCTGGCCCGGCTGCGCAAGCACCTTGACGCGAATGGGTTCGAGAAGGTCGAGATCGTGTCTCACGACGGCGAGAAACCGGCGCGCTCAGACCCCAGCTCGGCCGTGGCGCGCAGCGTGATCGATTGCGTCAAGGAGCTCCACGGCGAGCCGGTCCTGTGGCCCTTCATGCCGGCCACCGGGCCGATGCACCCGGTGGTCGCCGACCTCGGCGTGCCGACCGTCCTGCCCGTCGGCGTCGGCCGGCCGGACAACCGGATCCACGCGCCCAATGAGAACATCCACGCCGCCGACTACATCAACACCATCCGGCTCATGTGCCGGGTCTGGGAACGCTTCGGCGCCGGATAGACTGAAAGCAAATGGAGAAGCTCACCGAGAAGCTCTTCACGGTCAAGTACAAAGAAGACACCGGACGCCCTCACATCGAGATCGTCGACCAGGCCGTCTGCGCCAACGATTGCAAGGGCAAGTACTGCACCCATTTCTGCCCGGCCGGCGTCTACGAGTGGAACGAGGAGCAGAAGAAGACCCTGGTCAGCTCCGGCAACTGCATCGAATGCGGCGCCTGCTCGATAGGCTGCCCCTTCGACAACATCGCCTGCCACAGCCCACGCGGCGGCTTTGGCGCCCAGTACAAGTTTGGGTAGGGAGCACCTGGAGGAATACCAACCACCCTGCCGCACTTGGATCTGATGGAATGAGCGAACACGATGTGGTCATCGTCGGAGGCGGCCCCGCCGGGCTGGCGGCCGGCCTGTACACCTCCCGGATGAACCTCAAGACGCTGCTGCTGGACCGGGGACCGCTGGGCGGGCAGCTGCTGAACACAGAGCTGGTCGAGGACTACCCCGGCTACGAGTCGATCCTGGGCACCGAGCTGGCGACCAAGATGGGCGACCACGCCCGGAAGTTCGGCCTCGAAGTCCGGGAGTTCGAGCCGGTCAAGGAGATCGACAAAGAGGGGACGATGAAGGTCATCCGGCTGGAGTCGGGTGACGAGATCCGCACGCCCGCCCTGATCATGGCCGCGGGCGGCCTGCCCCGCTACCTCGGCGTCGCCGGCGAGAAGGAGTTCTGGGGCCGCGGCGTCAGCTACTGTGCCGTCTGCGACGGCGCGTTCTTCAAGGGCCAGGAGCTGGCGGTGGTCGGTGGCGGGGACGCTGCGGTCGAGGAAGGCGACTTCCTGACCCGCTACGCCAAAAAGGTCTACATCCTCCACCGCCGCGACCAGCTCCGGGCGCAGCCGATCCTGATCGATCGGGCGCGCGCCAACCCGAAGATCGAGTTCATCCTCGAAGCGGGCGTGAAGGAGATCGTCGGCAACGGCAAGGTGCAGGCGGTCAAGTACGAGCAGTTCGGCGCGAGCAAGGAGCTCCCGGTCGGCGGGGTGTTCATCTTCATCGGCTTCGTGCCCAACTCCGGCCTGTTCAAGTTCCACGTCGACCACGACGAGGGCGGCTACATCATCACCGACCGCAACCTGCAGAGCTCGGAGCCGGGAATCTGGGCGGTGGGCGATGTGCGTCAGCAGCTGACCAAGCAGATCGCGACCGCCGTCGGCGACGGCACCACTGCGGCTGTGGCCGCCGCCGCGTACGTCACGTCCTTGAAGGACGCCGCAAGGGCTTAGATCGGATCAGCCCCACCCGCCAGTGCCCCTGCCGGCAGTGGCGAACTCCCCGCGGGTCGGGGAGGGAGGCTAGGCGATGACGTCGATCCAGACCAGGCCGGGCGGCAGCGTCACAGCCTGGCCGTTGAACGTGAACGTGAGCGGGCCGTTGCGGTCGGGCGCGCTCCAGCTGCCGCCGTACAGCATGCCCTTGTAGTAGATGTCGGCATTGCCCCCCGAGTCCATGTTGAAGTCATGGATGTGGGCGCCATGCCCGTCGCCAACGTTGACCAGCACCTCGGCGGTGTGGAACGCGATCAGCATCTCGATGCGCAGCGGCGCGCGCAGGCTGGCGTCCTGGTATGCGTGCCCTTCCTCCGTCTTCTGGTACGTGCCCATCGCCGGATCGTATGTGTACACGGAGTAGTGCTCGGGAACGCTCACGGTGGTCGTGGGCTTTCCTCCCGTGAGGTCAGGTCGGGCCTTGGGGATCGTGAACGCGGGAATCGAAGAGAAGTAGTTCTGTTCCGCGGCGCTCACCGACGGGCCCTTGATCATCAGGTCGTCGGGCGCGTACCGCGCGCTGGTGCGGTACGTGTAGCCGATCGTGTCGAAGAACTGCGGCACCGGATCGGCTGCCGCGCGGTTCCGAGTGGCCTGCGACTCCCCGGACTGGAACAGCAGGCCGTCGTAGTGCCGAGCGATCTTCAGCGATATGAACCGGCTGGAACGCATCGGACCGATCAGGTCGGGTGCGTTCTCGAATATCGCGGTGCACCTGGTGATGCCGCCCTCGGCCAGGTACTCGAAGACGATGTCCGCGGCCTGCATGCCGTTCTGGTCGCGGGCGTAGTAGTCGTTGGGCATCTGGATCAGCGCCGGGTACTTGAGCGCGGTGGTGTGCTCGTGATCGCGGTAGTACAGGCCGGTCTTCAGCGTGAAGGTCCCCGGGACATGGTGTCCGGTCTGGTCCCGCCCGCCCGGCCCCATCCGCAGGACCAGCGGCCCCGAAGGCATCCCCTGCGTCGAGATGGTGGCGCTGCGATCGTCCGGCGCCCAACCCAGGTTCGCTTGCGTCGTGCCGATTTCGACGCGGATGGTGATCGGTTCCATCGCGTCGTTGAAATGAATCGTCAGCGGCGTGCCTGGATCTATCTCCGAGCCGTCGGCAAGTGCCGCGCCGCCGGCACCCGTCACCGACGCGATGCGCGGCACGATGTTGGTGGAGAAAGACCAGCGTCCGCCGGGCACACGATGGTGGCTGAGGTCGGTGATCGGCCCGAGCGTCACCGTGTATGTGGTGAGGTCCGCCAGCGCTTTCGTGGGCGACCATGCGTACTGCGTCTGTCCGGACACGGCCCCGAGCGTGCCGTCCGTAACGGGTGAGATCGAGAAAGCCGCTGCGACGTCATTGACGGCGACCGGTCGGCTGAACGTGAACATCACCCGCGAGTAGGTCGACACGTCCTTCGCGCCATTGGCGAAGTTGAGGGCGACCGATGTCGGCAGCGCATTCTCGAATGCGAGAGCCCCGCCGCCCGCTGTGAGCAACACAGCGATCACGGCGCCCAGGGCGATCCAGCCTCTGCCGGGGATGCGGCGCTTGCGTCGGATGCCCTTACGCGGCGTCGCCGCGGCGGCCCAGGGCTCGGGTTCTTGGAGGGACGTGGGGAACGACAACGGAGCGCGCGGATTATCCCATTTCGCGCCGGGGTGCGACTAGGTGGCGGATTTCCGTGCGCGGCACTCGGGGCAGTCGCAGAGTGCGCGCAGAAGGGCGAACGTGTAGAGGCCGGTCGAGTGGCCGCTCTCGAAGGCGATTTGCAATGCGTACTGGCCGACCAGGGCGACGTTCTGCACGCGCAGTTCGTTTGGATCGAGGCTCTTGACTCGAGCCAGGCGGCCGGGGGAGCCTGCTTCCCCACGACATTCGGCGCACGGACAGGCCCAGCGAAGGCGCTCCGCCGCGTAGCTGCTTCGGTGCCCGTCCTCCCAGGCGATGACCATGACTTGGCGTTCGCGGTCGACGTCGACCGTGAGCGGGTAGGGGTCCGGGTCTTTCAGCTCGCTACCGGACGCTGATCACCGGCAGCTGCCGGAATGACTGGATCGAGGTTCGTGCGGCGACCTGCGATGCGATCTCGACGAACGCGCGCGCTCCGGCCGACTCCGGGCGCGAGATGACCACCGGCGTGCCGCTGTCGGCATCCTCGCGAATCGATTCCTCCAGCGGAATCGCGCCCAGGAAAGGCACACCCAGGCGCTGCGCCGCGGCCTCGGCGCCGCCGTGACTGAAGATCTCGTGACGATGCCCGCAGCTCGGGCAGATGTACCAGCTCATGTTTTCGATGAGACCCAGCGGAGTGACGTTCAGCTTTCGAAACATCTGCAGGGCTTTGATGGCGATATCGGTGGCGACGTCCTGCGGCGTGCAAACGATCGCCACTCCGGTGAGGGGAATCGCCTGCGCCAGCGTGAGGGAGGCGTCGCCGGTGCCGGGTGGAAGATCGATGACGAGGTAGTCGAGGCGGCCCCAGTCGACCTGGACCATCATCGCTTCGATCGCCTTGCCGACCATCGGCCCGCGGTAGATCGTGGGCTGATCGCCGGGGTAGATGTGGCCGAACGACATTACCTTGAGCCCGTGGGCCTCGATTGGCTGCAGCTGTCCATTGACCTGCTCTGGCACCTTTCGGGATCCGGTCATGGCCGGAACCGACGGTCCGTAGATGTCGGCGTCGAGGAGCCCGACTTCCGCGCCGGCCTTGCTCAGCGCGGCGGCGAGATTGACCGCAACAGTCGACTTGCCAACGCCGCCTTTGCCGGATGCGACCGCGATCGTCTGCTTGACGCCGGGGAGGATCTCGCTGGGCTTGGGCCGCATGAAAGCGGGGCGGACGTTCGCCGTCATCCGCACCTGGACCTCTTTGACGCCAGGAATCTCGCCGACGAGGTCCTGGGCCTGAGTCTTGAAGCGGTCACGGACCGGGCATGCGGGCGTGGTCAGCTCGAACGTGAAGCTGACCGTCCCCTGCGGGCTGACCTCCAGCTCCTTGATCATGCCGAGGCTGACGACGTCGCGACCGAGGTCGGGGTCCTGGATGGTGGCGAGCACGTCGAGCACCTGTTGTGACGTAGGGGCCATCGTCAACGATCTTACCGGGCTATGAGATTGGACCCTCGCTTCGCGCGGCCGACCCATGTAGCTTCGGTGCATGGCGCCCCGTTCCGGACCGACGGCGCTGCGCGCATCGCAGGCCGCCTGCCGCGCCTGCCACGTATGCGTCGACGCCGGCATCATCCCCGAGGCCAACCCGACCTTCGCGGGCGAGTGGGGCGCTCCGTTTTTTCTGGTCGGGCAAGCGCCCGGCCCGGCGGAGCGCGAGACGCGTAGGCCGTTCTCCGGTCGGGCCGGCAAGGAGCTGGACCGGTGGATGCTTCGCGCCGGCTTCGCGAGCGCCGAAGAGTTCCGGAAGCGCACCTACATCGCTGCCTTGATGCGCTGCTTTCCCGGTCGCAAGCGCACGGGCACGGGCGATCTAAGGCCGCCGCCGGCCGCGGTCAAGAATTGCGCGCACTGGCTCGACGCCGAGCTCGAGATGCTGGAGCCGGAGGTCGTCATCCTGGTCGGCCAGATGGCGATCACCCGCTTTCTCGGGCCCGGCCCGTTGGAGGTGCGGGTCGGCCGCTCGTTTGGGATGCATCCGGTCCTGGTTCCGCTGCCCCACCCCTCCGGCCAGAGCCGCTGGCTCAACGATCCTGCCAATCGCCGCCGCCTCGAAAGAGCCCTCGTGGTCATCAAGAGGCTGCGTGCCGAAACCATGAAAATCAAAAGACGTCCTGCGCGAGCATCCGCTAGATTGACGGCGACCGCGTCTTCGGCACTGAGAGGGAGGGACTGATGGCGAAGTATCTGCTCGTTTTCTACGGTGGCGGCATGCCCGAAACGCCCGCTGCGCAGGCGAGGGTGCTGAAGCAGTGGGGCACCTGGTATGGAAAGCTCGGCCCGGCGGTCGTCGACATGGGCAACCCGTTTTCGGGTGCGGTGAACAAGGTCAAGGCAGATGGCACGGTGGCAAAGGGGCCGATCGGCCAGCGGGCCACCGGCTACACCATCGTCGACGCCGGCTCGATCGACGCCGCCACCAAGATGGCCAAAGGGTGTCCGATCCTGAAGAGCGGTGGCTCGATCGCGGTCTACGAAACGTTCAGCATGATGTAGCCCGGCTGCATCAGATTCTTGCCGTCTTTCTTCGCGCAGCGTGAAGGCGGGCGCGCCGTCATCACCGGCGGCGACGCCCGCCACCTCGCCCGCTCGCTGCGGGCCCGGGTGGGGGAGGAGATCCAGGTCGTGGACCCGGCCGGCTCGCTGCTCACCGTTCGGCTCGTTCGCATTTCTCCGGAGCGCGTCGAAGGCGTAATCGTCGGCGAGCGCGAGCATCGGCCGGAACCGGACGCTCGGATCACAATCGCCATCGCCCACCTGCCCGCCCCTGCGCTGGAGCTCGTGTTGTCGCGATGCACGGAGATAGGCGCGTTCGCGTTTCGAGTCTTCGCGGCCGACCGCAGCGTCGCCCGCGGCGCCAAGCTCGAACGCTGGAACACCATCTGTCGCGAGGCCGCGATGCTCGCGGGGCGCACCAGGGTGCCACAGGTCGATGGTCCGTTCACATTCGACGAGGTGGTGGCGGGCTCGGACCACCCGGTGCTGCTGGTCCGCGGTGCGCCCGTAGACCTCGCCGACATGGTCGAGCCGCGGGACATGACCCTGTTGGTCGGGCCCGAAGGCGGTTGGTCTGACGGCGAGCTGACGGCCGTCGCCAGCAAGGCCGGCCTGGGGCCGCGCAACCTACGCGCCGAGACCGCTGCGCTCGTGGCGCTCGCCGTGACCCTCGCCGCCAGGCACGAGCTGTAGACGAAGACCCACTGACGCTTCGTTATGAGATAAGATGAAGCACGAGATGGTGGAGCATTTGCCGAGGCATGGCGCTTCCGAAGGGCAGGCGGCCCTCGATGCCGCAAGCTGCCCGGTGGCTGTCGACCTGGCCGTGTTCACCCTGGCCGGCCGCGAGCTCAGCGTCCTGCTCAGCGAGAGGCGAGAGGCACCCTACCCCGGTTTCTGGGCGCTCCCGGGCGGCCTGCACAGGCCGGGCACCTCACTCGACGACCAGGCCAAGTCCCTGCACCAGGGCATCACCGGGCTCGAAGGCGGCTGGATCGAGCAGCTCAAGACCTTTCATCGGCCGCAGCAGACAGATCGGTCGGGTCAGGTCGTCGTGCCGGGCCGCGACCCCCGCGGCGACGTGATCGCGGTCGCGTACATCGCGATCGTGCCCAGCGCGCAGGCAGAGAGCTGCACTGTCGCGGGCGATGGGACCGACCAGGAGTGGCATCCGGTTCGGCGCCTTCCCGTGCAGATGGCCTTCGACCACCGCGAGATCGTCGATTACGCGGTGCGCCGCCTACGCAGCAAAGTCGGCTATTCGTCGCTTGGCTTCCAGCTGCTGCCATCGGAGTTCACGATCTCCGAGCTTCAGCATGTGTACGAAGCGGTGCTCGGCCTGTCGATCAACCGCGGCAACTTCTGGCGCAAGGTCGTCGATCGCGGCGTCATCGAGCAGACGGGCAGGGAGCGCAGCGTGCGTGGTAAGCGCGCATATCTCTTCCGGTTCACCCAGCAGGCCTTCGGCCTGCGCGAGGAGCCCGATGGTTTCATCGAAGCCTGAGATCTCGGTGAACGCAGCCGAGCTCGACGAGTTGGTCGCCTCCGCTCTGCGGGAGGACCTCGGCGGCGAGATGCAAGACGCGGACGTCACCACCCGCTACGTAGTCGACCTCGAGCTCATGGGCGAGGCGAAGATCGTCGCCAAGAGCCCTGGTGTTCTGAGCGGGGCCGGCGCGGCGTCCCGAGTGTTCGAGATGGTGCGTCCACCTTGCGAATATTTCGGGCTCTTGCCCGATGGCGCGCGGCTCGCGCCGGGTGAGGAGGCGGCCAGGATCGTCGGTCCGCTCGGTTCCATCCTCACCGCGGAGCGCACCGCGCTCAACTTCCTTCAGCGCCTATCGGGCATCGCGACACTTACGCGCCGCTACGCAGATGCGCTCCAGCCTTACAAGAATGCCGTCCTTCTCGACACCCGCAAGACGACGCCGGGACTCCGGTACCTCGAGCGCGCGGCGGTCCGCGCCGGTGGCGGCCACAACCATCGCGCCGGGCTGTGGGACGCGATCCTGATCAAGGACAACCACGTCGCCGCCGCGGGCGGCGTCCCCGCCGCGATCGAGCGCGCGCGCCGCGCAGGAATGCCTGTGGAGGTCGAGGTCGACACTCTCGTTCAGCTGGACGAGGCGCTGGCGGCCGGTGCCGAGATCGTGCTCCTCGACAACATGTCGATCGACGACATTCGCCGCGCTGTGGAGATCAATCGTCGCCACGCGAAGCTTGAAGCGTCAGGGGGCATGACCATCGAGGGTGCGGTGGCAGCCGCGAAGGCGGGAGTCGACCGCATCTCCGTGGGCGCGCTCACCCACTCTGCGCCGGCGCTGGACCTGAGCCTGGAGGTGACAAGGACGTGGCGCTAGAAATCATTTCCTTGGAAGACGATGCCGCCGACTACGCACGTCGGAGCGTACCCCGGAACGTGGCCGCCATGAGCGCGGAGATTCGCGGTCTCGCCCACATGCGCAACGCAGTGATCCTGGCGCACAACTACCAGGTACCCGAGGTACAGGACGTTGCCGACTACGTCGGCGACTCGCTTGGCCTGTCGCGCCAGGCCGCGGCCACCGACGCCGAGATGATCGTGTTCTGTGGCGTCCATTTCATGGCGGAAACGGCCGCCATCCTGAGCCCGAGCAAACGAGTGCTCATCCCCGACCTCGCGGCGGGCTGCTCGCTCGCGGCCACCATCAACGCCGAGCAGCTGTCGGCCTGGAAGGCTGAGTATCCCGACGCTGTGGTGGTGTCGTACGTGAACACGACCGCGGAGGTGAAAGCGCTCAGCGACTACTGCTGCACCTCAGGCAATGCCGAGCGGGTCATCCGCGCCATTCCCGCCGACAAGGAGATCCTCTTCCTGCCCGACATGTTCCTGGGCACGTACCTGGAGAAGGTGACCGGGCGGAAGATGCATGTATGGCCGGGCGAGTGCCACGTCCATGCCGGCATCCGGCCCGCCGACATCGACCGCGCGCGGGCTGAGCATGGCGACGCCGACCTCCTGGTCCACCCCGAATGCGGATGCGCAAGCCAGTGCATGTACTTCAAAGCGAGCGGCGACATCGACGCGGAGCGCACCCACATCATGTCCACCGAGGGGATGGTGCGGCACGCGCAAGAGCATCCCTCGCGCAGCTTCGTGGTCGCGACCGAGCTCGGCATCATGCATCGGCTGGCAAAAGAGGCGCCGCAAGGGCGCTTCTACGCCGCCAGCGAGCGCGCGATCTGCAGATACATGAAGAAGATCACGCTCGAGAAGGTCCTCACGTCGCTGCGTGATGATGTGTTCGAGGTGCGGGTGCCTGACGAGGTTGCCGCGAAGGCTCGTGGGGCGATTCTAAGGATGGTTGAGCTGTGACTGTGTCCCCCCACCCGCCGGCGCCCTTCGGGCGGCGGCGACCTCCCCACGAGTGGGGAGGGGTTGAGCTGTGACTGAATCCCCCCACCCGCCGGCGCCCTTCGGGCGGCGGCGACCTCCCCACGAGTGGGGAGGGGTTGAGCTGTGACTGTGTCCCCCCACCCGCCGGCGCCCTTCGGGCGGCGGCGACCTCCCCCCGGCGTGGGGAGGCCAGACGTTCTCGTCATCGGGGACGGGCTCGCAGGTTCGGCCGCGGCGCTGGAGGCCGCGCGAGTCGGCGCGCGTGTCGCGCTGGTATCGGCTGGAAACGGATCCTCAGACCGCGCGCAGGGCGGCATCGCCGCCGCAACCCTTCCCGAGGATTCGCCGAGGCTCCACGCGCTCGACACGCTCGCGGCAGGCGCCGGCCTGTGCGATCCCGACGCGGTGTCGATCCTGACGAGCGCCGGTCCCGAAACAGTGCGCTGGCTGGAATCCCTGGGCGTCCGCTTCGACGGTGGTGCGGCACGCGAAGCGGCGCACTCGCGGCCGCGAGTCCTGCACCTCCGCGGCGACCAGAGCGGCAGCGCTTTGATGGGGTACATGCGCGAGGCGATCGACCGCGAGTCCCGCATCGTGAGAGGGCGCGGGCGCCTCCAGTCGCTGCTCGGCGACGGCACCTGCGGCGGCGCCGTTTTCGACAGCGGTATCGTGACCGCGCTTGCGACCGTGCTCGCGACGGGTGGCTACGCAGGCCTGTTCGAGCGAACCACCAACAGCCGCATCAGCAGCGGGAAGGGAATCCTGGAGGCGGCGAGGACGGGGGCACGTGTCGCGGACATGGAGTTCGTGCAGTTCCATCCGACGGCCTTCGCCGGACCCCACACCTTCCTGATCACTGAAGCGCTGCGTGGCGCCGGCGCTTACATCGTGGACGAGGAGGGCAACCGATTCATCGACGAGCTGTTGCCCCGCGACCAGGTCGCGCTTGCCCTCGCGATGCACGTCGGTCCGGCCTACATCTCCGTGACCCATCTCAGCGCTGACCGGCTGCGCCACAGCTTTCCGAATTTCATGCGCAACTGCAAGAGCGTCGGGATCGACCCGCTGCGGCAGCCGGTCCCCATCGCCCCCGCTGCGCATTACACGATGGGTGGCGTCGCGACCGACCTCGACGGCCGTGCTTCCATCGACGGGCTCTTCGCGGCGGGTGAGTGCGCGCGCACGGGGGTGCACGGCGCGAATCGCCTCGCGAGCAACTCGCTGCTCGAGGCCGCGGCTTTCGGGCGCCGCGCCGGTGCGGCGGCAGCCGAGTCCCGCGCCCTGGACGCCGGCCATGTCTCACGAGGCCGGCTGTGGCGTCGCGGAGAGCTGACGGTCAGCTCAGTGCGCAGGCTGCTCGATTCGGCCGCGGGCGTGTTGAGGAGCGGCGTGAGCCTCGAGGCAGCCCTCGCCACGCTGCAGGGCGGCGCCGTCTCAGGAGCGGCCGCAGACGCCGCCGAGGTCGCGACTCTGATCTGCTCGGCGGCCCTGGCTCGGCCTCAAAGCCTGGGCGCCCACCAGAGGCTCGACGGACCGGCTCTCATCGCCGTCTAACGTATAAGAAAGGACGAGGCACGCGAGGCGCTGCCTCATCTCAGCGCTTGAGGGCCCGGTAGGTCTCGATCTCACCCGCGATCGCGATCACCGACGCGCCGGCAAAGGTTATCCCGCCCAGCACCATGAGGCTCGTGCCGATGGGCACGAACCAGCCTGCCAGACCGAGGCCGACGGCGAACACCCCGATCGCCAGCACGAGACTCGCGTAGATGTTGAAGCCGCGGCGTGTGGACGCAAAGCCTGGGGCGAGGTCACCCAGGGACTGAGAGGTGACCCGCTTGATGACCATGTCGCCGGTGCCGCCCACGTTGAAAAGGAGGGCAAGACCTGCCGCGGACAGCACGACGCCGATTGCGAGGACCATGGCTCACCGCGCATGTTCCCACGGTGGACCCTCATTTCCGACACCCCACTAGCATTTGACCGTGCTCACAGCCACACAGGCTCGCGTGCGCAACTTTTGCATCATCGCCCACATCGATCATGGGAAATCGACGCTGGCCGACCGCCTGCTCGAGTTCACGGGATCGATCAGCCAGCGGGACATGCAGGACCAGGTTCTCGACAGCATGGACCTGGAGCGCGAGCGCGGGATAACCATCAAGTTGCAAGCGGTGCGCATGACCTACCGGGCGCGAGACGGCGAGAGCTACGAGCTCAACCTGATCGACACGCCCGGCCACGTCGACTTCGCGTATGAGGTGTCGCGCTCGCTGGCCGCGTGCGAGGGGGCGATCCTGGTCGTCGACGCCGCCCAGGGCATCGAGGCGCAGACCCTCGCGAACCTCTACCAGGCCGTGGAGGCGGGGCTGACCATCATCCCGGTCGTCAACAAGATCGACCTCGACGCCGCACAGCCAGAGATGGTCGCCGAGGAGATATCCGATGTCACGGGCATCCCGCGCGAGGAGGTCATCTTCGCCTCGGCCAAGCAGGGCATCGGGACCCAGGACATCCTGGAGGCGGTCATCGCCAAGGTGCCGCCGCCACGCGGGGACCCTTCTGCGCCGCTGCGCGCCCTGATCTTCGACTCGCATTACGACACCTACCGCGGCGTCATCACCTACGTCCGAGTCGTCGATGGAGAGATCAAACCGCGTACGAAGATCCGGATGATGAACACGGGCAGCGTCCACGAGGTCGACGAGGTCGGCTGGTTCGCGCCGCGGCCGCGCCAGGCCGAGAGGCTGACCGCGGGAGAGGTCGGCTACGTGACCGCCGCCATCAAGAACGTCACCGACGCGCGCGTCGGCGACACCATCACGACCGCCGAAAACGGAGCTTCGACCGCCTTACCCGGCTACCGGCAGGTCAAGCCGATGGTCTTCGCCGGGCTGTTCCCGACCGACTCCGACCAGTTCGCCGACTTGAAGGAGGCGCTGGAAAAGCTGCAGCTGAACGATGGCGCGCTGTCATTCGAACCCGAGAATTCCGCGGCGCTCGGTTTCGGCTTTCGCTGCGGATTCCTCGGCCTTCTCCACCTCGAGATCGTGCAGGAGCGCCTGGAGCGCGAGTTCGAGCTCGAGCTGATCACGACGGCCCCGACGGTCGAGTACCGCGTGAAGTTGAAGAGGGGCGAGGTCATCGAGGTCGACAACCCGGCCCTGCTCCCCGACCCCACGGCGATCGAGTCGATCGAAGAGCCGTACGTGAGGCTCTCGATCATCGTCCCGTCCACCTATGTCGGTCCGATGATGGAGCTCTGCCAGGACCGCCGCGCCATGTTCAAGAAGCTGGAGCACCGGCCGGGCGACCGTATCGTGCTCGAGTATGAAATACCGTTGGGCGAGATCATCCACGACTTCTACGATCAGCTGAAATCACGCTCCAAGGGCTACGCCTCGATGGATTACGAGATGATCGGATTCCGCGAGGCCGACCTGGTCAAGCTCGACGTGCTGGTCGCCGGCGAGCCCGTCGACGCCCTTTCCCTCATCACCCACCGCAGCAAAGCCCAGGTGCAGGGCCGGCGCCTCGTCGAGAAGCTGAAGGCGATCATCCCCCGGCAGCTGTACGAAGTGCCTATCCAGGCGGCGATCGGCGGTAAGGTGGTCGCTCGCGAAACCGTCTCGGCCATGCGCAAGGACGTGCTAGCCAAGTGCTATGGCGGTGACGTGACGCGGAAACGCAAGCTGCTCGAGAAGCAGAAGGAAGGCAAGCGGAGAATGAAGCGCGTGGGCTCGGTCGAGATCCCGCAGGAGGCGTTCATGGCGGTTCTCAAGCTTGACTAGCGCGTCGCGCTGGACTGGTTTCGTGGCGCTGGCGGCCGTAGCGCTGGTCTCGTGCGCTCGGCCGGGAGCAGCCACCACTACTGCCCAGCCGGCCGACATCAACGCTGCCGGCCCGACCATCTCGGACGTGAGGACGCTGCTGGGCGACAGCAACTGGTGGCAGGGTCCGCCGTCCTTCGGGGTACGGCCTCTTGATGCGTCGTCGCTTCCCGACACGGTTCGGTTCTC
This sequence comes from Candidatus Nitrosopolaris sp., assembly GCA_035636885.1. Classification (GTDB taxonomy): domain Bacteria; phylum Chloroflexota; class Dormibacteria; order Dormibacterales; family Dormibacteraceae; genus UBA10449. The sequence continues at coordinate 22,209 of DASPYG010000138.1, forward strand.
GCTGACGCAGCGGTTCGTTCACATTGGGAGCGCCGAGCTGTTCGACGTCACATACACCGTGTACGACAAGGTGTCAACGGCCACCACGCAAATGAACACCATGTTCACGAGGTACAGCGCCACGTCGGGCAACCCGAAAGTGGGCGACCAGGTCCTTTATCTGAAAACAACGAATATCAGCGGCCCGGCACCGTACATCACGCACACCTTCGTACGGCTGGGCGGTGTGATCGTCGAGATCGACTGGGCTCGGAAGGATGGCATGCCATCGATACCGCAGATGGGCAGGAATGCATCCAAGGTCGTGGATGGCTTGAAGAAGGCGACTGGAGGCAAAGCACATCCTTCACCGCTGACCGTCGATCAGAAGCTGCTGCCGCCGCCTGGGCTCGACATAACCTTTCTCGGCGGCACCAGCCTGCCGGTGGAATCTTGGCTGATGATGAACAACGCCGCCCTGCCCATGCCCGCACTTCAGGTTCTTCAGGGCGACGGCGTGAATGATTTCCTGTTCGGCGATTACGCGCTCAATCGCGATCCGCACATGGAGGTGCAGGCTGCTCTCCTCACATTCTCGATGCCGGCGGGGGCGGCCGCGTGGGCCGGGACGTTCAGCACCGCCCAGCCCGATCCGACGACGGGCGTCGCCAGCGCCTACATCGACGCCCTGGGCGAATATCACTACTTTCTGATCTCTGGCGTCCACGGCGCAATGCTTGTCTGCAAGTCGGCCACCGACGGCGAGGCTGCTTCGAGAGCGTGCGAATCGCCAATGGATCGAACGGCGCTGGCCTGGAAGATCTCTCTGGGCGGTTAGTCGGCTCGGCGTGAGGGAATCGCGCCCGTGCCCCGACGGGTCGCCTGGAACCACTCCCACTGCCTGGCCAGCCCTTCTCGTAACGCGACTCGCGGTTCCCATCCCAGCCGCTCGCGAGCTAGGTTGATCGAGGCGCCGGTGTGGCGCGGGTCTCCCGGCGCCGCCGGCAGATCGTCTCGCCGGACCTTCAGGTTGCTGATCTCCTCGAGGGTCGCAAGCACCTTGTTCACGGTGACACGGCTGCCGCCGCCGAGGTTGAACACCATGCCGACGACGTCTGCGGTCGCAGCCTTCGTGGTGCCGTCAACGGCGTCGGAGATGTAGGTGAATTCCCGCGTCTGCTCGCCATCACCGTAGACCTCGATGGGATTGCCATCGGCGAGCGCCGACATGAATCGCGCAAACGCCATGTCCGGCCGCTGGCGAGGGCCGTACACGGTGAAGTAGCGCACCGCCACCGCGGGAATGCCGAAGTTTCGCGTGTAGAGGTGCGCCAGGTGCTCGGCGGCCAGCTTGGTGACGCCATACGGTGAGACAGGGCGCGGCAGCGCCGATTCCCGGGTTGGGGAAGCCTCCGCGTCCCCATACACTGACGAGCTGCCCGCGAACACGAGGCGCTTGATACGGCTTCCCTTGAGCTGCTCGAGCAGCCGCTGCGTGGCGATGATGTTGTCGCGCGCGTAGCGGTCGAACTGATGTCCCCAGCTCGGCCGGTCGCCTTCCTGGCCCGCGAGGTGATAGACGACGTCGGCGCCCTCCAGAGCGGCCGTCAGGTCGGCGTCGACCAGGTCGAGCTCTTCGAACGAAAAGTTGCGGTGGCTCTGCGCCACCTCGAGGTTCTGCTCCTTGCGAGCGCGCCGGTAGTAGTCGGTGAAGCAGTCGATGCCGACCACCTCCTGGCCGTCGGCCAGCAGTCGCTCGCTCAGGTGCGAGCCGATGAACCCCGCTGCGCCCGTGACGACTGACTTCACAGAAGGCAAGCCTGCGGGCTTGCGACCGAGATTTGCAACCCGCCCTATCTTTTCCAACATGTCTCGCTTCGAGTCATGGCTTGCGAATTCGGGTATAGGCGTATCCGTGAAGCAGTTCCCGTCGGGCACGCGCACCGCTGTCGATGCCGCGCTCGCGGTCGGCTGCGACGTGGGCCAGATCGTCAAATCCCTCGTCTTCGTCGCCGCCGGCCGCCCGGTTGTTGCGCTGGTCAGCGGCGCCAACCGCCTTGACGAGGAAAGCTTGGGAGAAGCCGCGGGCCGGCCGGTGACGAAGGCCGACGCCGGGGTCGTCAGGTCCGCGACCGGCTATTCCATCGGCGGCGTGCCCCCGTTCGGACATGCCACGGAGGTGCAGGTGTTCATGGATCGCGACCTGCTCGGACATCGCGTTGTGTGGGCTGCCGCGGGCGGGCCCGACTCGGTTTTCGAGATCGATCCAGAGCGTCTTCGGGAGCTCAGTCGCGCCGTGGTTGCGGATTTGAAAGTTGTGACGCCCCACCCCGGCTTCGCCGGACCTCCCCACGAGGTGGGGAGGTGAGACTTTGAGCAGCATTCTTCTCTTCTGCAGGGATTGCGGCAAGCAGGTCCCGAGCTCGCAGACGCGCGAGGGGCTGTGCATCGACTGCCGGGTCCGGCGCTCGGTCGCCGACCTGCGCAACGAGCACGCCAGGCTGTGGCGCAAGCGCGAACGCTATCGAAGCCAGAACGCCAACGTCGAGCAGATCGGACGGCAGATCGCTCGGGTCGAGGACCGGATGGGGCAGCGGATCAAGGAGCTGGTTTCCAACGATCGCGAGGCGACCGACTACCTGCGCAAGGAGCTCGAGTCCGCTCGGGGCCAGCGCTACAACATCAGAGGCGTCTAACCGTGCAACCCATCGCGAATCTTTACGTGCACATTCCCTTCTGCAAGCACAAGTGCGGCTACTGCGACTTCAACGCCTACGCCGGGATGGACCGCCTGATGGCCGACTACGTGACCGCCTTGGAGGCGGAGCTGGCGGCGGCGCGAGGGCGTTTGGCGTTCGCCCCATTGCAGACGTTGTATCTCGGCGGCGGCACACCCAGTCTTCTGCCGGCGGAGCTGATGACGAGGCTGCTGTCCTTCATCCACCGCACCTTCGAGGTCGCGCCCGACGCGGAGGTCACGCTCGAGGCCAACCCCGCGAGCACCGATGAGGCGAGGCTGTCCGCTTGGCTACAAGGGGGCGTCAATCGCCTGAGCCTCGGCGTTCAGGGCTTCGAGCCCCGCGCGCTGGCGGTGCTCGAGCGCAAGACCGACGCCGCGCAGGCCACGCGAGCCTTCAACCTCGCTCGCGAGATGGGCGTCTCGAACATCAGCATCGACCTCATCTACGCCGTGCCTCACCAGAGCCTCGAATCCTGGGTCGAGACGCTGAAGCGAGGCCTCGCGCTCAGCCCCGATCATGTCTCGACCTACTGCCTCACGTTCGAGGAGGGGACGCTGCTCTGGCGGCGGCGCGCCGAGGGCAAGCTGCCCGAGCTCGCACCCGACCTGCAGTGGGACCAGCTCGACGCCGCCTGCGTGGAGCTGGAGTCCGCCGGCTACGGCCGCTACGAGGTTTCCAACTGGGCCCGACCCGGCTTCGAGTCGCGGCACAACCTGGCGTACTGGCGCTGCCGGCCTGTCTACGGCGCGGGCGCGGGCGCGCACTCGTACGCGACGGACGGGTCGCGTGCCTGGCGCTCGTGGAACCTCGCCCGCCCGCGTGAGTACATCGCCGCGAGCCCGGCTCCGACGGCGGATGGGGAGGAGCTGGACGCGCGCAAGGCCAGGGCGGAATCTTTGATGCTGGGGCTCCGCACCGCCGAGGGCATGAAGCCACCATCAGGCTTCGATGCCGAGCTCGGCACGCTGGCGTCGGCCGGGCTGATCAGCTCGATCGACGGCCGGGTGGTTCCCACCCGGCGTGGCATGGACCTGCACAACCAGATCGCGCTCGCGGTACTGTAACTGGCACTCGGCGTAAGCGAGTGCCAATGAGCATGGAAAACAGAAAGCAAGCGATCCTGCGGGCGGTGGTGCACGAGTTCACGACCAGCGCCGTGCCGGTGGGCTCCCAGTCGCTCCACAGCAGGTACTTCGTCAACCTGTCGTCGGCGACCATCCGCAGCGAGCTCGCCGAGCTGGCCGACCTCGGGTACCTGACCCAGCCCCACACCTCGGCCGGGCGCATCCCCACCGACTCCGGCTACCGCTACTTCGTCGACTTCCTGATGGACCTGGAGGAGGTGCCAGACCGCGTCCAGCTCTTCATCAACGAGGAGCTCCGGCATACGTCGACTGATGTCCAGGGCCTGGTCGAGCGCGTGGCGATGACGACCGCGGCCGTGACCCAGAACGCGTCAGTTGCGAGCGCTCCGCATGGTTCTCAGGGCCGCATCAAGCATGTGGACCTGGTCTCCCTCGAGCCGAAGGAGGTGCTGCTCATCCTTCTGCTGGAAGGCAACCTGCTGCGCCAGCAGGTCGTCCAGGTGACCGATGTCGCGGCCCAGCCAGAGCTGTCGCTGCTGGCCGCCCGACTCAACGACTCGCTGGGCGGCAAAGGTGGCGAGGAGGTGCGCAGGCATTACGAAAGCGCGGTCCTGGGCATGGAGAAAGAGCTGCTCGGCCGCATCGTCGCGGCGCTCGACCAGTACGAGCAGGGCGCCGAGAACCTGGTCGTGCACGACGGCGTTCGCAACCTGTTGCGCCAGCCGGAGTTTGCTGAATCGTCGCGCCTGCAGCAGGTGCTGGAGGTGCTGGAGGAAACCCGCTACCTGACGGTTCTCCTGCGCCAGCTCATCGGCAACTCCGACCTGCAGATCGTCATCGGCTCCGAGAACGCCTCGAGCCAGCTGCAGGGGTGTGCGGTGGTGCTGACGACCTACGGCCCATCGAATCAGCTCAAGGGTGTGCTGGGCGTGATCGGTCCGACGAGAATGGCCTACAGCCAGACGGTGGCGCGGCTGCGGGCGGTGGCGCGAGGGGCAAGCGAGCGCATGGCCGAGCTCGGGGTTTGAGAGCGGTGTCCAACACGGTATCTAGAAAAACGAGATGACCACTCGCAAGCATCCCCAGGAACCCCACGAGAGCGAGCGAGGTCGCGAGACCGCGGATACGCCGGGCGCGCGGGAGACCGCCAAGCTGGAAGGCAAGATCGCCGAGCTGGAGGCCGCGTCGGCCGAAGCGAAGGATCGCTACATGCGGCTGGCGGCGGACTTCGAGAACTTCAAGAAGCGCGCCCGCTCCGAACAGCTCGAGACCATCCAGCACGCATCCGCCGAGCTGATCAACCGGCTGCTCCCTGGCCTGGACGACCTCCATAAAGCGCTCGACCACGAGCCGAAGGGCATCGATCCGTCGTGGTTGAAGGGAGTGGAGCTGAGCGTTCGGAAGCTGGAAGAGGCGCTCACTGCGCACGGCCTGGAAGCCTTCGACTCGGTGGGTAAGCGCTTCGATCCGAAGCTCCATGAGGCGGTCGGCCACGAGGAGTCGGACGAACACCCGGAGGACACCGTGGTGTCCGAGCTGCGGCGCGGCTACCGCATCCGCGATCGCGTCGTGCGACCGGCCCTCGTCAAGCTCGCGCGGCGCCCTGAGCTCCCTGCGGACTCGAGCTCCGAGTCCAGGTCCATCGACGGCAACCCCAACCAAGCCTGAAAATCTGATCCGTGGCCGTCAAGCGCGACTACTACGAGGTCCTCGGCTGCAGCAGGCAGGCGTCCGCTGAGGAGCTGAAGCGCGCCTTTCGGAAGATCGCCATGGAGTCCCACCCCGATCGCAACCCGGACGATCCGGTCGCGGCCGCTCGCTTCAAGGAGGCGAGCGAGGCGTACGCGGTGCTGTCCGACGCGGGCCGGCGACGGAGCTACGACATGTTCGGCCACGCCGCCGTGGACATGGGTGGCGGTCCGGCCGTCGACTTCTCGGACATGCCGTTCGCGGACATCTTCGACACCTTCTTCGGCGGCGGCATCGGATCGCGCTCGCGCCGGCAGCGGTCGAACCGCGGCGACGACCTCCGCTACGACATGACCATCACCTTCGAAGAGGCGTTCACCGGCGTCGAGAAAGAGATCGACGTCCCCAGGCTGGCGACATGCGAGCGCTGCTCGGGCAATGGCGCCGAGCCGGGCACCGGGACCGAGACGTGCCCGGGATGCGGTGGTTCTGGGCAGATCCGGCGAGCCCAGCAGTCAATCTTTGGCTCGATCGTCACCCAGGCCACGTGCCCGACATGCGGCGGCGCCGGCCGCCTGCTCAAGAGCCCGTGCGCGCAGTGCCGCGGACAGGGCCGCACCACCGTCACGCGCCGGCTTGCGGTGCGGATACCGGCCGGCGTGGACACCGGTTCGCAGATTCGCGTCAGCGGTGAAGGCGAGGCCGGAGTCCGCGGCGGCCCGCCGGGCGACCTCTACGTGGTGCTTCGTGTGAGGGCACATCCGCACCTGGCCCGCCGCGACCAGAACGTCATCTACGAGCTGCGCGTCAACATCGTGCAGGCAGCGCTTGGCGACCGCATCGAGATTCCGACGCTGGACGGCCCGGTGGAGATCGCCATCCCCGGTGGCACGCAGCACGGGCAGTCGTTCAGGCTCCCCAGCAAAGGCATGCCGGATGTGCGTGGCGGCCGGCGCGGCGACCAGTACGTGCTCGTGCAGCTCGTGGTGCCGAAGGACCTCACAGCCGAGCAGAAGGCAATGCTGCGAAAGGTCGGTGGTCTCACCGGCAAGCCGGAGAAGGTGTCGAAGGGCTTCTTCGAAAAATTGCGCGACGCGATCTCGCTGGACGGGTAGGATTCGCACGCCCCGGGCGGCGGGATCGAGTGCACGTGGGGGGCTCCCAGCAAACTCCCAGCTTCCCGGCATAACCTGTTGCGTTCCTGGGTAGTTAATTCCGGGTATTACAGATTGGGCTGTAGCCCCGTAGGGTATTAGGGGAAAGAAAGTGGCGAAAACGATCGATCTCGAGTTGACCAGAGCTGAGGTGGAGGTGATCGAGCTGGAGGCGCGCCTCCGGGTCGTCCCCATGAACGACACCCAGCTTTCCGACGCCCTCAAGGCCGCCCTGGCGACCAAGAAGGAGCGCCTCGCGAAGCTTCGCACCCAGCATGCCGCCGCCGGCAAGCCCCAACAGGGCGCCCAGGATGGCGACGGGGCCGACAAGCCGCTGCCCCTTCACGCCACGCGCCGGCCGCCGCTGAAGCGGTCTGTACCCCAGCGCCCCAAGGCGAAGTCGGCCAAATAAGCGACCAGCCGGGCCGGGGCCCGGCTGTTAAGTGTCGATTGCGCCGGCGCAACAGGTTCCGGTCCCGAACGTTATCGTTCCACGTGGTGAAAGTGGCCCTCGGCTCGCGCTGGGCCGGCCAGCAGGTACGTGTCGGCTGAGAGGAACCTGTCTGCGGGAAAGCCCGCCGACAACCCGTTCAGCCTGATTCCCGGCGCCTGGGCCGGGCGGGATCCACTCAAGTCGTGGCGGCTGGCCGCCATCAACGGCATCGGGGCGGCGGCGATCATCGCGGCCGTCGCGTTCCGGCTCTCAAGGGCGCAGATGCCGTCTTATGCCGTGCAGCAGGAGGTGATCCTGATCACGGCCGGCGTCGCGTTCGCGGTCATCGCCGTGGGCGTCAGGGCCTCGCGACTCGCGACCAACCTGGCGCTGCAGGTCCTTCTGATGATCGTCAGCACGGTGCTGACGGTGCTCGTCCTCGGAGTCGCCGGTCCGTGGCTTGGGGACGACCTGCCTCCGCTCGCCGCCGCTGCGTTCGCGACCATCCTCCTCCACTTCGAGCTCGGCCTCCATGCGCGGCACTTCGCCTACCTCTTCGCCGTCGCCATCGCCGGCGTCGGTGCGCTGTGGATCTACGCCGCCACGCAGCTGATGGTTTCCTTCAGCGCGATCGCCATCTGGTCGCTCGTCCTGGTCGGGCTCGGGCTACTTGCGTTTCTGACCCGACGCTCGGTGGATCGCGAGATGAGGGTCCAGGTCGATCGCCAGGCATCGCTTCTGCTGTCCATCAGCGACCTGGGCGAAGGCCTCCTCGTCACCGAGGGCGGCCGGTACGTCGCGAGCAACGATGCTTACGTGAAGCTCACCGGCTACACGCAGGAGGAGCTGCGCGCGCTGCCTTCCCTCATCGACATTGCGCCACTCGAAGAACGGGAGAAGCTTCGGGAGACCTTCTCGAAACGCGTCGCCGGCGGCGCGGCGCCAGTCCGATACCAGGCCGGCCTGGTCACCAAGGATGGCCGGCGGCTGCAGGTGGAGGTCGCAATCCATCACATCGATGCGGAAGGCCCGCAGCGCCTGCTGGCGCTGGTAAGCGACATCACCGAACGGCACCGAGCCGAGCAGGCCGAGCGAGAGAGCGAGATGCGCTTTCGCACCCTGTTCGAGCAGGCCCAGGCGGGCATGACGTTCGCCGGCCTGGACGGAAAGATCGTGTCGGTGAACCCCGCCTACTGCGAGCTTCTTGGTTACACGGCCGACGAGCTCAAGACGATGTCGGTGTACGACGTCACGTTTCCAGACGATGTCGAAGCGACCAAAGAAGCCCAGCGCCAGATGATCACCGGCGACGAGGCAAACTTCCGGTTCGAGAAGAGGTTTCTTCGCAAGGACGGCGACGTCCTGTGGACCGACGTGGCCGTGCGTCTTGTCCGAAACATCGACGACAAGCCGCTCTATTTCCAGACGGTGATCATCGACATACGCGACCGGAAGCGCGCCGAGGTCATGCAGTCGGCCCGGTTCGCCGTCACCCAGGCGCTGGTCACTTCGCCAGGTTGGGACAGGGCCGCGCCGCACGTTCTGGAGGGCCTCTGCCAGGCGCTCGACTGGGAGCTGGCCGAATACTGGGAGGTCGATCTGCAGCGCGAGGCGATGCATTTCGTCACCTCATGGAAACGCCCCGGCCGCGACACCTCGGCTTACGAAGCGACCGCGCGCGAGACGACGTTCCGTCGTGGTGAGGGGCTGGCGGGAAAGGTGTGGGAGTCGGGCGCGCCGATCGCGATCACCGACGTGTCTGCAGACGACTCCCCGCGGATGGCGGCTGCCGCCGCCAGCGGGCTGAAAGGCATTGCCGGCTTTCCGGTCCGGAGCGGGCGGCGAGTGGTCGGCATGATCTCGCTGCACACGTGGGCGCCACGGCACCTCGACGACGGGCTCGTCGCGGTCATGAACGACATCGGCTCGCAAATCGGTGAGTTCGTCGAGCGAAAGCGGGCCGAGGTGGCGCTGCAAGACAGCGAAAAGCGGATGCGCTCGGTACTCGACAACGTCGCCGACGGCCTCGCGACCCTCGACGGCACCAGCGTCATCGAGTCGGCCAACCCGGCCGTCGTCAAGCTGTTCGGCTACCTCGAGGAAGAGCTGGTCGGCCAGCCGGTCGACGCCCTCATCGCCACCACACATCGCAGCGGTTTCGTCAACTATCTGCAGCGCAGGCTCAAGCTCGACCTGCCTTCGAGCGGCGCTCACGAAACGATGGGCAAGCGGAAGAACGGCAGCCTGTTCCCATTGGAGTTCGTCGTCAGCTCCATGCACGTCGGCGCGCGCCACCTTTTCATCGCGACCATGCGCGACATCTCGGAGCGGAAGGCCCACACCGATGCGCTCGAGTACCAGGCTCTCCACGACGCGCTGACCGGCCTGCCGAATCGCAGCCTGTTCGGCGACCGCTTGCGACAGGCGTTGTTGTCGGCGCGGCGCAATCAGCGAATGTTCGGCGTGCTCCTGCTCGATCTCGATCGCTTCAAGGACATCAACGACGCGCTCGGCCACGATCGCGGCGACAGCCTCCTGCAAGAGGTCACAGCCCGGCTGCGCGGGGTGCTGCGCGCCACCGACACAATCGCCAGGCTGGGCGGAGACGAGTTCGCGGTGCTCACCACTGACGCCAAGCATCCGGACGATGTCGTCTCCACCGCTCGCAAGATCCTCGGCGCGCTGGAGGGGCCGTTCGCCATCGGCGATCAGATGGTGGAGACGGGCGCTTCGATCGGCATCGCCCTGTATCCGGTGCACGGCGACGACCCGGGCACGTTGCTGAGGCGGGCGGATGTCGCGATGTATGTTGCCAAACGCGGCGGTGGCGGATGCTCGCTGTACGCGCCGGAACAGGAGGCGCAGAGCCTGCGCCGCTCGGGTCTCGCCGGCGAGCTGCGCCGATCCATCCCGCAAGGGGAGATGACGCTCCACTACCAGCCGCAGGTGCTGCTCGGCAGCGGCACGGTTTATTCGGTCGAGGCGCTCGTGCGCTGGAACCATCCGCGTGAAGGCCTGATGCCGCCTGACCGGTTCATCCCCATGACCGAGGAGACGGGCGTAATCCATCCACTGACGGCGTGGGCGCTGGACTCGGCGCTGAACCAGCTCTGCAAGTGGCTGGCCGCCGGCATCGACGTGTCGGTGGCGCTGAACGTGTCGCCCCGCATCATCGAAGACCACTCGCTCGAAGAGATGGTCGCGCAGGCTCTGGAGGCAACGAAGGTGGAACCTCGCCGGCTGACCCTCGAGATAACCGAAGGCGTGGCGATGGCCGCCGCGGCGGCGAAAGCCCTGCACACGTTGAACGACATGGGCGTGCGTCTCTCCCTGGATGACTTCGGGACTGGCTACTCGTCGCTTCTGTACCTGATGCGCCTGCCGGTCCACGAGATCAAGATCGACCGCTCGTTCGTCGCGGGTCTCGGCACCGAGCCGGACTCGGGAGCGATCGTGCGGTCAGCTGTCGGCCTTGGACACAACCTCGGGCTGCGTGTCGTGGCGGAGGGATTGCAGGACCGGCTTGCGGAGGCGGTCTTGATAGAGGCCGGCTGCGATGCGGCGCAGGGTTTCCTGTTCGGCCGCCCGGTGACCGAGGCGGAGATGACCACCCAGCTCATGGTCAACCCCGGCGCGAAGGGAGCCGCCGTCGCACCCCCGACCGAAGAGGGAACCGTCGCTTCCTAGTTCAGAAAGCTCGCAATCCCCACCGAGTAGAGGTCGGGGTGCGCCCGCAGCGCGTGAAAAACCACCTCGCCAGTGAACGCTCGCGCGTCGTACTGGCACAGCGTCACGGTCGGGAAGCGCTTGGCAATCCCATTGAATGCAACTTCGTAGGCGATCATCTCGTCGTCGGAGACGAACAGAGTCCGCTCTGAGCTCATCTCGCCGACAACGCGGATGAGGGTTGGACCGGCCGCCAGCGCGTTGGACAAGGCCCGCTCCCAGAACACAACGGCGGAATCGGCCTTGTCGCCGGGACCGCGCATTGCGACGAACATCCCATTTCGAATGGCTGAGTCGATATCGATGCCTTCCTCTTTCCGGAGCGCAGCCATGTACGCGTCCAGCACCTCGCCCGCGGCAGCCAGGAAACATGGTTGCCCGCGCAGCAGGCCCTCGCGGAGAAACGGGACGGTGAGGCGCAGGCGACCCTCATCACTGTCGTAGAAGGTCGCTATGTGGCTGTGGACGGGAATCGGGGTCCCTGAGATGAACACCTCTTTCTGCACCGCATCCTGAGCGGCGTTCGGACCTGCGCCCGCCGGCGAGAGGAATCGTTTCAGGTCCGCCTCGGTAAAGCGGCGCTCCCGCCGGCGCCCGACACGCCGCGCCCGGAGCAGGCCGCTGTCGCTCCATCTCCGAACTGACGCCTGGCTCACCCGGAGGAACCGCGCCGCCTCCGCCGTGTTCAGCAGCTTGTCGGTCATATGACTCGGGTCTCGCGCACCAAAAATATGCAGCCCGACCTAGTTCAGGAAAGTCGCGATCCCGCAGCTGTACAGATCGGGGTGCGCCCTGATGGCGTGGAAGATCGTCTCGCCGTCGAACACCCGGACGTCGTACTGACACAAGGACACCGCGGGCAGACGTTTGGCGATCGTGTTGAACCCGACCTCGAACTCGATCATCAGAGGGTCAGACTGGAAGCCCTTTCTGGCCGAGCTCATCTCACCCACGACCCGGAGCAAGGTCGGGCCGTTCGCGAGCGCGCGAGTCAGAACCTGCTCCCAGAAGCGAAGCGCTCCTTCCACCGAGCTCCCGGGTACAGGCGCCGTCGTCAGCTCTCCGTCCCGGATCGCGGCGTCGACATCGATGCCGTCGTTGCCACTCAGCGCCTCTAGATACGCCCCGAGCGTATCGCCCTCGGCGACGAGAAAGCACGGCTGGCCGGAGCTCAGGCCTTCACGTAGGAAAGGAACCGTGAGGCGCAGTCGGCTCTCGTCGCTGTTGTAGAAGGTTGCGATGTGAGCGTGAAGCGGGACGGCGGTGCCGCCGATGAAAACCCCACCCTGGACGGCGTCCTGGCTGGCCTTCGGGGAAGCGTTCGCCGGTGCAAGAAACCGCCTGAGGTCCGCCTCGGTGAACCGGCGCTCGCGACGGCGCCCGACACGCCGTGCTGGGAGCAGGCCGCTGTCGCTCCACCTCCGAACTGACGCCTGGCTCACCCGAAGGAAACCGGCCGCCTCCGCTGTGTTCAGCAGTTTATCGCTCATTGTGACTTTGGTCTCGCGCACTGACAGTATTGCAGAGATTGGGCTATTCTGTAGTCGACGTTATGGTGCAAGCAGACTCTGTTATGAGCGGAACCAACCGCTAGCCGGGCGACCTGACGTGGAACTCCGACAGCTCAGGGCGTTTGTCCACGTCGCCAACACGCGTCACTTCGGGCGCGCGGCCGTCGAGCTCAGGATCACCCAGCCGGCGCTCACCCAGCGCATCCAGGCCCTCGAGCGAGAGCTTCGTGTGCAGCTCCTCGAGCGAAGCGCTCGGGAGGTGCAGCTGACCGCGGCCGGCAAGGTCCTGCTGCCTTACGCGAACAGCCTCATCCAGGTCGAGAACCGCGCACTGCGCGACCTGGCGGACAACGCGGCCGGACGCGCGGGAAGCCTGCGCGTCGCGTACCTGCTCCACGGAGACGTGGGCACGCAGGGAAAGATCGTCGCGGAGTTCAGGCGCCGATACCAGGATGTCGCTGTGGAGACGACCGTCGCCCCATCCAAATCGAACCTCGAGCATCTGATGAGCGGCGCGGTCGACGCAGCGTTCATAGCGACCCCTCATGTTGGGCCGGAGGTGGCCGTGAAACAGACAGGGCGCCGGGCGTTGATGCTTGCGATGCCGACGGCCCACCCATTGGCAAAGTTGGACAGTGTTCCGGCCAGCTCGCTGCGCGGCGTTCCCATGATCGTCTGGCCGCGATCCTGGAATCCGGAGGTCGCCGCTTCGTTCAGGCAGTGGCTGGCGCGGAATATCGGGGAGGAGCCGAACATCGTCGCCGAGGAGCCGACCGAGCAGGCCTTCGTAGCGGTGGCGAGCTCAGGTTCGACGGTCACAGTGGCCAGCAGCTGGCGGGCTGCCGCGGCCCCGATCACGGGGATCGCCATCCGCCCGCTGGTCCCGCAACCCCTTCTGGATCACGAGATCGCCTATCTGCGCGACAACCCTTCTCCCGCCTTGCAGAACCTGCTTCGTATCACGGACGAGATCGCGAAGACCAACCACAGTGAGGGCCTCGAAGGCGATTTGTTGTAATTCGAGCACGTGAAAGCCTTGGTGCTCGGAGCGGCGGGTCTGTTGGGAACGGAGCTGATGAAGCTGCTGCCGGATGCTGTCGGCCTCACGCGCGAGGAAGTGCCGGTGACGGACCTCGCTGCCCTCAACGGGGCGCTGCCGCATTACCAGGCCCAGGTCGTCTTCAACTGCGCGGCATACAACGCAGTCGACGCGGCCGAGGGCGAGCAGGACGCTGCGTACCAGGTCAACGCCCAGGGCGCGTTCAACGTCGCCCTGGCATGCGCTGAACACCAGGCGCGGCTCGTCCACTTCTCCACCAATTTCGTTTTCAGCGGCGCCCACGACCGCGCCTATGTCGAGTCGGACGAGGTGGGCCCTCTCGGGGTCTACGCGAAGTCGAAGCTCGAGGGCGAGAAGCTGGTGGCGATGGTTGCGCCCCGCGCCTTGATCATCAGGACGGCGGCGCTCTTTGGAGGGGACGCAACTCGCAGCCGCCTGAGCTTTCCTGAACGGATCGTCGAGCGTGCGGCGTCCGGCGAGCGCGTGCGCGTCGTGTCCGACCAGACCGTCAACCCAACCTACGCAGCTGACCTCGCGCGTGCGGCGATCGCGCTTGCGACGACTGACATGGACGGTGTCGTGCACGTCGTCGGCGGCGGCTGCAGCGGGTGGGACGAGCTCGCACGAGCAACGCTCGTCGAGTTTGGCGTCGCCGGCACAATCGAGCCGGTGTCCACCTCGGAGCTTGGTTCGGCGGCGCCGCGACCGCGCAACGGCTGCCTGGAGTCGACGCGAACGCAGCCGATGCGGCCGTGGCCCGAGGCGCTACGCGAATGGGCTGCCAGGAGGCGTCAGGCGGAACCGAAAAGTCCCTGAAAAAGGCTCGGGCCGGACGATTTCTCGTACCGGCACCGAGCTTGGCTGCGGGGGGTGAGGTTCTATGTAATTGAGGTTCCCCGGCCTCCATCCCTTCTGAAGGTCCTCCTGACCGGAACGCCTCGACCAGAAATTGTGGCAGGGAAAGCCAGTGCAGTCGTGATCCACCCATGCACAATTTCAGCGACAAAATGACTGCTCCACTCTGGAATTACCAAGGGGTGCGCTTGTCCGATCCGGTCCCGTCGTGTTAATGATGCGTTCGTCTTCCATACGTCTTGCACTCTTTGATCGCGTCACGGGGATCCACCGGGCGGACTGGCGTCCGCCAGTCGGTGGTTTGGCGCGCCCGCCTAAACCCGTTTCGCGAAGGCGCCGCACATGTCAGACGGTGATGGCGACCCGCTAAAGCCCCCGTCGCGCGGCTACGGGCCGCGGGCGGACCGAAGCCAGCTCCTCTGGTCGGTTTTTCTCAACGGTCTCGTCGTTTTCGCGATCGTAGTCGCGATCATCCCGATCGCGGCTCTCATTCGCGGGCTCGTCGACCTGGTGGCGCACTCGCAGGTGACCTCGGGCGAGGACGCGGTGGCCTACGGCCTTGCGTTCACCGGACTCTTTTTCGGGGCCATCTTTTTCACCTACGCCATCAAGTACTACCTGGCCACCGCAATCGTGCTCCTGACCACGCTGGTCTCAGGCGGCCGTAACGGCAACGGCGGTAACGGCGGCCCACACCCCTACGGTGACCGTCACGCCGCCGGCTTGAGCCGTATCAGCCGCGCCAGCAATGGAAACGGCAACGGGTACCACATCGACCTCGGGTACCACCCATTCGTGTCGATTCACGTTGCCGCCTACAACGAGAAGCGCGTCATCGAGCGCCTGCTTGGCTGCCTCGAACAGCTCGACTACCCCGAGTACGAGGTCGTCGTGGTTGATGACTCGACCGACGAATCGGTTCAGATCCTCCAGCGTTGGGAGGGCCGGCCTCGCTTCAAGATCGGCCACCGCACCAGCCGGCTTGGTTTCAAGGGCGGCGCGCTGCGCGAGGCCCTGAAGGTGATGGACCCGCGCACCGAGTACGTGGTGATCTTCGACGCCGACTCGATGCCCTTCCCGGACTCGATCGAGCGTTTCCTGCCCTACTTCTATCAAACGAACGCAGACAGAGAAGTCACGCGCCGCGATGACGTCGCCGCGGTGCAGAGCTACCAATGGCACGTCCTGAACAAATCCGAAAGCTGGCTGACCGAGGCGGTACGCGCCGAGTACGCGGGCAGCTACATGGTCGAGCGCCCATTCCAGGATGCCGTGGGCTCGCTGAAGATGATCGCCGGCACCGCGTACATGATCCGAGCGGACATCCTCCGCGAGGTTGGCTGGGGCACGAGCCTCACCGAGGACTGGGAGCTCACTCTCAAGCTGTACGCGCGCGGATACAAGGTCGCGTACACGCCTTGGGCCGAAACCCCCGCGGAGTGCGTGGGCACGTTCTCGAGGCTCGCGCGCCAGCGCATGCGCTGGGCGGAAGGCCACACCTACAACGTCAGGAAGTGGTTTCTGCCGGTGATGCGGTCACCCTCCGTCTCACCGCTCGAGAAGGTCGAGTTCCTGTTCGACGCGGCCTACTACCTGCAAGCGGCGCTCTTCGCCTCTGGCACTTTCAGCTGGCTCCTGTCCGAAGTGGTGTTCCGGGCCCACATCCCCGGATGGACGGCGGCGCTCGGGTGGTCGCTGATCCTTTCGAACATCTTCGCGCTGCCGCTCATGAACCTCGGCGGCTTGATCCTCGAAGACGCCCCGCCACGCGACATCCAGGGAGTGCTCGGCGCACTCGTGCTTTCGTTTGCGCTCGTCCCCTTTCAGGGCTGGGCGGCGCTGAAGGGCCTCGTGGAAAAAGAAGAGGGCCCGTGGTTCCGCACTCCGAAAACCGGGGTCATCACCGACCCGGTCAAGCACCTGCGCCGCCTGCACTTGCTGCGACGATGGCTGCTCGGCTCCCGCGGAGGCTATGCGCGAAAGCCCGTCGCGGTGCCGAAGGGAACGTCGCCATCGCACGCGCGTGGGCAGCTTCCAACGCGGTGGATCGGCTGGTTCGTCGCCGGCTCGATGCTCGTCGCGTTCGGGGCGCTGGCCTGGGGCGCTTCGCGCGTGACGCTCGTGCAGGCAGCCGGCAACCCGCTCTACGTGCACGGTGCCGGCACCGCGCCCGCCTGTATAGGTCCCACGATGGATCAGAACGTGGGGGCGCGCGCCACAGCGTGCGATATCCAGTCGAGCTCCGGTGGGGTGACCACCGTCTTCGAATTCACCAACCTGCCACTGCAAACCGTGTCCGCGGGCGTGTGGGCCTTCACCATGTACTGGACCGGCGGCACCGGCTCAACGAACGACACGGTGGCGTTGAGCGCCGGCATCTCTGCGACCGCCAGCTGTGCGGGATTCATAGCCACAGTGCCGAACCCGCCGAGCACGTGGACGGCCACTTACGGATCGTCGGGCACAAACACATCGAGCCCATTCACCGTGAGCACGAGCGCCAGCCAGCTGCCGCTGATCATCCCCGCGGGCGGGTCGTTGTGCCTGCAGGTGGTGCTGACGCACGGCACCGGCGGGAAACCATCGATGACCTACGACGGCGCCGCCGGCGTGGCTGACACACGCCTCGTCCCGCCGACGACAGTGGTGCCGGAGTCGCTGATCGGGTGGCTGGGCCTAGGCCTGGTGATCCCTCTGTTCACGCAGCGCCGTCGTGTGATGTCCGCTTTGAGGCTGCTCAAATGAAGCGAACGGAGCGCGACTCCGTGAACTTGACATTGCTCGCCGCGAGCTGTGCCCTCCTGATGCTGCTGCCCCTGGTCACCACCTTCGACGACTTCCTCACGTCGTGGGCGCTGCAGCTCGGCGTCGACAACCCGCTGCAGTCGATCGTTCCCGTCGAAGCGCAGATGGTGGTGAGCCTCCTCGGCGGAGCCGGCATCCGCGCCGCTGCTTCCGGCAGCCACATCGTCGTCTGGGATGGAGCGGGAGCGATGCATACCCTCTTCATCTCCTGGAACTGCATCGGCTGGCAGAGCCTGCTCCTGCTGGGCGTCAGCTTCTTCTCCGGTCTGCGCGGGCAGCAGGCGCCTGGATCGAGGCTCCAGGTGATCGTGATCGGGGTGGGTGGGACCTTGCTCCTGAACCTCCTTCGAGTCGCGGCCGTGGCGGCGCTCGAGGCGAGATGGGGCCACCTGCCGGCTTTGATCTTTCACGACTACGGCGGCACCATCCTTGTGATCGGATGGCTCTTCGCATTCTGGTTTGCGGTGCAGCGCTGGATTCTTGCGCCTCCGCCGTCGGATGACGTGGAGATGGTGATCGTATGAACCGATGGGTACGTGGCGGGCTTCAGACAGCGTTCGCGCTGGGCCTGCTGGTGCTGTGGCTGCGCACCGTCTCGCTGGGCGAGGTCCTGAGCCACGCCCGCGTACAGAGCTGGGGCGCGGTGCTCCTGATGATCGTGCTGTTCTTCATCACCAGCCTGATCAGGGCCCGGCGCTGGCTCGTGCTGCTGCGACCCCTCGCGCCGGTGGGCATGGTGCGCGCGTTCGCGATGAACGCAGCCGCCGGCCTTCTCAACTATGTTCTCCCGATCCGCTCGGGCGACGCCATGCGCGGCTGGTGGCTGTGGCGGCGCCATCGCGTGCCGCCGGGATCCGCGCTGGCCACGATCGTGATCGACAAGACCTGCGACCTCGCCGGCGTCGCGATCGTGCTCGGTGGGCTCGCCGTAGTGGCGGCCACAGGGCTGGTGAGCGCGCCGCGCGGTCTTCTCGGGGCGGCGGCCCTGGCGATCCTCTTGCTGGCCGCCGTGCTCGGCACCGCGCTGCTCGGACCGCGACTAGCGCGCTCGCCACTCATGAAGCGGCTGTTGCCCGAGCGAGTTTCCGAGGGTCTCGCCGGCCAGGCTTTTGCTTTTCGGGCCGGGGCGAGGGGGCTGTGGACGCCAGGACTCGCCGGCCGCCTCGCCGCGCTGACCGCTGTCGCGCTGGCCATCGACGCGTTCAACTTCAGCCTTCTGTTCTGGGCGGTTGGCGTTCCGGTTCCGACGTTGAAGGCCATGGCCGCGTACCCGGCGCTGCTGCTCGCGTTTGCGGTCCCGGCCGGTCCGGGCTACGTCGGCAGCCTCGAGGTGGCGGGATCTCTCGTGTTGGGCGGGGGCCTGGGATTGAGCTCGGCGGTCGCGGCGGGGGCCATCGTCCTGTACCACGCGCTCACCGCCGGCTACGCGCTCGTGCTCGGCTTCCTCGGCTTCTTGCTCGTGGGCGGAAAGCGTCGCGCGCGTGGGACCGGGCCGCGGAGGGTCGCCGTCTTCCACTGCGGGTTCACGTACTCCGGAGGCGGCGAGCGCATCGTCATCGAGGAAGTGCTTGGCCTGCGCCGGCGCGGCTTCGACGTCGAGTGCTACGCACCGACTGTCGACGCCTCGCGGTGCTATCCCGACCTCATCGGCGAGGTACGGGTGCGCACCTTCCTGCCCCAGCTGCCGCGCTGGTTCCCATTCCGTGAGGCCGTCCAGATGGCGGCCACCTCGCTTCTCATGCCGCTCTACGCGTGGCGCTTTCGGGGCGTCGACGTGATCGTCGGCTGCAATCAGCCGAGCGCGTGGATCGCGTGGTGGGCCGCGCGGCTCATCGACGTTCCGTATGTCGTCTACCTGAACCAGCCCAACCGTCTCGTGTATCCACGGAGCATCGACCGCGAGACGGGCTGGGTGGCCAACGCGGACTACCGGTTGCTGGCAGCCATCGTCCTGCGCGCGACCAAGTTCGTCGCGTGGGCGGACCGCCGCTCGGTGCAGGAGGCGGACCAGCTCCTGGTCAACGGGGACTACATCGGCGACATCATCCGCCGCATCTACCGGCGCACCGCCATCGATTGCCCCGCCGGATGCCATGTCGCACAGTCCGGGTTCCCACTACCGAAAGAGGCTCGATTCGCGGGCGGCCTCACCATCAACGGCTTCCCGATCAGGCGGCCTTACGTGCTGCTCACCAATCGCCACTATCCGCAGAAGCGCTTCGACCTCGCCATCCGCGCGATGCAGGAGGTGCGCAAGCGTCACCCGAAGGCGCAGCTCGTCGTCCCCGGGCCGTCGACGTCCCATACGCCGGTCTTGAAGGCGCTTGCGGCGGAGCTCGGCCTCAACGACGCGATCCTGTTTCTCGGCGCGATCGCAGAGGACGAGCTGCAGAAGCTCTACGAAGGCGCGGCCGTGTACGTCTATCCGGCGCCGGAGGAGGATTTCGGCATGGGCGTGATCGAGTCGATGGCCAAAGGCGTGCCCGTGGTGGCGTGGAACCAGGCCGGCCCGACCGTGACAGTCGCGCCCGGCACCGGTCACCTCGCCGAGCCACTCGAGGTCGCCGACTACGCCGCCGGGATCAGCGCGCTGCTGGACGACCCGAAAGCGAACCAGGCTACCGGCGTGCGCGCATTCGAATGGGCGCGGCGCTTCGACTGGGAGAGGCACCTGGACACGCTCGAGCACTGCATCATCGAGATCGCCCGCTCGCACGAGCAGGTCGCGACCGAGGCACGTACCGCTTGAAATTAGTGCTTCCGCCCACCCGTGCGGCACTCGCTGCGCGAGTGCGGCACGACCTCCCCGCGGGGCGGGGAGGCCAGGCTTGAAATTGCTGATCCTCCCCGACGAAGAGGAGGAGGATCGTCGGCTCGACCTGGAGGCCGCCCAGGAACCCGAGCCAGAACCCGGGCCTTCTCGACTTCATTGGGGCTGGACGCTGGCTCTCGCCGTCGGCGTCGCGATCCCTCGTCTTCTATATCTGTTCGTCTTCAGCGATCCCGAGAATCCGGGCGAGCGCAGGTATGGCGACGTGTGGCACCACTGGCAGATCGCCTACCTGACCAAGGAGGTCGGCCTTTCAGCGCCGGGCGGACCCCGCCTGTGGGACCTCAAAGGCCTGGATTACTTCTGGGGCATCCTTCACCCGCTGCTGATGGTCGCGGTTTTCGACATCACGGGCTCGATCGACATCGTGCTCGACCGCCTCGTCAGCATCGCCTTTGGCGTGGCGGTCGTCGTGCTGCTGTTCCACATCTGCCGTCGCTACTGGGGCACGCAGGTGGCGACCGCGGTCGCGTTCATCGCAAGCCTTCTTCCGACCAGCGTCATGAACGACGCGTCCGGGATGCTCGAACCACTTGGGGTGGCGCTCTGCCTGGCCGGCGTCTGGGCATGGCCGCGGCGAGGAGGGTTCTGGGCCGGGCTCGCGTTCGGCCTGGCGACGATGGCGCGCGCCGAGGCGTGGATCTTCAGCCTCGGCATGGTCGTGGCAGCGTTCTTGCGAAGGCAAGACTGGCGCCAGCGCGCGCCACTCGTGGTCGGCTTCGTGGGCGTGGTGCTCGTGTACATGAAGATCCTCCAGGACCACACGGGAAACGCGATCTACCCGCTGTGGTGGAACTTCTTCGCCAACGCCCTGGGCAAGTGGGAGTTCGCGCCGATCAGCGCCTCGCAGGCGTCGGTGCGGCCGGTGCTTGGCGTGGTGCTCATCGCCGCGCTCGCGGGCCTTGGTTGGAGCCTGTGGAAGCGGCCGGCGTCCTACATGCTGCTCACATTCGGTTTCGGCTATTGGGTTTTCGTCGCCGGTATGCAGGGCTTCACGTCGTACCTCGCGAGCTGGGTCTGGTGGATGCCGATCACGAGGTTGTTCGCATTCCCCTACGTCTTTGCCGGCGTCCTGCTGGCGGTGTTGCTGCTCTTGTGGATCCCGCGCCGGTTCGGGAAGCGCGCGGTACCGGTCGCGTGGACAGCGCTCGGTGGCACGATCGTCGCCGTCCAGCTCGCATGGATTCCCATCGCGCAGGTTTTCGGGCCAAGCGAGACCGAGTGGAAAGCGACCGTCGCCGAGAGCCGCCAGCTCGGCGCCTGGTACAACCAGCCGCCTTACTCCGGCCACTCGCTGGCCGTGCCCAACGACCGGCCGGACATCACATATGCGCTGGCGCGTTACGGAGCTGTGGAGGGAAAGCACCTGGTCAGCGAGATGTACGACCCGTTCGCGTACCTGTCCGCGGGCTACGCCTACGCCGATCACCCGCAGGTCGTGAGCACGCTCGTCGCGTGCTGGCTTGCCGATACAGACACGCGGATGATCGTCGTCGGCGACGGCAACACCAACTACCAGTTGATGCTGGGCTACGACCCCGCCTGGTTCGTCCAGCTCGGCTGGATGGCTGAAGCGCGGTGGTCGGTGTTCGGCGTGAATGCGCCGCATCCGTCTCCGGCGGAATGTGGAGTGGCGAGATCGGCGAGCCGCTAGCGCAGCCGTTCGACTACGAGGCCAAGCGCTGGGGTTCAGCCACCCTGCGCCCGAGGCCGTGGTTCATGAACGGCCTCAAGCTCCGCCATCTCCTTGCCGACCTCGAGCCGGTCCGGGGCAAGGTCCTCGACGTCGGTTGTGGCGCGGGGTCGGTCGCCAAAGCGGTCAAGCGCGAGCGAGCGGACCTCGAAGTCTCCGGCTGCGACGTGAGCCGCACCGCCCTTGCTCTCGCCCAGGCCTCGCCGGAGGGCGTGAACTTTCAGGCGGCGGAGGCGGAGAAGCTCCCGTACGCCGATGGAGAGTTCGACGCCGTCTGGATCTTCGATGTGCTCGAGCACGTCGAGAAACCGGAGCTGGTCCTGCGGGAGGTTGCCCGCGTCCTGCGCCCGGGCGGGCGATTCCACATCGTGCTGCCTCTCGAGGGGCAACCCTGGACGCTCTATCGCTTCATCGGCTGCGGCACGCGATGGACCGCCAAGGTGCGCCATGGGGGCCACATCCAGGTGTTCTCCGCGGAGCGCTTCTCAGGTCTCGCCGCGTCTTGCGGGCTGCCGGTGACCGCCACCCGCTGGAGCTACCACTTCCTGCTCCAGGTGCTCGACATCCTTTACTTCACATGGCTGGATTGGCGCGGGCCCGTCAGCGGCTCGGTCGAAGACATGGCTGCAGCACGCAAGGGGATAGTCGGCTCATTGATGCGCGCCGCGTCGATGACAGTGGCAACGCTGGCCTGGGGTGAGGCCACCTTGCTCGCGGACCTGTCTGGGGGCTGCGGCCACTTCACCTGCACCACAGCTTTACGCCCCCCTCCCTGATCCCTCTCCCTGCGGGGAGGGGAGCTAATCCAGAGACGCTGCCCAGGCGACCAGGTCTTTGAGACCGCGGTCGAACTGGATCTGCGGCTCCCAGCCGAGCTCCTTGTTGGCCTTGGAGATGTCGCTCACGTAATAGGCCTGATCGCCCTCGCGCCAGTCGGAAAAGGAGTACTGCGGTTTCTTGTTGACGAGCTCGCCGATCTGGTCGATGACCTCCAGCAGGTTGCGCTGGTTCGGCTCGCCGCCACCGACGTTGTAGATCTCGCCGCGCGTGAGCGCGATCTTGTCGATCGCGATCTCATACAGCGCACTCAGGTCCCTCGCGTCGAGCAGGTCCCTGACCTGGGTGCCGTCGCCGTAGATCGTGAGCGGCTTTCCACGGAGGATCGAATGCACGAAGTGCGCCACCCACCCCTGGTCCTCGGTCCCGTACTGGTGCGCGCCGTATATGCAGCTCTGCCGGAGAACCACTGTGTTCATGTGATAACAGCGCGCGTAGTCGCGTACGTACTGGTCGGCGGTTCCCTTGCTGCACCCGTACGGGCTGTGGAAGTCGAGCGGCTGGGTCTCTTTGCAAGGACCGCTCTTGTGGTCGAGCTTCCCATAGACCTTATTGGTGGAGGCGAAGACGAAGGGCGCCTCGGGATTGTTCTTGCGAGCCGCTTCGAGGAGGTTCAGCGTGCCCCTCGCATTGATGTCGAAATCAGTGTCTGGGTCGGCGAGCGAGGTCGTGACCGCCACCTGCGCGGCCAGATGCAGGATTGCGTCCTGGTTTCTGACGTGCTCAGCGAGGGCGGGTGCGTTCCTCACGTCCTCTTTCATGAACGTGGTGCGCGTGGGGTGGTTGGTGATCAGCCACTTGAGATTTCTCTCGGTTCCTCCGCGGCTCAGGTTGTCGAGGATCGTCGCGCGCCAGCCCCGCTCGATCAGGTGGACAGCGGCGTTGACGCCGAGGAATCCCGCCCCGCCAGTGATGAGGACGCGGCGTGTGCGTTCGCTTCGCGGCTCGCTTGTCATGGCGGCCACATACCTTAAATCAAGTCAGAAGGTCGATCCCTACCATAGTCAGGTGGCCGCCCCCAGCACTGTCCAGTCGCTCTCCGATTCAGACGTCAAGTCGCTGCGGTCGAACTGGGCCGGCGAGGCGCGCATGGCGAGCGTGTACGAGTCGCTCGCGGAGGTGGCGTCGAACCCGCGCGCACGGGCACGCCTGAAGGCGCTGGCTGAGACCGAAAGGCGCCACGCGCAGGCATGGGCTGAGCTGCTCTCGTCTTGCGGCGTGAAGGTGTCGGAGCGAACCCCATACATCACCGCCCGGGTGCTGGCGATGCTCGCCCGCGTGGCCGGCATTGGTCCCGCGCTGGCGCTCGCAGGCGTCGCGGAAGGACAGGTCCTGCGGTCATATCTCAGCCAGGTGTCGACGGTGTCCAACCTTCAGGCACAGGGCGTGCTGCGCCGCGTGCTGCCGGAGGAGCTCGACCACCAGTCTCCAGATGATGTCGCCGAACGGGCCGACGACAGCCGGTCGCCGGTCGCCGCCGACGAGGAGTGGCATGGCGGCGGGGCGGAAAGCATCAGGAACGTGATCTACGGCGTCAACGATGGGCTGACAGCCACGCTCGGAGTGCTCGCCGGCGTCGGTGGCGCGAGCGTCGATGCTCGCGTCGTGCTCATCGGCGGCCTGTCGGCGATGGTCGCATCGGGCGTGTCGATGGCCGGGGGGGCCTACCTGGCAACCAAGTCGCAGCGCGAGGTGTTCGAGGGACAGTTCGCGCGCGAGGCGGCCGAGATCGAGGCGATGCCCGAGCTCGAGAAGGCAGAGCTGATCGACATCTACCGCTCCAAGGGCCTGACGGCGGAAGAGGCGAAGACGATCGTCGATCGCATCACCCAGGACAAGAAGGTGTGGCTGGAGACGCAGGCGCGCGAGGAGCTGGGGCTCGACGCGTCGCAGTTCGAGAACCCTGTGCGAGAAGGCCTCGTCGCGGGGGTCTCCACTCTGGTCGGCGGCGCCATCCCGGTAGCGGGCTATCTCTTCGGACGTTTCCTGGTCGGACCCGCGATGTCCGGCATCGGCTCGCTGGCGATCGCGTTCCTCATCTGCGGCGTCTTCCTTTTCCTGATTGGGTCTGCGCGGTCGTTCTTCACGGGCAAAGGCGGGGTGCGCTCCGGCCTCGAGATGCTTGGGGTGGGCACCGTCGTTGCCGCTTTGACCTATGGGGTGGGTGTCCTATTTCGGGCGTCCTGAACCCATCCGATAGGTCATTTGTCCCGGTGCGCCCGACCCAATACCTTTCTTGACGCACACACCGGTTGCTCTTAGTGTGAATTGGCCAATTGAATCGCGGCCGGCCGGCGTCGTGCAGCAGGTTTCTGTCACAAGACTAGGAGTGGGGTAGATGCGACGGGCACGGGGAATGTGGGCGTTGGCTGCTGCCGTCGGTTTGAGCGTCGTGGCGGCCATGGGCGGATCCGCCGCCGCGGGCGACGACACTACCCAAAGCGTTCCACGGTTTGCGAAGATCGACCAGTCGCTTCTGGAATCGGCCGGAGCACACCTTGCATTTGTGCCCGCGTCGCTCAGCGACCGGAAGATTTCGGTAGTGCTCCAGCTCTCTGCTGCGCCGGTCGCCGTGCAGGACGCCGACGCGCAGAAGCGCGGCCAGAAGCTGAGCGCATCTGACAAGCACGCCATACGATCGGAGCTGGAGGCTCAGCAGAACCAGCTCCATGGTCCGCTCGCCGCCGCCGGCGCGCAGGTCGTCGGCCAGATGCAGGACGCCTACAACGGCATCCAGGTCGTCGTGCCGCAGAAAAGCCTGACTCAGCTGGCGAGCCTCCCGGGAGTCACCGCCATTCATGCCTTGCAGACGTTCACGCCGGACAACGTCAACGGTGTGCCGTTCATCGGCGCGCCGCAGGCGTGGCAGAGCTCTGGCGGCCTGACGGGTAAGGGAGTCAAGGTCGCGAGCATCGACACCGGCATCGACTACACGCACGCCGACTTCGGTGGGCCGGGCACAACGGCCGCGTGGACCGCCGCGAAGGCCGCGAGCACCTCGCCGGCCAACCCGAGCCTCTTCGGCCCGGCCGCGCCCAAGGTGAAGGGCGGCTACGACTTCGTCGGCGACGCGTACAACGCCGACATCCCGGGCTCAGTCCCCGCTCCGGACCCCAACCCGCTCGACTGCAACGGCCACGGGTCGCACACGGCCGGCACCCTGGCCGGCTTCGGCGTGCTGAGCAACGGATCGACGTTCGCGGGACCCTACAACTCGACCACGATCTCGTCGCATTCGTGGAACGTCGGTCCGGGCGTGGCCCCGGCCGCGGACATCTACTCGTATCGAGTGTTCGGATGCGCCGGCTCCAGCAACATCGTCGCGCTCGCCATCAACCGGGCCGTGGCCGACGGCGTCAACGTGATCAGCATGTCGCTCGGCTCGGACCTCGGCGGTGCGGACGACCCCACATCGGTGGCCGCCCAGAACGCGTTCAACGATGGCATCGCGGTGGTCGCATCCGCCGGTAACGCCGGCCCGAGCGCTTACATCGTCGGCTCGCCGAGCACGGCGAACGGCGTGCTGTCGGTCGCCGCGATCGACGGCAGCGTGCCCACCTACCCGGGCGCGATCCTCAACCTCGCCGGCGGCCCTCTCTCGGCAATCGACGCCAACGCCGCCGCACTGCCGGGCGGTTCCTTCACCGTCAAGGTGCTCCGGAACGCAGACGGTACCGTTTCACTCGGCTGCAACAAGGCCGAGTACGCGGGCACTGCGGGCAAGATCGTGGTGACCAAGCGCGGCACCTGCGCGCGCGTGGCGCGCGCGGTCTTCGGCGACGAGGCCGGGGACGCGGCGGTCGTGATGATCAACAACGCGACTGGGTTCCCGCCGTTCGAAGGCCCCATCAGCTCCAACCCCGACACGGGCGAGCAGCACAAGGTGACGATTCCGTTCCTGGGCGTGCGCAGCGGCGACGGGGCCAGCCTGGCAGCGGCCGACGGCACCTCTATCACCCTCACGGCGACAACCGTCACCAACCCCGGCTACAAGATGGCCGCGACCTTCACCTCCGGTGGCCCGCGGAACCCGGACTCGGCGCCGAAGCCTGACGTGATGGCCCCCGGCGTCAGCGTCGCCTCTGTCGGCATGGGCACCGGTACCGGCTCGGTATTCATGTCCGGAACCTCGATGGCCTGCCCGATGACGGCGGGCGTCGCCGCTCTCGTCAAAGAGGCCCATCCGACGTGGACGGGCGTACAGATCAAGGCGGCGATCATGAACACCGCCAATCCCGCACTCAACGTTGGTTACAACAGCCGCCTCGCTGGGTCCGGCGTTGTGCAGGCGCAGAACGCGGTCAACTCTTCGGTCCTCGCCACGACGCCCGACGCGCTCGACTCCATCGCCTTCGGGTACGTGCCTGGGTCGGCTGATTACGCGGCTATGAAGTCCTTCACGCTGACCAACACCGGCGCGACTGTCGCGACCTACAACTTGAGCGTCGTCCTCAACGGCTCTTCTCGGGGCGCATCCATCACCGTGTCGCCGGCCACCGTTGTGGTGGCCGCGGGCGCCACGTCAAACGTCCACGTCTCGCTCTCGATGTCGGCGGCTGCGTTCGCCGCGCTGCCGAGTGACGACACCTTCACAGTCGGCCCGGGTGGGCTCGTGACGGTTCGCGGCGACATCCTCGCATCACCTGCCGCCGGTGACACCAGCGACCATCAGGCGCTGAGGTTGCCGTTCATGTTCGTGCCGCGAGGCCTTTCGGACGTGGCCGCGGGTACCCCGGGCCCGTGGGCAAACACCTCTGCGGCGGCGCCGGGCACTCCGGGCAACACGATCTCGGCATCTCTTGCATTGACGAACCGCGGCATCCACAGCGGCACCGCCGACCTGTACGCGTGGGGCATCAGAGCTCCCAGGCACGGTGGACAGCCGGCAGACGTACGCGCAGTCGGAGTACAGGTGCTGCCCGGAGCAGCCCTCGGTTCAACGGACGGCGACCGGGGCCTGGTGTTCCTGATCAACACGTGGGGCCAGTCCGCGAACCAGTCGGTCAACGAGTTCGACATCGCGGTCGACACCAACGGCGACGGCGTGGCTGACTTCATCGTGGTGGGCGCCGACCTTGGCGCCGTGCTCACCGGCTCGTTCAACGGTCAGTACGCCTCGTTCACCATCGACGCGCACACCGGAGGCCTGGTCGACGCGTTCCTCGCTGACGCGCCGATGAACGGCTCCGTGGTCGAGCTGCCGGCGCTGGCCAGCGACCTCGGCCTTTCGCAGCGGGCAGACGGGGTCGGCCCCGTGAAGAAGCAGGGCATCACTTACAGCGTCGCGGCGTTCTCGATCGTGCCGGGCGGGTTCGTCGATTTCACCGGTTCAGCCTCGATCAACCCATACACGCCGTCTGTTTCCAGCGGCGACTTCGCTTCGATCGCGTCGGGTGGGTCGGCGTCATTCACGCTCACGGTCGATACCGACCAGCAGAAGAAGCAGCCCGCGCTCGGGTGGCTGGTCGCGTCGGTCGATGACGCCAATGGGGTGGCGCAGGCGGATGAGGTGCCGGCCCCTGGCAAGTGAGGTAGTTCCGGTTTTCTAGTGGGTTTCTCAGCGCCCGCTCTCCACATGAGGGCGGGCGCTTCTTGTGTCAACGGTGGGTAAAAGCGCGCCGGAGTTCTTGCGACGAGGACGGACTGGGGAAGACGGAGTCAGGGGTGGGCCTGCAGTCGATGCTCACCTCCCCGGTTTAGGGAGGTCGGCGCGCAGCGC
>DASPYG010000139.1:0-4015 GCA_035636885.1 Candidatus Nitrosopolaris sp.
TTGCGTCACTCGCGTTCCTCCTTATGCTTCGGTCGGGTCCTGCCCCGCCGGTCGAGTTCTGCCGCAAATCGATCGAGGCGCGCCTCCCACATCGCGCGGTAGCCCATCATCCATTCGTCCAGTTCGCGGAACGGCTCCGGCCTGAGCGCGTAGAGCCGCCGACGGCCCTCCGGACGGACGGCCACGAACTGAGCGTCCTGCAGGATGGCAAGCTGCCGCGAGACACCGGGCTGTCCGATGTCGACGACGCCGACCAGCTCGCTCACGGAGCGCTCGCCATCCCGCAGCGCCTCGATGAGGCGGCGTCGGGTGGGGTCGGCCAGGATCTGGAAGGCGTCGGGCATGCTCATACATTACTCTTACGACATATGTCTTGTCAACGATATATTTCGGACGGATTAGCGCCGGACGCCCACGCCGAGGAATGACGCCAGATCCTTCAGCGCCTGGGTCGTCGCACGAACGGGCCGTCGCCGGCCCCAGCCCGGCTCCCATCGCTCGCCGATCACATTGAGGGCGCCAGCCTGGCGGTCGACCGCGAGGTCAAAGCGGGCGATGATGCGATCGCCGTGCAAGAGCGGCATCACGAAGTAACCCCAGCGCTTGCTTTTCGGTACATAGATCTCCAATTTGAAGTCGAGATCCCATAGAGCCAGCGTCCGCTCGCGATCGCAGATGAGGTTGTCGAATGGCGAGAGCAGCGTGGTGCGCGGCTCGAATCCGCCCGACTCAATCTCGTCGAGCAGCTCGAGGTCGTCCGCGTGGATGTACCAGTCGCCTTTGAGCTCAAGGTCGATGGGAACGATTACCCCATCGGCCTCGAGCTGTTTCCAAACGGGCGCAAGTCCCTGATAGCGGTGCCGGATGAAATGGCGCTTCACTTGCTGCTGCGTGGCCACGCCCAGCGCGTGTAGGGACCGGACGGCGGCCTGGCGAAGCGCGACGGCGCGGTCTGGAATTGGGCCCACCGGTGTTCGGAACCAACATTCCGCCAGCGCCCACCGTCGCCCACTTCCGACGCGACCCGCAGGGACGATCCGGCCCTGGAGCCAGAGGAGCGCGAGCGTATCGGTGATCGGGCTGCGCAGGCCCCAGCCGGATTCGTACTTTTCGGTGTGTTGCTCGAAATCGGCGGCGCGCACCGAGGCCGTTGCGGCGAGGCGCTCGAGGACGAGCTCGCTGAACCGGGCCCGGGTCGTCATCCAGGCCGCCGTGGTTCGCTGGTCGAGCCAGGGCGGAGGCAACGCGAGGTGCAGCGCGCGGTCCTCCGTCGCGACGATGGACGCCTGATGGGCCCAGTATTCATACAAGCGGCGCTCGTCCCAGAGCAGGGTGTCAACCAGCTTGGGGTCGAAGGTACCGAGGCGGCTGAAGAGGACGAGCAGATGGCTGCGCGCGACGATGGCGGTCGGGTCCAGCTGCAGGCAGCCGATCGCCCGCACCAGCGCATGGATGTCGTCGGCGGTGACGGGTCTCGGTCGTGGGCCGCTCAGCTGCTGGGGCGCAACGGCCAGCCGCCGCGCGTGCTCGATTCGGATTTTTCGGCGCATTCGATGGCAGGCTAATGTAAGCTGCTAGACCGCCAGCGCCGGAGCGGGCACCAGCCAGCGGTAGGCGATCACCCAGAAGGTGAAGAGCCAGCTGACCAGGAGGAGCGTGCCGCCGTAGTCATGGAAGAGGACTGCCGGCAGATAGCCGGCTAGCGCGGCCAGCGCGCAGACGACGGTGATGCGCGCGATGTTGATAAGCACCGTGCCCAGCACGCCAAGGGCGATCACCTGGATCCTGGTGGCCAACGTCATGGGCCCGCGAAGTCCGACCATCAGGCTCAAGCCAAGCAGGATCAGGCTTTGCCAGCCGACGCAGTTCCACGAGATGAAGAGCGTTTGCGGCGCGCCGCTCCCATTCCAGACGACCAGCTGATTCCCCGCCGCCGCAGCGTGCATGCCGAACAGCCCGAGCACCACAACCGTGACGCGAACCTCCGCCGGCACGATCCACTGCAACGGCGCCGCGATGCCCAACCGCATTCCGACCACCGTCAAGAGATCGTCAAAGGTGGAGACGAAGGGCAGGACGACCAGCAGGACGGCCGTGACCGCCAGGAGCATGGCAAACACCGGCGTCGTCCGAGGATGCGTCATCGGATCCTCGCCCGCGCCCGCAGCGGTTTGCGGATCAGTTGCCCCGCCAGCAGCGGAAGGAGGATCGCCAACCCGATGAGGGGACTGCCGTGCTCGGGCACGACGATCGAGGGCGTCGCGATCGAGGTTTGCTGATTACCGGCGTCGTAACGGAGGTCAAGGCCGCCATTGTTCACCGCCACGACGGTGATCTGCCAGCAGAGATACGAGCTGGCCGGGAGGAGGACCGCCGGCAGGGTGGCGGAGGTCGACGAGCCCCCGCCGTTGACCAGCGAGGCCGTCCACGACGCGATCGGCACGACCACCGCACAGGTCGCGGTCGCGCTGTACCCGAACGTCAGGGCGGCGGTCACGGTGGCGTTCCCCTGTCCGGAGGTCCAGTAGGTGAACGTGTAGCTGCCGGCCGGGACGGTCTGCCCGGTATAGGCGACCGTGGAGGCCCAGGTCTGCGTCGCGCCCGGATTGTCCATCTGGAATTTCGCCGGCGTGCCGTTCGTCGGGATGCTGTCCATGGTGTAGGCGCCGCCTGGATTGTGAAGGTAGAAGACATTGGCGGCGAGCACCGTTGGCGCGGTTGCCGCGCCAATGCCGAGGATCGTCAGGACGAGGATGGGGGCCGCGATGCAGACGAGGCGAAACGCGCGGCTCGCGCGACGGCCGCCCGCGTTTGGTGTGGTCGGCCGCGGACGGAGCCACCGCTTCAGACTCCTCCGCTGCGGCAGATGCTCGATGCGATTGGTGATGCGGCCCGTCTTTGGCGTGCGGAACCAGCCACCCTCACGCCGTTCGAACAAGCCCTTGACCGACGCCCAGGCCTGGAAGGGCACGAGCAAGAAGGACAGGGCGACAGCGCCAAGGACGCCCTGATAGTCGCGGCGCGGGGAGCCCTCGAGCAAGAGCCCACCCAGGTTCATGAGAGGCAGCGCGAACAGGTTGGAGAAGAGGAGCGACCACCCCAGGAGCGCGGTCCACTCCGGGATGTGGACGCGCAGGACAATTTCCGAGGCGAGCCAGGCAGCCGAGCCCAGCAGGAACAGCGCGGACTGCAGGTAGTAGAGGCCGTAATAGATGAATTCAGCTTTTTCCAGCAGGCTCAACCGGGGCGATCGGAGGATGGTGAGGAACCATTTGTTGACGTTGTAGCTGTGACCCTCTGCCCAGCGCATCCGCTGGCGGGCCAGCCGCCCGAAGGTCGCGACACACTCGGCGGGTGTCTCCGCATAGGGCGTGTAGACGACCTTGTACCCCTTCGCGTAAAGACGAAGGGTGAGCTCCCAGTCTTCGGTGAGACTGCGGCCCCAACCTAGCTCGCGCAAAAGTCCCGCCCGGATCATGTAGGCGGTACCGGCGATCATCTTCATCGAGCCGAGCACCTGCTGGAAAGGACGCTCGATCATGTAGCTGCCGGCGTACTCGGTGCGCACCGCGGCCGTCAGCCAGCTCTCGTTCTTGTTCAGAACGTGCCATTGGTAGCTTTGCACGGCCCCGACCTCGGGAATGGGGCGAGGTCGAGGATTGCCCTGGCTGTAGAAGTGGTAGAGCAGATCCCGCAGGACATCCGGGAACGGCACGGCGTCGGCATCGAAGATGGCGACGAATTCGGTTCGCGGGTCCATGGCACGCAGGGCATATGTCAGCGCGCCGCCTTTGAAGCCATCCCTCGTGTCGCGGTGGATGATCGTGAAGCGATCGACCTGCTTCCAGGGTTCGAGAATCTCCATTGACCCGTCCGTGGAGTCGTCGACGAGGATGACCTCATAGTTCGAGTAGTTGAGCCTCGCGCAGGCCTCGAGCAAGCGGCCAACGACGCCCTTTTCGTTGTAGGTCGCGATGTGAATCGAGACAAACGGCTCGTATCCGAGCGGCAGCCA
>DASPYG010000140.1:0-11769 GCA_035636885.1 Candidatus Nitrosopolaris sp.
GTCACTACGGCTGAATGTTCTGCAAAGAGCACGCGGCGCAGTTGCGCGGCGTCAAGAACGAGATCGAGGCAGCATGGCAAGGCTCGTCTTCATCGGGAACGGAAATATCGCCTTCGCTCGGACCGGCCAAAACAGTCGCCCCGCCAGAAGCGGGGCGATGGCCGGCCTTCCTAACGTGGCGGACATGAGCACAACAAACACCCCACTCACCTCTAAGCAGAGAAGGAGGTTTGTCACATATGGCAACTGAGGTTGTTGCGGTGAAGGCCGCGATTCGCGATCAGTTTGGCGACCATCTGCTGACGCCGAAAAACTCGGCGCTGGTCGTGATCGACTACCAGCCGAGCCAGATCGCGGTGGTGCGGTCCATGGACCATGATCTGTTGCTCAAGAACGTCGTCTCGACGGCGAAGGTGGCGAAGCTGTTTGGCGTCCCGATCGTGCACTCGACCATCAACGTGATGAGCTTTCGCCATGACCCAGCCGGGATATGAACCGCGATCATCGGTCCGCGCCGATGGAACCCCTCGGACGGCGGGTCGATTCGAGCCTGCGGCCAGGCTTTTCCAAGCGCTCGCCGAGGCGCCGCTACGCGCGCGTAGAGCGAAACGCTCTTATTTTGGTGGTGCGCGGATCGTCCATCAGTTGCTTGTACTCGGACGATTCAACCGCGATTAGCGCGACTTTGCCTTCGCCGTTGTTATGAAAGCCCCAGCCGTAGCGCTTCGTCAAAGCCGACACCCGAAGGTGTGGGTGGCCCTTACTCAAGAACTTCTTGCGTTCTTTGGGCCAGATGGCCTTCGGGATGTCATGTAGGACGGCGTACGTCTCAAACGCAACGTCTTCTTCCGTGTACTTATACGGATGCTTGACGAGCATCTCGTACTCAACCACCGCCTTCGTCTTCTTGCCACCTCTTGCCTGCGGCGCTTGACCTTCCGTCGCCGGACAGTCATCGGCGACCTCAATCAATGTGTCGTAGTACTTCATGACCTCTTCAAGCTCGTTCAAGCCGCAGCATCATCCTGATCTGTCCACTTCGCGGCTAGCCGTCCAGACTTCCTGTGGCCAAGTTGACGATCGTTCCGGTCATCCTCTCGGCGCGGCCCGACCGTTCATTAGGCGTCCCGAACGGGCTCGTATGTGAGGAGGGCCAGGTCGTCGACGGTCCTGGCGCTGACGAGGCGCATGGGTATCTTGTCGCTGGTTTCGCCGAAAAGGCGCTCTCCGGCCCCGAGCACGACCGGGTAGATCATCAGGCGCAGCTCATCGACCAGATCGTGCTCCATCAGCGCGTGCCAGAGCTGGAAGCTAGCCGCGACGACGATTTCCCCGTCTATCTCCTGCTTCAGCTTGGAGGCGTCGTCTATCACGTCTCCTTTTAGTACTGTCGTGTTGTTCCAGACGGGAGCTTCGAGGGTCGAGGACACGACGTACTTGGGCATACTGTTCAACCGTTCCGCCAACGGGCCATTTCGGGATGGCCACCGAGCGGCCAAGAACTCGTAGCTCCGCCGACCCAACAGAAAGGCCTCGGCGCCCAGCGCCTCGTCGAGTGCCACTTTGGCCGCCTCTTCGCGACCCTGGCTGCCAATGCGACCAAGCCAGCCGCCGAGCCTGAAACCCTCGACGCCGGCCGGGTCCTGGATGACTCCGTCGAGCGAGACGTTCTCGCTGATGACGATCCTTCCCATTGCCGTACTCCTTCCGGTTGGTCTTGCTGGGTACTCGGTCATCGCGTTAGCGACGGGCCGTCCTGGCGTCCCGACGCCTTCCTCACACTGTCCTTGCAAGCCCACCTCGATGTCATTACGAGGTTGGCCTGGAGCTCGATGGCGTCGGGGTGCCTACCAAGACGGTTCTAAGGCTCTATTCTCGCCGGGACGATGGAGCCGTCCACAAGCTCAGCTTCGAAGGCGCGGACGAGGGCTAAGACTCCTGACTCAAACGGGGCCGAGCGGTTCAAATAGTGTCCCGTCGCCCCCGACCATTTTCGCATTCCAAATCGGCGATTTCGGGCTTCGCCCAGAGCCGCCGGGTCACAGCCGGGTCACAATTTCGTGGGGAACTATCGTTATTGGCGCGTGGGTGGTGACTGTCGTCGGCCGATCTGAACTCGGTCGTAATCAATCGATTGTTTTGCGGAGGCTTCGCGCCGGAGACGCAACGGTCAGGACCGTGAGGCACCCGGTTCAAAATCCCAAGGTCGGCGAAGGCTTCCTTCCGACAGTAGCCCTTACACGTTTCAGACGCCTGTCGAGCCTCAACAGTGGTTAGCAGAGAGAGGAGACCTTGAATCCATGACCACCCCAAGAGAAGTTGGCGAATCGTATTGGCGAGCCGAGGCGCGGAGGGACGTTGAAGGCGTACTATCCCACTTCCATAGCGACGCGGTCTTTCATCCCGTAACGGGTCCCTTAGTCGGCCACGATGAGATCCGGACTTTCTACGAAGGCATGGGGGATGACTTCCCAGGCCTCGAGGTCACACTAGTCCGAGACATCACCGCAGGCGACGAAGCTGCACTTGAATGGGCCGCAGTGCTGATCGACCGAGCCGGCAACCGGTTTCCGATCTACGGGGTCAATCTCGGGCGGATCCGAGATGGCAAGTTCACGCACGTTCTTGTCTACTACGACCCGACGAAGTTCCCCCAGCCGGCGGGTCGCTGATGGATCTGAACGCACGCGCCAGGGTTGGGAAGACGAGCCTTGCCGTCCCCCGCGTTGGAGTGGGCACGGCGCCGCTCGGAAACATGTTCGAAGCGCACTCAGACGAGCATGCGGACGCGGTTCTCGCAACGGCCGTCGCGCACGGCCTTCGGTACTTTGACACGGCGCCCCTCTATGGCCACGGCCTCGCCGAGCAGAGAGTGGGCCGGGCGGTCGCCAGGCGTCCGCGTGACGAGGTCTTCGTCTCCACGAAGGTAGGCCGGCTGCTCCGGGCCAATGCGCCTCGAGATGAGAGCCAGTTCTACCTCGGCGAACCGTTCTACAAGGACGTTCCGCCGGTCGGGCCGGTCTGGGACTTCACGTACGACGGGATCATGACGTCGGTTGAAGAGAGCTGCCGGCGGACTGGGCTCGACCGGTTTGAAGTCTTGCTCCTTCACGATCCAGACGACCATTTCGATGCAGCCAGCACGACGGCGTACAGGGCGCTTACCAAGCTGCGAGAAGATGGAACCACGCGTGCGATCGGCGCCGGCATGAACCAAGCGCACATGCTGGCCCGACTCGTCGAAGCGTGCGACCTCGATGTCCTTCTTGTTGCCGGTCGGTACACGCTGCTCGATCAGGTGGCGATGGACGAGCTGTTGCCGCTCTGCGACGAGCACACGATCTCAATCGTCGTCGGAGGAGTGTTCAACAGCGGAATCCTGATCGATCCGGCGCCCGGCGCCAGATACAACTACGTTCCCGCTGATTCAGCCGTGATAGCTCGAGCGGAAAGGATCAAGTCGGTGTGCGATCGGTTCGACGTTCCCCTGCCCGCGGCAGCCCTTCAGTTCCCCCTTGCACATCCCCGCGTGTGCACGGTTCTCCTCGGAATTCGCTCGATCGACGAGTTGGAGAGGGACCTGCGGTGGCTCGACGTCCCGATCCCCGACCAGCTGTGGGCCGAGCTCAAGCACGACGGCTTGCTGCGCGGAGATGCGCCGACTCCGTCAAGCACACGGGTTGAGTCACGACACCAATGAAAGAAAGCCACCCGCGCATCGACGGCCATCAGCACTTCTGGGACCCAACCCGAACCACATATCCATGGATGGTCGGAGACGCCCTGAACCCGATCAGGAGGCCATTCACGCCTGGTGACCTTGCCCCCGAGCTCACGGCTCAGCGTATCTCCGGGACGGTGCTCGTTCAGACGATCTCGAGCGTAGATGAGACACGCGAATTCCTTGGACTCGCTGAACGCTGGGATTTCATCTGGGGGGTCGTCGGATGGGTCGATCTGACGGCCGCTCGCGTCGCCGATGACCTCGATGCGCTCATTGGCGGGACTGGCGGCGACAGGCTCGTCGGAATCCGCCATCAAGTCCACGACGAAAACGATCCCGAATGGCTGTGTCGCACCGATGTTCGAAAAGGGCTAGTCGCTGTGCAGCAGCGCGGGCTCACCTACGACTTGCTCGTGCGGGCTCGCGAGCTTCCGGCAGCAATCGAAACCGTTCGGGCCCTCCCTGATCTCCAGTTCGTGCTCGACCACATCGCCAAGCCGCGCATTTCCGAAGGGAAAGACCCTGAGTGGCAGCAACACATGCCCGCGCTTGCGGCGCTCCCGAACGTGGCAGTGAAGCTGTCCGGAATGGTAACGGAGGCAAACTTGGCTTCCTGGACGCCGGCCGACCTGCGGCCATTCGTTAGGCCGGTCGTCGGCTGGTTCGGCGTCGGGCGGCTGCTCTTCGGCTCCGATTGGCCGGTTTGCCTGCTTGCGACATCCTATGCTGGCGTGCTCGAGGGCCTCGAAGAAGCACTGGGACCCATGTCCTCTGGCGACGCGGAGCGCATCTTCGGCTTGAACGCCGTCAGCGTCTATCAGCTGCGCAGTCATCAGCAGCTTGAATCGGGCTCTTGACCCAACATCCTATTTCCTATAGCATTCGCCCGATCCCACTCAATCACACGAGCAATTGGATTCCCATCTCGTGCTGCGCAGACAAGGAGGAAGCCGGATGACACGTAGAGCCCTGGCCCGATCATTGGCCATCGCCACGGTGCTGGTCGTCGCTGCGTGTGGAGGGACCACCTCCGGCGGCACGGCCAAGACCAACGCCGCGGTCGCCATCGTTCCCGGAGGTCCGCACCCCTACTTCGAGCCCATGCGGCAGGCGATCGTGGACGCGAAGGCTGACTTCAGCCTCACCAAAGGCACCTTCGAGGTCCCGACCGACTGGAAGCAGGACCTTCAGAACCAGCTGCTGACCAGCCTTGTGGCGCAGGGATACGACGGCTTCGGCATCTTCCCGACCGACGGCAACGCGGCCAACGGCATCGTCACTCAGCTGGCCGCGAAGAACTACCCCGTGATCGCCGTCGGCGGCTGCATAGCGGAACCGACCAAGACCACCTTCTGCATCGCGACCGACGTGGGAAATTCCGCCTACACCGGCGCGAAGGCCACGATTGCGGCCATGGGTGGCAAGGGCGTCCTGCTGCACGGCACCGGACTTCTGACCGACCCCAACACCGTTCTGCGCGTTGACGCCGTGAAGAAAGCCGTGGCCGAAACCAACGGCGCCGTCACCCTGATCACCATCACCGACATCGACAAGGACGCACAGACCGCTGACACGGCCATCAACCAGGCGCTCGCCACCCACAAGGACATCACTGGCATCGTGACCAGCGCCTACAACCCCACGGTCGCCGCGGCCAAGGCGCTGCGGACCCTGGGCGACAAGAAAATCAAGATGGTCGGCATCGATGACGACCCCGTCGTGCTGCAGGCCGTGAAGGACGGCTTCCTCACCGGGACGATGGGCCAGAACCCGTACGGCCAGGCTTACATCGCCGCCTACGCCATCAACCAGATCCACCAGGGCTGCAAGAAGAAGAGCGGCGCGCCGTACTTCATCGACTCCGGAACGCTGGTGATCACCCCCGACAAGGTTGCGGCCTACAAGGACGACTTCAAGACCCTGACCAAGGGCATCGTCTCGAGCTTCAAGGACAAGTACCTCTCCTGCTAGTGCGACAGGCCACCACGTCAACCGACTCGCTCAAAACGCCAATCCGGCGAGTCGACACCTACCTCGTCGACCTGATTCCGGAGCGACCTCGCACCGACGCGATCCAAAGCTTCACAAAGCAGGAGACGATCTTCGTCGACATCGAGACGTCCGACGGCGTGGTTGGCACCGGCTACGCGTACACGATTGGAACGGGGGGACGGGCCGTGCTCGAAATGCTTCGGCACGACCTAGTCCCCTTACTGGCCGGCCAGGATGCGAACCAGATCGAAGCCATCTGGCAGAGGCTCTTCTGGGCCACCCACGGAACAGCGGTCGGGGCGATTACGAGCCTCGCCCTGGCGGCCGTGGACATCGCCCTCTGGGACGTGCGCGGTAAGACTCTAGGCCAGCCGCTCTGGCGCCTGGCCGGTGGCGCGCGCCCAACGGTTCCGCTCTACGACACCGAAGGCGGCTGGCTCCATCTCTCCACCAAGGACCTGGTCGACGGCGCCCTCGCATCCAAACGGCAGGGCTGGCCGGGCGTGAAGCTGAAGGTCGGCAAGCCCCGCCCCCAGGAGGATGTCGAGCGGCTCAGCGCCGTCCGCGAAGCGGTCGGGCCGGCCTTCGACATCATGGTCGACGCCAACCAGTCCATGACTTTCGCGGAGGCCAAACGGCGAACACATCTCTTCGAGCCGCTCGACCTCTACTGGCTGGAGGAGCCGCTTCCGGCCGAGGACATCGGCGGCCACGTCCGGCTGGCGGCCGCGACCAGCATCCCGATCGCGGTCGGGGAGAGCATCTACTCACTAAGCCATTTCCGCGAGTACCTGTCGGCAGGCGCCGCCGGCATCCTGCAGCCGGACGCCGCCCGTCTCGGCGGCATCACGCCGTGGCTGAAGGTCGCGCACCTCGCTGAGGCCTTCAACGTCAAGGTGGCGCCGCACTTTTTGATGGAGCTTCATGTCAGCCTTGCCGCAGCCGTGCCAAACGCCATCTACCTGGAGCACATACCGCAGCTCAGGCAAATCACGCGCTCTGAGATCGAGATCGTGAACGGCCAGGCTGTGGCCCCGGAGTCACCTGGAGTCGGCATCGACTGGGACCGTGAGGCGATCGCTAACCTTCGGATCGGTTAGCTCCCGCAGCTTGACCGGCGGCGCGCTCCTCCGGCAGGTCGCCCTGCTCGCACTGCTCATCGTCACCGCCGGCTTCTGGATCTATTTCTCGGTGGCGGCGTCCGGCTTCACATCCGACTTCAACCTCTTCTCGCTGCTGCGCTTCGCTGCCATCCAGATCACTATCGGCTTCGCCCAGATGGTGGCGCTTTCGATCGGCGACCTCAACCTCGCCGTGGGCGCCATCGGCGGCGCGACAGGGATGATCGCCGGGTGGGCCATGCAGGTGCTGGGCCTGCCGCCCGAGGTCGCGGTGCTGTTCGCGCTGGCCGCCGGCACGCTGCTTGGGTTCGGCAACGGGCTGCTGATCACCTGGACGCGGATCAACAGCTTCATCGTCACCCTTGCCACGGCGAGCCTCATCACCGGGGCGATGTTGATCGTCACCCATTCCGATCCCTTCAGCCGGCTGCCCGACTCTTTTACTAGCTTCTCGGAGACCGAGGTTGCCGGCCTTCCGGTTTCGAACCTGGTCCTGGTGATGCTCGCGGTTGGCGTGGCCCTCTTCTTCCTTTACCGCAACTTCAGCCTGGGCAGAGAGATGCTTGCGGTCGGGGCCAACCGGCGGGCGGCTCGCATGTCGGGATTGTCCGTCGACCGCGTAGTGGTCCTCACCCACGGCCTTTCCGGGGCGCTGGCCACCACCGCTGGGCTGATGGCGATCGCCGCCGACCACACGGCCTCTCCTAGCCTCGGCAGCGACTGGCTCCTGGCTTCTTTCGTCGCGCCCGCTATCGGCGGGACGCTTCTTTCGGGCGGCTTCGTGTCGGTGGCGGGAACAATCGTCGGCGGCGTCCTGCTCGCGACCATCTCCAACGGCCTGCTGCTCGTGGGCATCGACAACTTCTGGATCACAGTCTTTCTCGGCGTGGTCCTGCTGCTGGCGGTGGTGCTGGACAGGGTGACCCGGGCAGCAGGGGGTGCGGCCCCGTGATGACGCGCCTGCGCAGTCTCGCTCCTGGCGTGGCCCTCGGCCTACTCCTCATCGACGTCGTCGGCATGCTCGTGCTCTCGGTCGTCAGGCCACAGTTCCTGTCGACCTACAACCTCTTCGTCACCGGCCGCGACCTCTCGATCCTGCTCCTGGTCGCGCTGGCTCAGATGGTCGTGCTGTCACTGGGGCAGATGAACCTTTCGATCGGCTCGGTCGGAGGCCTGATCGCGATCATCGAGTCGGGTCTGATGGTTCGCTACGGCGTCCCGGTGCCGGTCGCGCTGGCGGCCGGCCTCGTGCTCGGCATCGTCTGCGGCGTCATCAACGGACTGCTCGTCTACTGGACGAAGATCAACAGCTTCGTGCTGACCCTCGGTACGTCCTACGTGTTCGCGGGCATCAACCTCGGCATCACCCACGCCACGCCCTTCTATCACATCCCCAACGAGATCAGCTCCTTCGGCCAGGCGCGCGTTGGCCCGTTTCCGGTCATGGCGGCGGTGACGATCGTGCTCACGCTCCTGCTCGCGGGCTTCCTCTACCAGGTGGTGCTCGGCCGGCAGTTGCTGGCGGTGGGCGGCAACCCGCTGGCAGCTCGGCTCTCGGGCCTCCCCATCCGGCGCGCGACCCTGACAGCTCATGCGATCTCAGGCTTTCTCGCGGCGGTGGCCGGCACCATGCTCATGGCCCAGCTGGGACAGGGTCAGCCGACCATCGGAGCCACGTGGGTCCTTCCCTCATTCGCCGGTCCGATCATCGGCGGCGCCGCGCTCGCCGGCGGAAGCGCACCCGTGCTCGGCACCGTGCTGGCCATGGTCCTCATCTCGCTGATTGACGACGGGCTTGTGCTCGTCAGCGCGGATCCCTTCTGGGTTCAGTTCCTCATCGGCGCGCTGATTCTCGGGGCCGTCGTCCTGGGACGGACGCGCCTGAGCGACATCAGGGCTTTCCTCAGGATCAGCACGACGCGCCTCGGTGGGACCACGCGATGAGCGCCGAGCCGAATCCAACCACGCCGGAGGTACGGCTGGAGGTCTCGGGCATCCGCAAGCAGTTTCCGGGCGTGGTCGCGCTCGACGACGTCTCGCTTCGCCTGCGTGCCGGCGAGATCCACGCATTGCTCGGCGAGAACGGAGCGGGCAAGAGCACCCTGATCAAGATCCTGACGGGCGTCTATCAACCCGATCAAGGGGAGATCCGGCTCGACGGCAGCCCTGTGCGCTTTGCCTCACCGCGTTCGGCGCTGGCCGCCGGGATCAGCGTCGTGCATCAAGAGCGCAACCTCATCCCTCAGTTCACTGTGGCGGAGAACATCCTTCTGGAGCGGATCCCGACCCGCGGGGTCCAGCTGGTCGATCACGCCGCGATCAACCGGCTGGCCAGGCCGTGGATCGAGATGGTCGGGCTCGACGCCGCGCCGGCGACGCCGGTGGCGGAGCTGAGCGTGGCGCAGATGCAGCTCGTCGAAATCGCCAAGGCGCTATCGCTGCAGGCCCGCATCCTCCTCATGGACGAACCCACGGCGGCCATCACCCCCCACGAGGTTGGTTATCTCTTCCGGACTCTGGGCGACCTGCGCCGGCACAACGTGGCCCTCGTCTTTGTCAGTCACAAGCTCGAAGAGGTGTTCGAGCTGTGCGACCGCGTCACCGTGCTCCGCGATGGACGGAATGCCGCCGCGAACGTCGCTGTGGCAACCCTCAATCGAGACCAGCTCGTCACCTACATGATCGGACGCGCCGAGGTGATCGCCGAGCTGCCAGCTAAACCTGCTGCGGGCGAGCCGGTGCTGACGGTGGCAGGGCTGACCACGAACGGTGGCGACGCCGCGCTGAGCCTTGTGCTCCGAAAAGGCGAGGTCCTGGGCCTCTACGGCCTGGTCGGAGCCGGACGCTCAAGTCTGGCCAAAACGCTGGTCGGTGAGATCAAGGCGACCGGTGGTGAGATTCGGGTGCGGGGCGCGATAACGCACATCAAGAGCTTCCGGGAGGCCCTCGAGAAGTACCGCTTCGGGTATGTGAGCGAGGACCGCAAGCAGGAGGGTCTCATCCTTCTCCACTCAGTTCGTGCCAACACATCGATCACGATCTGGCGGCGCCTGCGTTCGTTCGGCCAGTGGATCACGCGCTCGAAAGAGGACGCGGCGATCCTTCCGTCCCTCCGTCAGCTCGACGTCCGCGCGCATTCGCTGTCGCAGTCGGTGGGAACGCTCTCGGGCGGCAACCAGCAGAAGGTCAGCATCGCCAAATGGCTGACGGCCAAGGCGGAGATCCTGATCATCGACGAACCCACGGTGGGCATCGACATCAACACCAAGAACGCGCTGCACGAGCTCATCTGGGACCTGGCCGCCACTGGCAAGTCGATCCTGCTCATCTCGAGCGACATGCCTGAGGTGATCCGCCTGTCCGACCGCATCCTAGTGATGCGCAACCACGCGATCGTGGGCGAGTTGCTGAACACTCATCGATATGACGAAATGAGCGAAGCCATCATGGCTCGGCTCAGCTGAAAGGGAGTTGGAATGCAGAGCTACGGGATGACGCTGATGCTCAAGGATGACGAAGAGATCGTCGAGCGCTACCGCCGATACCATCGCGACGCGTGGCCAGAGGTGATCGCCCGCCTGCGAGAGGTCGGAATCGTTGAGATAAGGATTTATCTTGTCGGTCGCCGGCTGTTCATGTACATGGAGGCGGTCGATGGATTCACTCCCGAGCGCGATTTCCCAAAGCTGGCGGAGGATCCGCGCTACCGCGAGTGGGATGAGCTGATGCGGGGCCTCCAACAGCCTGCGCCCGAAGCAAGGGCAGGCGATTGGTGGGCTCCGATGGAGGAGGTCTTCGACCTCAGCCGGCAATGAGCGAGAAGGCCCTTCCTCTGCCGCCTTCCCGTCAGACCCTGACCGACAGCGTCTATGAGGCGGTTATGGAGCTGGTCATGGACCAGCACATCGAGGCAGGCGCTCGAGTCAACATCGACCTGGTCGCGCGCCAGCTGAACGTCTCGCCAACACCGGTGCGGGAGGCCCTCGCCCGGCTGGAGATGGACGGCCTGGTTGTCAAGGAGCCGCTGCGGGGCTACTCAGTGGCCCCGATGCTGGACACCAAGAACTTCAACGACCTCTACGACGTTCGCCGGCTGCTAGAGCCTTTCGCGGCGCGCCGCGCAGCCGAACGCCGCGACGAAAAGGTTCTACGCGTGCTCGAACGCGAGCTCGCCGAGATGCGCCGATTGGTCGCCACCAGCAGCGGGTCTGACGGGGGCACGTACCACGACTACAGCGCCTTTGCCATGCAGGACGCGCGATTCCACGAAGCGATCGCGGGCACGTCCGGCAACGGGCTGCTGAGCGATACCCTGCGGCGCCTGCGTTCGCACCTGCGCCTTTATCGCCTGTATCACCACTACTACACGATGGCCATCGGCGCAGCAACGATGATCGAGCACGAAAACATTCTTGATGCAATCCGGGCCGGCGACGCCGGCGGCGCCGAGGCGGCGATGCTCGACCATATCGATCGCTCGAGGGAGCGCTCGGAGGGAGCCCGCCTGAGATCGGGGAGCCGTCCGACCTAGTCTCCCCACCTCTTCCCCACCCTGTGCCGAGGTCGGCGCGTCTCCCGAAGCGTGACGGTTGCCTATATAGCGACAGCCTGGTCAACAGTCGCTTGCCAGAATTGTCAAACCTAGGGGCCATTGGGCCACCGCTTTCGCCCTCGCCGCCCCAGCGGGAGAGGCGGCCGAGCTATAACCGAC
Organism: Candidatus Nitrosopolaris sp.; assembly: GCA_035636885.1. GTDB lineage: Bacteria > Chloroflexota > Dormibacteria > Dormibacterales > Dormibacteraceae > UBA10449. The sequence continues at coordinate 11,549 of DASPYG010000140.1, forward strand.
GTCGCACTCGAGATGTACCAGTTCATGTAGCAATCCAAGCGAATTTGGTGTCTGAAATCGGCTGAAAATCGTCGGGCCTTGACTCGAAATGAACTCAAAACCCTCGAAATCGATCTCGGTGTACGAGACCGCCTAGATTTCGGGACGGTGAGGCCCCGGGTTCAAATCCCGGGACCCCGACCAATTTTTGAACTCAGCATCAGCGAATCCGATCGTTCTCA
>DASPYG010000141.1:0-3777 GCA_035636885.1 Candidatus Nitrosopolaris sp.
CGATGGGAACGTACGCGAGAAATCCCGGATGCAGGTGGTCGCTGCCTGTGGCGGCCGCCGCGGCCAAGGTCGTCAGCAGCTCGTCCAGATCGGCGCGGGCCGGCTCCTTCTCATCGAGCCGGGTGAGCATCTCGTCGATTCGGGACGAGTCGGACGCGCGTGCTCCCGCTCCCCGGGCGAGTACCGTTTCCGAAAAGTCAAGGACACGTTCCATCACCGCCCGGAACTCCTTCGGGGTAGGCTCGAGCACATTAGACATGGCAAGAGGCTAATTCAACGGCTTTCAGGTTAGGTTTGGGAAGCCCAGCAGCAGGATTGCCGGTTCGGATCCCTTTAGAGGGCCTCAGGCCACTAGCTGGAGCGGGCCATCCTGCTGAAGGACGGCAGAAGTCGATCCAATTCGACGCCGAGTCCAAGAATCCGGCTCCATCGAAGTCAGGACACCCCTCTGAACCTCCATCAAACCCAGGGCAGTTCAGTTGCGGGTCACCGCTTATCCTTTCAAAATCGAGCGAACCAATCACGACTTAGTCCGCGCCATCCACGAAGTCGCCGCCAGCGATACTCCAACTTCCCGAATCGCCATGTACAAAGCATTGCTGGCGAGCCAGCTCCTGGTGCCTCTACGGAACAAGGACCCAGAAGCGATCCAGAAGAAAGAGCCGATCCAACCAGCCGTTCTACGCCTGGGCGAGGGTCCGGCATTGCCTGCATTTACAGGCTGGAACGCCGTTGAACGATGGCCCGATCGTGCTGCGCCCGCTACCTTCGTAACCCATCAGGCTCAAGGTGTCTTCGTTCCGGCCAGAAGTATCAACGCGGCTATCGTCCTGATCAACCCGTCGGTGCCGATAGGCATCCCAATCGAGTTCCAGCCTTGACGCAGGCTTGCGGGACTCACTGCAGCGTCGGCCTTAGCATTTCCTCGGGATGACCATTTCAGCTGCTGACGATCGAGCGCGAGGAGCCGGAGTCAGCGAGCGCCGCCCGATCACGGTTCTGTTTGCCGACATTGCGGGGTCGACCTCAATCGCGGAGAGGCTCGATCCCGAGGACTGGACCACCCTCGTTGGCAAGGCTTTCCAGCGCATGAACCGGACCATCGAGCGCTACGGCGGCACCGTTGCCCGCCTCATGGGCGACGGAGTCCTCGCCTTCTTCGGGGCCCCAACCGCCCACGAGGACGACCCCGAGCGCGCCGTGCGTTGCGGCCTCCACCTAGTTCGCGCCATCGACGAGCTCGACGCGAGCAACCACATTTCAGAGGCTGACAAGCTTCGGGTGAGGGTTGGCATCAACACCGGCCCGGTGGTGGTCGGCATCGTTGGCACCGAGACCGCCTCCGAGTACACCGCGATGGGTGACACCGTCAACGTGGCCGCCCGTATGCAGGCCGCCGCGCGCCCCGGCAGCGTCCTCATCACCGCGGCCACCCACCGCTTCGTCAGCGAGCTCGTCGAGGCCGTCGACGTTGGTCAGCTCGAGCTCAAAGGCAAATCGGCACCCGTCCGCGCCTACGAGATCACCAGCATCAAAGCAGGCGCCGTGCACAGCCGCGGCCTCGCCGGTGTCAGCTCGCCGATGGTCGGCCGCAACTCGCAGCTCCGCCAGCTCGAGCAGCTGTTCCAGATAGTCAAAGCCGGGCAGGGTCGCGTCGCCTGCATCCTCGGCGAGCCTGGGATGGGGAAGAGCCGCCTGCTCGCCGAACTCCGCACGAGCCTCCAGGGCCAAGACGACCCCCCACGCTGGGTCGAGGGCCGCTGCCTCTCGTACGGCGAGACCATGCCCTACCACCTGCTGCTGGACCTCGTCCGCTCCCTCATCGGCGTGACCGAGACCACGGACGAGCCCCAGGTGGCGCATGCGCTCGAATCCTTGCTGCAGTCCAATGCCGCTGAGGACTGGCGCGAGAACTACGCCTACCTCGGCCACCTGCTGTCCCTGAAGCTCAGCCCCGACACGCGAGCCCGCATCTCCAACCTCGAGGTCGAGACCATCAAGCGCTACAACGCGGCAGCCATCCAGGTCGTCCGCGCGGCAGCCTCGGCCGGCCCAGTGGCAATGGTGTGCGACGACCTGCACTGGGCCGACCCCGCGTCCACCGACTCGCTCCTCACCCTGCTGCCGACGGTGGCCGGCCTGCCGATCCTCTTCATCCTGAGTTCGCGTCAGGAGCGCACCGCAGTCGGCTGGCGGCTCATCGCGGGCGCGCGCGAGATCTACGGCGACGCCCTCACCGAGATGCGCCTTGACCCGCTGTCCATCGATGACAGCCGCACACTGGTCAGCAACCTGCTCACCATCGAATCGCTGGCCGCTGAGACGCGCGACCTGATTCTCGCCAGGGCCGAGGGCAATCCCTTCTTCGTCGAGGAGGTCATCCGCATGCTCATCGACCGCGGCGCGGTCGCCCGTGAGGGCGACCGCTGGGTCGCCGCCGATAAAGTTGCCGGAATCGAAATCCCCGACACGCTACACGGCCTGCTGCTTGCGCGCATCGACCGCCTGCCCGCCGAGAGCCGGCGTACTCTGCGCGTCGCCTCGGTGATCGGCCGCCAGTTCGGCGTCACAATCCTCGAAAGGCTTTTAGGGTCGAAGACGCAATGAGCGCGCGCGAGGAGCTCGGCCGCCTGGAGGCTAGCGGCCTCATCCAGATCGCCGCCCTGCAGCCCGAGCTCGAGTACCTCTTCCGCCACGCCCTCGTGCAGGAGGCGGCGTACGCCTCGCTCCTCAAGCAGGACCGCCGCGCCCTACACCGCGCCGCCGCCGAGGCCATCTTCGCGCAGCATCCCGACCGCGAGCGCGAGCTCGCGAGCGTGCTCGCGCTGCACTTGGAGCAAGCCGGCGAGAACGCCCGCGCCGCGGAGTACCTGGTGATGGCGGGGGATCACGCACTCGAGCGCTTTGCCAACCGCGAGGCGATCGGCTTCTTCAGCCGCGCGAGCGGCCTGGCTGACGACCGGCAGGGCGAGCTGCGGCTGCGAGCGGCCGTAGGCGGGGCTAAGGCTTCGTGGGGATTCAGGACGAGCGGGCGTGAGGTCGATGAGCTGGAGCTGGCGGTGGCTTCCGGCGAGAACGCCGAGGCCAAGCTCCTTGGCGAGGCCTACTTCTGGATTGCCTACCTTCGCCGCCAGCGCGGCGAGGTCCCCGAGACGAGCCCAGACCTCGAGCGCGCGACGGAGCGCGCCATCGCGATCGCAGGGTCACTAAAGGACGCTCGCGCGTCGGCATTGCCGCGGGCGATGATGGGCGCCGGCGCCGCCTTTACAGGCCGGCTGCGCGAAGGGGTGCGCGAGATGCAGGCCGCGCTCAACGACATAGACCAGAACACCGATCCGCATTCGAACGCGATGATCGCCGACTTCCTCGCCATGACGTACGCGCGACTTGGCGAGTTCGATGCCGCCGAGGAGATCGTGGCCCGCGGCGCGCAGCAGGCCGCTCGCGCCGATGAGATGTCGCGCATCGACATCGACATAACGCGATCGGCCGTCAACTACGAACGCGGCGAGCTCGACAGGGCAGCGCAGCAGGCGTTCCAGTGCTCGGCGCGTGCCGAGGGGCTTGGCGCATATGCGTGCGTCGTCGCGGCCAACGTGATGTTCGGCTCGGCGACCATGGCAAAGGACGACGCCTCCTCGGCGAAACTCCCGCTCGAGCGCGGCGACGAACTCGCCATGGTGACCAACATGGCGCCGTTCCGCACGCTGACCAAGGGTCTCCTGGCTTCAAGCTACGCGCAGCTCGGAGATCTGCCCACCGGCGTGGCCGGCTGGA
>DASPYG010000142.1:0-17187 GCA_035636885.1 Candidatus Nitrosopolaris sp.
GAAGACGGCGCCGAGCGAGCAGTGACCTGATAGGAGGCTGGTAAGAGCCCCATCGCAGTAGTGTCCGCGCGCCCGGCTGCCGACCACCAATCCATCCAGCAGAGGAGGCCGATGGCAGCACTGAGTATCGCAGACGTTCCACCAAACGTGACCGTAGGAGTCGACACCCACAAGCACTCGCATATCGCCAGAGCGAAAGATGGACTGGGCCGCCACCTCGGCCAGCTCGAGATCGAAACCGACCCACGCGGCTACGCCGGCCTTTTGGCGTGGGCACAAGAATTCGGGCCAGTCGTCACGTTTGGCATTGAGGGCACCAGCAGTTACGGCGCTGGTCTGACCAGATTTCTCCGCGCCCAAGGCCAAGCGGTTATCGAGGTGCTCCGTCCGGTGCGCCGGGATCGACGCTTTGGAGGCAAGTCCGATCCCATCGACGCCGACGCAGCTGCGGGTGCGGTGCTCTCGGGCAGGGCCACAGCCGTACCCAAGGCCGGCGATGCCGGCGTGGAGATGGTCAGAGCGCTCAAGATCGCCAAGCAGACTGCAATCAAGGCGCGAACTCAAGCGGTGAACGCGGTGAAGGGTCTCGTCGTGATGGCGCCCGACCCCATTCGCGAACAGCTGCGCAACCTGAAGACGCCAGCTCTGGTCCGGACTTGCAGCGCTTATCGGGTCGACAGAGCGTCCGACCCGACCTCGGCCATCAAGCTATCCCTGCGCTCGATGTGCCGCCGATACGTCGTGCTCGACCAGGAGGTCCGTTCACTTGAGAAAGAGCTCGACGCCCTCACCGTCCGGCTCGTCCCACAGCTGCGCCAACTATTCGGCGTCGGCCAGGATGTTGCAGCGACCCTGGTCTTGGCGGCCGGGGACAGCGGTGACCGACTTCGCTCCGAAGCTTCCTTCTCAATGCTGTGCGGCGCATCGCCGATTCCGGCCTCGTCCGGTATGGTGCAGCGTCACCGGCTCAATCGCGGCGGCGACCGTCAAGCCAACGCAGCGTTACACCACATCGTCATCGTCAGGCTGCGACATGACGAGGCCACCAAGGCCTACTTCGCGAAGCGCAAGGCCGAAGGCAAATCCAAGAAGGAGATCTTCCGCTGCCTAAAGAGATACGTGGCGCGGGAGGTCTACAGGACCTTGGTCGGCCCCCGCGAGGAGGTCATTCGCAGTGCCGCATGAAGGCCTGAAATTGCCCCTTGACATCTATAGGAGGATCAAAATCTCAGTCGCGCAGGGCTGAATACGGGCGGGCTTGGGCTAAAGAGGACGATGAGGCTCCTACACGGGGAACCCGTAGTCCTGTGCGAGCCACGGTTCGGACTGACCGGAGTCTCGCCAGGTCGATGATTGCTTGAGGGCGGGCTACAGGCTTGCGAGCGAAGCTGAAAGCTCAGATCGGGATGCGATCCCGAGCTTTGGGAACACCCGGTAGAGGTGAGCACCGACAGTCCGGTGCGAAAGGAACAATCGGTCGCCGATTTCGCGATTGGAAAGTCCAGATGCGGCCATCTGTGCGATCTGCAGTTCTTGCGGCGACAGCGACTGGCGAGGCGCCTTGGTCGGCTCAGCGAGACGTTCGCCAGAGGCGCGCAACTCCGCCCGCGCCTTGTCGGCCCACGCATGCACCCGGAGCGCTTCGAAGGTGTCCCGAGCTGTTCGCAAGTAGGGTCTTGACTCCGTTATACGGCGCTGCCTTCGGAGCCAGCTGCCATACGACAACTGCAGCCGCGCACGGTCGAACGGCCATTTTGGGTCAGCCTTGAGCGCCAACTCATAGAGGCCCTCGGCCTTCGAATCATCGGCCAGGACCGCACTTCCGTAGCGCACCCCGGCGTGGATGAGCGTTGCTGGGGTGCGCTTGGACAGGGCCTCGAGCAAAGCCATCATTCGCCGGGCATCCTCGTGCCGCCCGGCCCGCACCCCGGCCTCGACCACATAGCATGCAGCGCCCTGGGAGACGATCCCGTGGTACATGGCTTCTTCGGGATCAAACATCCGAATGAAGTGGTCGAGCGAGTCGGAGTAGCGTCCGGCTGTCATCGCCGTGATTCCGCGGGCGAATTCCGCTTCGCTCAGGATAAAGGACGACCCGAGCGACATGAGCGGCTGGGCTGCCTCGGTGATGAGCTGCTCTGCAACGCGCTCTTCGCCCCGCAGTCCCACCAAAATGGCGCGGTAGATGCGGCTGGACGCGATCCAGATCGGTTGCTCCGTTTCGATCGCCAGCCGACCTCCTTCCTCTGCGTCGCGCGTCGCGTCCGTGAAGTTGCCGGTGTTGATCCCGGCCCACGCACGCACCGTTAGCACCTGCGCAAGAAGGCTCAACCGTCCCTGCACACGCAGCAAGGCAGCCGCGCGATTCATCAGTTCAATCGATTGGGCGATGTTACCCACTGCGTATGCAGCGAAGGCAAGGAGCTGCGCTCTCTGTCCGTCGGTTGTTTCCACGAGCGCGGCCTGAGCGACCTCCCGCGAAACGCGCGCCCCTGAATCCAGCGGGGCGGCCAGCGACAGTATCGAGAGCGCCGTAGGAGTCCATTCCTCGCCAGAGATTTGCTCAACAGCTTTCACGACGCTGGCCCGTGCTTCCGACTCGGGTTCCGCCCACCGGCACCGGAGAGCTGCTCCCCCGAGCAGGTGAAGCGCAAGGTTGCGATCGCCCAGTGCCGCCATCTCCTCGGCAACGGTGACCCGTTTCAGGATTGCCTCCGCAGTCCCTGGCGATCCGTCGTAGAAGATCTCGCGCAACCAGCTCATGCGCGCCATGTCGTGACGCGTCAGGTCCAGTTTGGCCGCCTCGTCGAGTAGCCGACCGACAACCGCGGGTTGTCCAAGTTGAAAAGCCAGCTCAGCCGCTGCCAGGAGCCGCTTCGCTCGAGCCGTGCCGTCTGGTGTCAGGGATGCCGCCAGCTCCAGAGCGCTGAGCGCTGTGGCGATAGCGCCTCGATCCTGTGCTCGGGCAGCGGTTGCCTCCAGGTCTGCGGCAGCAGCCTCATCAGTACCGACCACCGAAGCGGCGCGGTGCCAAGCGCGGCGGTCTGGATCCGCTATGACCTGGGCAAGTGCAAGGTGGGCGGCCCGTCGCTGTCCGTGAGTTGCGCCCTGCTCCAGCGCAGATCGAATGAGTGGATGACGGAACCGAATGTTGGCGCCCGCAAGCGTGATCAAACCGGAATCGAGCGCCCGCTCCAGAACGTCGACAGTCACATCTCCACCGGCCTGAATGCCAGTCGCCGCCAATACTTCGGCCATGCTCGGATCGTCGTCCAGGGCGGCGAGCAGCAGAGCAATCCGGGTGTCTGTGGGAAGCGTTGCGGACCGGGCTGAGAATGTTCGCTCCAGGCGCTCGGTCAATGGCACGGTGCCTAGCGGAGAGTGGGCGTGTTCAGTCAGCGCACGCGGCAGTTCAACGAGGGCAAGCGGGTAGCCCGCGGCCTGCTCGAGGATTCGCCGGCGCACGTCCGGCCCTAGACTCGGAGCAATCGAGTCAAGCAGCTCTGTCGCGGCCGCATCGTCGAGAGGTCCGATGTGAACCTCCGGCAGACCGGCAGATCGGAGCTGGCTGTCAAATCGTTCCCGCAGGCCAGCCAGGAGCAAGATGCTGGTTGACTCGAGCCGGCGCGCCACGAAGGTGAGGACGGCAGACGTCGGGCCGTCCAGCCACTGAGCGTCGTCCGCCAGCAGTACCGTCGGCTTCTCGGCGGCCGCCTCATCGATCAAATTGAGCGTGGCCAGGCCGACCAGGAAGACATCCGGCGCCGGTCCGGCTGTCATACCGAGGGCCGTGAGCAGCGCCGCCTTTTGCGGAGGCGCGAGCTTGTCGACCGACGCCATCACGGTTTGCAGAAGCTGATGCAGTCCCGCATATGGAAACTGAGCCTCGGATTCGAGACCAGTCACCGCGAGCGAGTTGTAGCCACGGCTTCGCGCCTCCGCCGCGACTGCGTTGAGAAGTGAGGTCTTGCCGATCCCTGGCGGACCCGTGATCAGGAAGGCGCCTCCGTGCTCGACTGCCCTCCGCAAGCCCGCCTCGAGCACAGCAAACTCCGTCTCGCGCCCCACCAGAGCCCGGGCCCCCATCCCGGCATGATTGTGCGCTCGCACGAGCCGGCGCCGAAACAAGACTCGGGCTTCCCCGGACGCGACCTCCCAAGGGCGGCGGCTAGTGTCGTGGTATGGAAGCCGTCCAGCTGCCGGATGCACGATTCGTTGCAGTGCGACAGGCTGCGACCTGGACCTCCCTGTTAGTCGCCGCCCAAGCCGTAGACGTGGTGACCACCGCTGTCGACAACGCGCGGGGGACCGTTGAATCCATGGCCATGAGCGCTCATCTGCTGAACCAAGGTGGGCTCGCTCTGCTGTTGGGTGCCAAGATGCTCCTTACCGCTGCCGCCGCTGCAGCGTTGGGTCTGGCGGCGTTTCGGATCAAGCAAGGAGCGCCCGCCTCTCGAATCACCTTCCGATTCGCTCTCATGGCGGTGCAAGCTGCGACGATCGGTTTAGTGTGGGTCTGCCTTAGCAACTTGGCTCTTTTGAGCTCACTCTGAGTTCGATCACGATATGACTGGTTATAGCCCAGGGTCGCTGTCGGAGCCGAGTGTGAGACGTGTCGTCAACGAGGCCCGGGCTTCCGGGCTCACGCCCTCTCCAGCTGATTGGCGAGACGTGTGGATCTACTTCCTCATGGTCGACCGCTTCAACCGGCCCGACGCACTTCCTCGCCACCAGCCTTGGGACGACCCGACCTTCGACGGCTATCAGGGCGGCACGTTCGCGGGCGTGCAGGCCGGCCTGCATTACCTCAAAGATCTCGGCGCCGGTGCAATCTGGCTCAGCCCGGTCCTCAAGAACCTGCCCTTCGACAGATTCAGCTATCACGGCTACGGCATCCACGATTTCCTGCGCGCCGAGCCACGGTTTGCAATGGTTCCGGAGAATGCGGATCAGGAGCTGCGGGCCCTGGTTGATGCAGCTCACGAAGCCGGCCTCTATGTGATCTTCGACATCGTCCTGAATCACGTGGGCGACGTGTTCGCGTACGACGGCGCGGATGGAGACGCTCTGTCCGCCATGTCGGGTGGGGCCCAGCACAGCTACTCCGCCACACCGCTCCATGTGCACTGGCGCGACGCCTCGGGCACTTCCTCAGCCGCCGAGGAGATCGCAAGCATCACCAATCCAACTCGAGACGCGCTGGTCTGGCCGGTTGAGCTCCAGCGGAACACTTTCTTTCGCAGGCAGGGAGTTCCGGGCCCCGGCATGCCCGACACATTCGGCGACTTCGTTTCGCTCAAGCAGATGCGTACCGAGGACGGCGACCTCCAGCGGGCGCTGGTCGAGGTGTACCAGTACGTAATTGCCAGATGGGACGTCGACGGGTTTCGCATTGACACGCTGCGCTACCTGCACGGCGGCCTACCCCGCGTCTTCGGCAACGCGATGCGGGAATTCGCCGAGACTGTCGGCAAGAAGAACTTCTTCACTTTTGGCGAGGTCTTCGATGCTCAAGCGGAGCAGGACATCGCCAGGTTCATCGGGCGCACGGCGGGCGACGCCGACGACATGGTCGGGGTCGACGCCGCGCTCGACTACCCGCTCTACTTCGCTCTGCCACCGATCGTCAAAGGTTTCGCAAGTCCCACCGGGCTCTATTCGATGTTCGAGCAGCGCCGGCGGATCGAGGGTGAGGTCATCAGCTCGCATGGTGACGCCACTCGCTACTTCGTGACCTTCCTCGACAACCACGATGTCAAGCAGAGGCTGCGCTACGTGGAAAGTGATGGATCGCACCCCTACGACGACCAGGTGACGCTCGCGCTCGCCCTGCTGTTCGCACTCCCGGGCATCCCGGCCGTCTATTACGGGACCGAGCAAGGTCTGCACGGCGCTGGGAGCGACGCCGCCGTCCGCGAGGCGATGTGGGGTGGACCTGGCCTGAATCAGAAGGGGCCTTTCTACCACGCGATCAAAGACCTGACAGCCGTCCGAAACGCCTTGCCTGCGTTGCGCTACGGAAGGCCGTACCCGCGTCCAATCTCGGGTGACGGCGTCAACTACGGTCTCTCGACCATGCCCCACGGGGTCGTCGCTTTTTCCCGCATCCTGGCCGACGAGGAGGTGCTCATCGTCGCCAATACGCATTCGGCCATGACCCAGAACCTCTACGTCGTCGTCGATGCTTCGATGCACCAGGCAGGAGATCAACTGGCGGTCAAGTACAGCAACCGTGCCACGCCGACGGCGTCCGAACCCTTGCGAGTGTTCGACCGAGTTTCCGTGTCTGAAGCCGATGGCACCCACGGAACCGGCCCGGTGATGACCAGTCGAGTGACGCTTCAGCCGCTCGAGGTACAGATCCTGTCTAATTCGTGAGCGCGGGTTCGGTCGAGGCGAGAGCCCGGGCAAGCTCAGATCGGGACGCGATCCCGAGCTTCGGGAAAACCCGGTACAGGTGCGCGCCCACTGTGCGATGTGAGAGGAACAGGCGGTCCGCGATCTCTCGATTCGACAGCCCGGATGCGGCCATTTGCGCGATCTGCATCTCCTGCGGGGACAGCGGCTGGTTAGGCGCACGGGTCGTCTCGGCGATCCGTTCGCCTGAAGCACGCAGCTCCGCGCGCGCCTTGTCCGCCCAGGGATGCATCCCCAGGGCCTCGAACGCATCTCGAGCCGCTCGCAGGTACGGCCTCGACTCGGTGATCCGGCGCTGGCGCCGCAGCCAGGCGCCGAAGGCCATCTGCAGCCGCGCGTAGTCGAACGCCCACTTCGGCTCGGCGTTGAGGGCCAGCTCGTAGAGCCTTTCCGCCTCCGAATCGTCAGCCAGCACGGCACGCCCGAATCGGATGCCGATGTGCACCATGGTCGCGGGCGTCCGATTTCCAAGAGCCTCGAGAAGGCTCATCATCCGGCGGGCTTCCTCTCGTCGCCCTGCGCTGACCCCACTTTGGATCACATAGGGTGCGGCCGCATTCGCCACGTACTCGTGGTAGGCGGCGCCGTCGGGGTCGAACATCCGGGCGAAATGGTCGAAAGCTTCGGAATGCCGCCCAGCGGTAAGCCCGGTCAGGCCGCGCGCGAGCTCGATTCCTGCGAGGACCATGGACAGCCGCAGCGCCACGATCCGCTCGGCTGTTTCGGTAAGGATTTCCTGCGCCTGTCGTTCTTCGCCTCTGAGCCCCAATAAGGCGGCGCGGCCGTTCTGGCTGATCGCGATCCAGATCGGTTGACCTGTTTCGACCGCCAGGCGATTGCCTTCCTCGAGTTCTCGCGTAGCCCGGCTGAATTGACCGGTGTTGATGCCCGCCCATCCGCGCACTATGAGGAGCTGCGCCAGCAGGCCAAGTCGTGCTTGCGCGCGCAGCAAGGGAGCCGCGCGATCCATCAGCGCGATCGATTGGTCGATATCACCGGCCGCGAACGCGGCGAATGCCAGGAGCTGCGTTCGAGAGGCGTCCACGTCGTCGAGGGCCGCGGCCTCCCGCACACCTCTCGATATTCGGTCCGCCGCGTCGACCGGCGCCGCCACAGAAAGGATCTCGAGGGCGCGCGGATCCGGCTCGTCACCGGCGATCTGCGCTACCGCCTCGATGACCAGTGCTTTCGCAACCATGCCGGGATCTGTCCACCAGCAGCGAAGAGCGGCGCCCTGCAGAAGATTGAGCGCCAGGTTCCGGTCACCCTGGGCTGCCGCATCGCGCGCGACGGCCACCAGCTTTGTGATTGCGTGCGGGTCGCCGGGCACGCCGTCGTGGAAGATCTCGCGCAGCCAAGTCATCCGCGCAACGTCGTGCGGCGTTAGATCCAACCGAGCCGCTGCATCCAGCAGGCGACCCACGGCCGACGGCTCTCCCAGCTGAAATGCAATCTCGGCCGCCGCCAGCAGGCGGCGCGCCCGGACCGACCCGTCCGGGGTGAGCGACGCCGCCAGCTCGAGAGCGCGAAGCGCAATTGTGGGCGCGCCGCGCTCTTGCGCGCGAGCTGCCGTTCCCTCCAGGTCGGCCGCGGCGTCTTCGTCTGTGCCCACGACTGACGCCGCACGATGCCGGGGACGGCGGTCTGGGTCCGCGACGACCTGAGCCAGTGCGCCGTGCGCGGCCCGTCGCTGTGCGGGAGTGGCCGCCTGGTCCACCGCGGATCTGATCAGCGGATGTCGAAAATGAACCTTGGCGCCGGCGATCGAGACCAAGCCTGAGTCCAGCGCCGGCGCCAGAACATCGACAGTGACTTCGTCGCCTGACTGGATGCGAGCCGCAGCCAGTACCTCGCCGAGGCTGGGTTCGTCGTCAAGGGCGGCGAGCAGCAGGACGGATTGAGTGTTCTCGGGCAGACGCTTCGCTTGAGCGGAGAACGTGCGCTCCAGTCGGTCGGTCAACGGCAATCCGTCATGGTCGGTCTGTTGAACGGTCTCCTCCCTCAACGCCCGGGGGAGTTCGACCAGCGCCAGTGGGTTGCCGAGCGCCTGAGCGAGAATTCGGCGACGTGTCGGATGCTCGAGGTCTGGAGCGACGGCGTCGACCAGCTCTCTCGCGGCCATATCGCTCAGAGGCCCCACACGAATCTCTGGCAGGTGCGCGGATCGAAGGGGGGTGTCGAACCCACCACGCAAGCCGATCAGCAGCAGAATCCGGGTCGACTCAAGACGAACGGCGACAAAGGTGAGTACTGACGAGGTTGGGTCGTCGAGCCATTGAACGTCGTCTGCGATCAGGACGACCGGCTGATCGGCCGCGACATCATCGATCAGATTGAGGGTCGCCAGGGCGACCAGGAACATTTCGGGCGCCGAGGAGGCGGACTGGATGCCCAATGCCGTCAACAACGCAGCCTTTTGTGGATCGGGCAGCGTGCCGGCTGATGCCATGACGGTTTGCAGAAGCAGCTGCAGTCCGGCGTATGGAAGCTGAGCCTCGCATTCAAGACCGGTTACCGCGATCACCTTGCAGCCAAGCCCTCGAGCATCGGCGGCGGCGGCGTTGAGAAGCGAGGTCTTTCCGATGCCAGGCGCGCCGCTGACCAGTACGGCGCCTCCGCGCTCCGGCGCTTCCCGCAGCGCGGTTGCGAGCTGACTCAGCTCGAGTTCGCGTCCAATGAGCCGCGACCCTTCCATCCCCGCCTTGATTCTGCGCTCCTCTGGGGATCCGGAAGCGCTCTCCGAGCCCGCTGGAGGGAGAGACGACTTAGTGCCGACTAAGTCATTTCGGTCATCTCGAGAGGTCAGCGCCGAAAAAAAGCAGTCGTCAGACAGAAGCGCAAGAGAGGCCCCGGAACCTAACTTGATCGCATGAGCAGCGGCGGACAGGCAGTCCAGCACCAGCTGATGATCCGCATCGACCAGATCCTCATGACAAGGGTCCTGCCCGACCTGATCGAGTCAGATGTCAGGCGGGGCGACCGAAGGATGCTGGATGCGGCTCTCGGACAGCTTGCACAGCACGTGGAAGTGATCAAGACACCGCTTGCCGCCGCGCTGCTTGCACGATCCGAAGCCTTGGCTGCGACCGGCACCGAAGCTGAAGCCGGGTTCATCCGAGCGATCGAGCTGCTGTCGAACCCGAAGATGAACTTCGAGCTCGCCAAGACGCAGCTCCTGTTCGGCGAATGGTTGCGTCGTCAGGGCAGGCGGCGTGATGCGCGCCCTCTGCTACAGGCCGCTTATGAACAGCTCGACGAGCTCGGGGTCGACCACCTGTCTGAGCGGGCCAAGATCGAGCTCGCGGCCACGGGGGAGCATGCGCGGAAGCGAACTTATGACACCCAGGACGACCTGACCCCACAGGAAGCCCAGGTCGCGGGGATGGCGGCGCAAGGAGCCCGCAACACAGAGATCGCCCATCGTCTTTTCATCAGTCCGGCAACAGTCGAGTACCACCTCTCGAAGGTGTATCGCAAGCTCGGCATCGACTCGAGAGCCAAGCTCGTAAGGTCGATGCTGCTGGCCGATTCCCATGAGGAGCGGGAGGCACACGCGCTGACCGGCTGAATCGAGGCACCCCTTGCTTCGCGTGATCGAGAATCCCCAAGTCCCTTCCGAACTGGGGTTTCCCAGGACTCGACCGATCGGGATCGCTCGATAGATTCATTTCAGTGAGCACGTTCGAGTGGCTCCTGGTCGCGTGGGCCGCAGTCTTCACGTTGAATGTCGTGCCCTACTTCATGCCGCCCACCTGGGCGGTGGTCGCGTTCTTCTTGATCGCATTTCAGCTGCCTGTGTGGCCATTGGCCATCGGTTGTGCGTTCGCGTCGACGGCAGGACGGTGCGGGCTGTATTACGTGAGCGCAAGATTTGGGCGCCGGCTTCTTTCTGATCGAAGGCAGCGAAATGTCGCCGCGCTCGGCAGCTGGCTGAACCAACGTCCGGGCTGGCGTGGCGTCCTCGACGTCCTCATCTATTCGCTGGGGCCGATTCCTTCCAACGATCTATTCATTGCCGCCGGCTTGAGCGGCGCAAAGCTGTGGCCGGTCGCGTTGGGATTTCTGCCTGGGCGAATGGTCAGCTATCCGCTGCTGGCTCTGGCGGCCAAAGGCGCCAACGACCAGCTGGGTGGAATCCTCACGCGCCACTGGCACGATCCGAAGTGGCTCGCTCTCGAGCTGCTGTCGATCGCGGGCATCTGGGTGTTCTCGCGGATCGATTGGGCGCGGGTTCTTCACCTGCCCGTGCCTCCGCGAACGGCCGCGTAAACAACTAGGGCTTCCCCGGATTCGACCTCTCCAGATCCACGCCTAACGTGTGGTCAGGCCGTCAAGAGGCGGCCGTAAATCATGGTCGATCACTACCAGGAAGTGGTCTAGGAGGTCTTTGAGTTGGAGAGAGCAATTTCTCGCAGTGCCGTATATCTCGGGGTTGCCGGTGTGGCGTCGATCGCCTTTGGCGCGATCACGCTGTTCTGGCCGGGTGTTTCGCTCGTCGTGCTGACCGCGCTGTTCGGCGCGTTCGCGCTCGTCTACGGGGCGTTCGCGCTCGCGTCTGGTCTCAACCTGCTCGCGCACCGCAGCACCGACTGGGTCCCGTACGTTCTCGGCGGCCTGGTCGGGGTCGTCGTCGGTGTCGTCACGTTCTTCGCCCCTGGTCTCACCGACCTGACGCTGATCTACCTCATCGCGGCCTGGGCCATCATCGTCGGTGTTTTCGAAATCATCGCTTCCCTCGACCTACGCGACGTGGTCAAGGGCGCTGGATGGCTGACCGCGTCCGGCGTCTTGTCGATCGCCTTCGGAGTGCTGGTCGCGGCCCGGCCCGGCACGGGTGCGCTGGCCATCCTCTGGCTGATCGGCGCCTACGCCATCATCGGCGGCGCCACTCGGCTCTACGCCGCCTACCGCATACACGGTGTCCAAAGCGACGTCAAGCGGGCGGTCGCCACGACCATGCAGCCACAGTCGTAACCGGATATCGAAACTTCCCGAATGACGCGCCCGTTCCCCCACGGGCGCGTCGCCTTTCAGGTGAGGATGAACACCCAACTCAACGGGCTGACAAGAACGGAGGTTGCCAACTTCGTGCTGGCGATCTGGTTCGCGGCTCGCGAACTGAGGGCCGCCGTCAAAGCCACGCGGCGAGGAGCGACATTCCAATGAGCTTATCCAGGCTGTCGCGGCTTGTGCTGGTGGTGTTGCTCACCACGATGCTGGTTGCCCTGGCGCTCTGGTTGATCTACCAGCTGCAGACGATCGTCGTCTGGACCATCTTGGCGCTGTTCCTGGCGATTGGCCTCAGCCGGTCAGTGGACTGGCTGTCTCGTCACCATTTGCCGCGGGCGCTCGCAATCCTGCTCGTGTATCTAGCGCTGATCCTTGTAGTCGCCGGTATCGGGGCGGTTGTCGAGCCCGCGCTGGCCGAGCAGGTCAGTCAACTCCTTCTGGTACTGCGGCAGCCAGGCGGCCTCAGCGAGGCCCTCGATAGGATCGTTGGGCCGCTCGGCCTGGGCGGTTTCGTCGTCAGCGTTCGCCCGGAACTCGACGCAATTCCTGGAGAGCTGGCTGGCTCGCTTGGCTCGGTCACCTCGGTGACGGTCGCCACCATCGGCACGATAACGGCCGCGTTCAGCGTCGCCGTCATGGGCTTCTTTTTTCTTCACGACGGCCGGGATATTGTCCGCCGTGCGACCGAGCTCATTCCCGTACGGCATCAACCAGTTGCCCGCCGAGTGCTGGAGCATTCAGCCCGGGCGATCGACGGTTACATCCGGGGCAATCTGGCGATCAGCGTCATCGCCGGTGTGAGCGTCTACGTCGGCATGCGGATCCTCGGGATCCCCTACGCGTTACCCCTCGCGATTCTGCTCGCGATCCTCGACCTGATCCCGATGGTCGGCGCCCAGCTCGGTGCGGTGCCAATCGTCCTGGCGGCCCTGTTGATCTCGCCCCTCAAAGCTGTGTTCATCCTCGTGTACATCATCGTCTACTCCCAGATCGAGAGCAACGTACTCAACCCGTTGATTTATGGGCGCGGCGATCAGCTGCCAGGACTGGCGGTGTTCCTTGCCTTCCTGGCAGGAAGTCTTCTCTTCGGCATTCTCGGTGCCTTGATCGCAATTCCGGCCGCCAACATCATCCGGGTCGTTGTGCGGGAGTGGATGACTTACCGACAGGCAAACGGAACTATGGATTTGCCGGATGCGAAGAGTGCGCAGAGGCACATACCTTGGACTCGTGATCAGGTTGAAGCGTTGGATTGACCCGCCCAAGCCTCTCGACGGCCAGCTCGCTGAGATGATCGAGACGGTGTGGGCCGCCGAATCGATGTGGCGGCTGGAGGACCGAATCGAGGCCGCCATTCGGTACGGCCGCAAGTCAACCGTGCGGCTCGATTTCCAGTCGAGGAGAACGCAAACAGATGGATAGGACAATCAGTCAGGACGTTGGACGGGCCGTCAAGGTAGGGCTCACAGTCTTCGACTGCGACGGCTCAAGAATCGGCTACGTCGACGAGACGGACAAGACCCATGGCTGGATGGTGGTGAGGACCGGAGCGTTCGATCAGAAAAAACTCTGGGTCCCTTACCGGTTGGTGAGAAGTGTCGATGACCGTGAGATCTTCCTCACGATGCTCAAAGGTGCTGTGGGAGCCGAGTTCAAGACTCCTCCGGCGCGAAACACCAGAGTGGCCGAGAAGGAAGGACGGACGGTCGCGACGACTACGGAGCCAAGCGGCTTCAACCGCGAGCCCGTCGTCACGTCCGAGGTTGATCTCGGCCACATCAGGAATCGCCTCGCGGTCGGACAGCAGGTCTGGACGTCGGATGACGCGGCCCTCGGAAAGATCAAGGACTTCGACAGGGAGGGTCGTTACATCGTCCTGGAGGCGCGCCACCTCTCGATCAAGCACGACTTGCTGGTTCCGATCTCGCTGATCGCGGATGTGGACCGCGAGGCAGCTGAAGCAACTCTGGCGGTGTCCAAAGCCGACCTCGAGGGCATGAAGCGCCACGAACCAGGCGAGTCTGTCATCGAGGTCCAGGCTCCAGCTGATTACTTGTCGTCTGAGGCGGAGTCAGAATGATTCCCTACCGCGCGGACGACGTTGCTGACCCGACCGACGACCTGCCGGTCGTCACCATCGGCCTGATCGTTGTCAACTTCTTGGTGTTCTTCTATGAGCTGGCGCTGGGCGGGCAGGGGTCGCAGCTTGACTCCTTCATCAACGCCTACTCGCTCGTTCCGTGCGAGTACACGCACCAATGTTCCGTCTACGCAGGCACCCCCGACCCGTTCTGGCTGACCCTGTTCAGCTCGATGTTCCTGCATGCGGGGTGGGCGCACATCGTCGGCAACATGGTGTTCCTGTTCGTCTTCGGAATCCACGTCGAGCGTTCCATGGGCGGCGCTCGCTACCTCGCCTTCTACCTTATATGTGGTCTCGGCGCAAACGCACTCGAGATCGCAACCTCAGTGGGGTCGAACCTGCCCGGTCTTGGCGCGAGCGGCGCCATCTCCGGAGTGCTGGCCGCGTACCTGCTGTTGTACCCGGCGAGCCATGTGCGGACGCTGATCCCTCTCGGGATCCTCTACTGGGCGGCGCGAGTGCCGGCCTGGATCTTCATCGGCCTGTGGTTCTTGGTGCAGCTGTTCAGCGGTCTCGCATCGATCAGCGACGCGACCGCGGGTGGCGTGGCGTACTCAGCCCACGTCGGCGGCTTCGTCACAGGCCTGCTGCTGGTCCACCTGTTCGCGCAGTCGGATCGGGTCAACCAGCTGCGGGTTTATCACCAGACATGACGGGCGCAACAGCGGGTGTCTTCGTCACCACCTTCCTGGGCTCGGCAGTCGAGGCCATTGAGATGGTCGCCATCGTCGTCGGCGTCGGTGCGACGCGTGGTTGGCGATCGACTTGGTTCGGGGTCGCGGCTGGCTTTGCGCTGCTGGTTGCGTTAGTAGCCCTGTTCGGCCTGGCCCTGGGCTCAGTGCCGATCGGTCCCCTGCGGCTGGTCATTGGCGTGCTGCTGCTGGTCTTCGGCCTCCAATGGCTGCGCAAAGGCATCAAGCGGGTGGCCGCGCGGCGCCTCACCGGGATGGAGATTCCAGGAGTGACCGACTCGGAGCGCTGGGTTGGTACGGGCGTGGACTGGACGGCGTTCGTCCTGGCCCTGAAAGGAGTGCTTCTCGAAGGTGTCGAGATAGCGTTCATCGTCGTCTCGGTCGGTCTCGCCGCACGCGAGATGACCGCAGCCATCGTTGGCGGCGCGTCAGCGCTTGTCCTCACCGCCGCGGCGGGGTCAGCCTTCGCGGCGGTCTTCAACCGGATCCCTCGCAGTGTCTTGCAGCTGGTCGTAGGCATCCTACTCACGACCTTCGGCACCTTCTGGTCCCTCGAAGGTCTGGGCGTCGAATGGCCTTCTGGCGACTTGTCGATCCTTTCTCTGCTCGCGTTCTATGCGTTCATCGCGCTGAGCTATACGCGGATCGAGCGTAGGCGGTTGGTCGCTGGATGAGCACTGCCCTGTCACGCGTCGCCGCCGGTGCCGGCGCCTTCTTTCGGTTCTGGTACGGATTCATCGTTGGCGACGACTGGACCGTTGCAGCGGCGGTTGGTGTGGCACTTTTGATCACAGCGGCGCTGAATCAGCGAGGAATCATCGCGTGGTGGTTGCTGCCGCTGACTGTAGCGGTAGCAACGGCCGCAAGCCTACGAAGGACGGTGGCTCCTCGACCCGGCGGTTGATCGGCGATTTCGATGTGCTCCGGGGCGCCGCCCGCGTCACATCGGTCAGATCCCAGTCACTCCCGCGATCCTCTTGTCCTTGCCGCTTTCTGGAAGGCCGCGTAGTCCTGCTCGTTCTGGTCGGCGTAGGCCTCGGCGAACGACACCATGGCGCGATCGAAGCTGTCGCTCTGGCCGAGGTAGGCGCTAATCGCGATGCAGTCGCCAGAGCGTGCGTGACCCCGAGCCAGAGTCCAACCGCAAAGCCGTCCCCATACCTTCAGGGCTGCCACCGAAAGAACGGTGAAGTCGGGAGACCACTTCCAGTCGCGGAGCTGACGGACGTAGTAGTCGCGTTCCTTGCCGTCCGGCTCGCGTACGCGGTTCCAGCCTAGAAAGATGTCACTTGTCGCCTGCATCAGTCGCTGGCCGCTGACAACGCGCTCGCCGTGATACCGGAATTCGCTCGGACCGACGAACTGCTCCAAGACCGAGCGTTCGGTCTCTTTCGCCTGAAGGACCAGGTGATCGGAGTCGTCTTTCCCGACTAGCAGCATGACCCAGGCCCGGGTCCCGACGCTTCCAATTCCCACAACCTTGCGCGCTCCTTCGATGAGCTCGTACCCAGCGAGCAGTTGCCGGCGATCGTTGGAGAGCGTCGCCAGGTACCCGCGCTTCACTTCGGCCAGGATGCGCAAGACCCGATCGGCTTCGAGCTTCGTATAAAGCTCGGATAACGGCACTACAAGCGGCGGATCACTGACGATCCGCGGAGTGCCGTCCACGATGTGCGTCAACTTCGAAAAGGTGTGCTCGTTGTCGCGATTGCGCGCCTTGACCAGGTCCTGGGTGAGCCTTTTGTACTCCGCTGGTTGCAGCTGGCGCTTGACTTGAGACAGAAGGTCGTCAACATCGATATGGGAATACCAGACGTCAATCGTCGGCATCGCCGCGAATCGGTTCATCGCCATCCGGTACTCGGCGACGGCGGCTGTCGTGATGGACTGTCGGACGGCAGCCGAGTGGTTGTTGATGCGCCCCGCCACGGCAAGGCTGGCGACCAGTCGCTTCATGTCCCACTCCCATGGGCCAGGCACCGTCTCGTCAAAGTCGTTGACGTCGAATACCATTTGTCGCTCTGGAGATGCGTACGCGCCGAAGTTGGCGAGGTGCGCGTCGCCGCAAGTCTGCGCCCGGATCCCAGAGTCAGGCATCGACGCCAGGTCGGCTGCCATCACCAGCGCCGCGCCCCGAAAGAACGTTAAGGGCGATGCGAGCATCCGCCTGTACCGGATGGCGACCAATTCCGGAACTCTCGTCGCCGCCTGCTTCTCGAGCAACGCAACCGGATCGGGACGGCGCGGCGATGGGGAAAACGCCGCGTGACTGGAGCGGGGAACCCGGGCGCGTGCTGCTCGCCCGCGAGCGATCCTTTCCTGGACGGTGAGCCGTGGTGTTGGCTGCGTAGCGGTCATCGCGTGGCCTCGATCTTATTGTGGGCAGTCGAAACGAGTGCTGGTCGACTAGAGGCAGGACGAGCCGCAGACTGACGCGGCCGGCGCGGGAAGGTTGCGCGACATGTGGTTGTCAAACCGTGGTAGTTGGGCCGTCCCAGGGGACCATGTCGAATACCAATCGGCCGCGGCTGTCTGTAGAACCGCTGGAACCGGTCGTAGCGATGTCTCCGAAACCGGGTCGGCCCGTTCATTGGGGCGGCGATGGGAGATGGCATTTACCGCCTGTTGGTCAGCGGCGACACCGCGCGACGAGACTCGCCCACTATGTCGTGAGACATCAGATGGCTCCGGAGCAGGGATTCGAACCCTGAACCTTGCGATATTCAGCGGGCCATCGTCGAGCTGCGGCGGGAACTGGTCGACGGCGGTCTCGACGCCGGCGCCCAGCAAGCCGACAGGCACACTTACCACCCCAGCTGATCCCAATCGGACCAGCGCATTCTTCAATGTGTGTGTCGCGAACATCGACAAGATCTACCGTGAATGGTCGGCAAAAGGAGCCCACTTCCTAAGCGAGCCGAAAGA
>DASPYG010000143.1:0-34412 GCA_035636885.1 Candidatus Nitrosopolaris sp.
CTCGGGGGATGCGCTAGGCGACTTTGACCCCTGCCTTGAACGTGATCAGGCTCCCCGCGTCTCCGATCGTCTGCATCACGGCCTTGAGCTGGTCGTCGGTGAGCGGAACGAGCGGCAGCCGGAACGGTCCGGCGGGGAAACCCATCGCGTTGAGCGCCGACTTGATCGGGACCGGGTTGGCCGCGGTCGTCATCAGTGTCTTGATCACCGGCAGCAGGCCCTGATGAATCTCAGCAGCGGTCTGGTTGTCGGCCTTGGCAAAGGCTTCGATCATCTTCTTCATCGAGCGCCCTGCAATGTGCGAGACGACGCAGATCACCCCGTAGCCTCCGACGGCCAGGAGGGGCAGCGTCCAGCTGTCGTCCCCGCTCCATACATTGAAATGGGCCGGCTTGCCGGCGCAGACGAGCCCGATCTGGTCGAGGTCGCCGCTTGCTTCCTTGACTCCGATGATGCCGGGAAGCTGCGCGCAGCGCAGCGTTGTCGCCGCCGTCATGTTCACGGCGGTGCGGCCCTGGATGTTGTACATGATGGTCGGCCCGACATCGGAGATCGCCTTGAAGTGCTTGTACATGCCCTCCTGCGGAGGTTTGTTGTAGTAGGGCACCACCGCCAGCAGCGCATCTGCGCCGGCTTTCATAGCCCGCTCCGAGAGCTTGACCGAGTGTTGCGTGTCGTTGCTCCCGGTGCCGGCGACGACCGCCTTCCCCGGCAAGGCTTTCTTGATGACCTTGAGCAGCTCGATCTTCTCGTCGTCGCTCAGCGCCGGCGACTCGCCCGTGGTCCCGGACACGACCACGCCGTCGGACCCGTCGGCGACGAGCATCGCCGCCAGCTTCTCGGCGCCTTCGTAGTCGACGGCGCCGTCCGATTTGAAGGGCGTGATCATGGCCGTGAGAAGACGTCCGATTTCAGTAGTTGGCATCAGAGCACTCCCATGTCGAGCGCATGCTCGGCGATCTGAACCGCATTGAGCGCGGCGCCCTTGCGAAGGTTGTCCGATACGAGCCATAGGGCGAGGCCGCGATCGGATGACGGGTCATTGCGAATGCGGCCAACATACACCTCGTCCTTACCGGCAACGTTGTGCGGTGTTGGATAGAGCTTGGCGTGCGGATCGTCTTCGACGATCACGCCGGGCGCTCCGCCCAGAAGCGTTCGGACCTCATCTGCGGTGATCTTCTCCCTGGTCTCGACGAACACAGACTCGCCGTGGCCGACAGGAACCGGCACGCGCACGCAGGTGGCGACGATCCGCAGGTCGGGCATGTGGAGGATCTTTCGCGTCTCGTTGACGATCTTGACCTCCTCCTCGTTGTAGCCATCCGCATCGGCGTGCCAGCCGCCTGGCACAACGTTGTATGCGAGCTGGTACGGATACGTGACCGCTTCTGGATCTTTACCTTGCGCGATCGCCTTGGTTTGATCCTCGAGCTCGTCGACCAACGCTCGGCCCGCGCCCGATGCCGACTGGTAAGTCGAGACAAGTACTCGCTCGACACCCACGGCTTTGTGCAGCGGGTGGAGGACGACGGTAAGCGGCACGGCGCAGCAGTTGGGGTTGGCGATGATGCCCTCGTTATCGCGAATGTCTTCGGCGTTGACCTCCGGAACGACCAGCGGAACGTTTTCCTTCATCCGCCAGACCGAGCTGTTGTCGATCACGAGAGCACCCGACTCGGCCGCCAGAGGGCCGTACATCAACGCGATGTCGCCACTCGCCGCGAACAGCGCCACGTCGATGCCCTTGAATGCGTTCTCATCGAGAGCTTCGATCTCTACGGAGCTGCCGTTGAAGGAAATCGTCATGCCTTTCGAGCGCTCCGACGCCAATACCTTGACGCGAGCGCTCGGAAAGTGGCGCTGGGCAAGGATCCTGAGCATCTCGTGCCCGACCATGCCCGTCGCGCCGACGACGGCAACGTTTAATGGCTTGGAGGTGGGCACGGGCTCAGTTTACTTCGATCAGGTCAGGGATGGCGAGCCCCGCTGAGAGGCATATTGCGCGGCGCGATTCGCATGCAGCTGGTTTATTGCAGCGACAAAGGCCGGGTGCACACGCCGAAGCTCAACAAGGTTGTCCTGGTAGCCCGGCTGACGTGCGAAGACGCTCCCCGCAGGACCTACGAGGGGCAAGACCACAACCAACCCGATCAAGCCGGCGACAACGGTGATGAGGCCTGAGGTGACCAGCACACCGACCCACGGCGATTCGGCGCCGCTATTCGACCCAATCACAGCGGCGGCGAGCCAAAGGACCATGGTCACGGGTATGAGGCCGAAGATTGACAAGTTGACGAGCAACAGTCTTTGGCGGCTGCGCCGCGTCATCGGCAGGTGACCGCGCGCGCGTCGCATCGATACCTCTTCGACCACAGGGGCCAAAGGGTGCAATTGCGTAAACGCAAGGACATTGGTCGCCGATGCCCAACCAGGGACAGTCTTGAAGCTGACCTTGTACCAGGTCTCTGCTGGGGCACCGGTCATCACGCAGACCGCAGGAAAGTCGTCGGCTTTGAGCTGCGACGCCCAGACCAAGACCCGGTCCGGCCGGCTACCTGCCACCGTTCAAGCCAAGCACCTCGTCCAGGCCGCGATAGAAACGGGGCGCGCTGGTGACCTTGCGAATCGCGAGGAGCACGCCAGGGACATAAGCCTCACGGCTCGTCGTGCGATGGGCGATGGTGAGGGTCTGGCCAGGCAATCCGAAGATCACCTCCTGGTCGGCGACGAAACCGGGCAGGCGGATGCTGTGCACACCGACACCCCCCTCCTCCCCGCCCCGCGTGCCTTCGAGCGTCACTTTCTCCGTCTTCTTGCGGCTGAAGGGTTTGTCGTTGCGCCTGGCGGCGAGGCGTTTTGCTGTTGAGAGCGCGGTTCCAGACGGAGCGTCGAGCTTGGTCGCATGGTGCATCTCGATGACCTCCGCCGCATCAAAGTGGGGAGCGGCGATCTCGGCCAGGTACATCATCAGCACCGCACCGATGGCGAAGTTGGGCGCGACGATCCCTCCCAGGCCCTTCGCTTTGCACGCGGTTTCGAGCTTGTCGACGTCGGCCGCCGACAGCCCGGTTGTTCCGACCACCGGTGACGCGCCGGCAGCCACTGCGGCGAGCACGTTGTGCATCACGTCCGACGGCCGGGTGAAATCCACGAGAGCTCGTGGCCTCTTGTCATGCAGGAACGCGCCCAGGTCGTCGCCGCGGGAGAAGCCGCCAACGTACTCGATGTCCGGCTCCGCGGCCATTGCCACGGCGATGATCGAGCCGACCTTGCCGCGGTGACCGGCGACCGCGACCTTGATCGGCCCGCTCACTTACCTACGCCCGCGGCCTCCGCCGTTGCGGCCTCCGCGGTCGCCTCCACGGAAGCCACCCTCGCGCGGCGGAGGCGGCGGCGACGCCAGCGCGGTCGCCATGGCATCCTTGTCGATCTTCTCCTCGATCGGCTCGCCCTTGGACGTGAGCTCGTCGATGGCCGCCTGCCGGCTCAGGTTGAGTCGGCCCTGACTGTCGATCTCGGTTGCCTTCACGACGATCTCGTCGCCGACGTTGGCCACCTCCTCGACGCGATCGACCCGGTGGTCCGTGAGCTTGGAGATATGGACCAGCCCGTCCTGGTTGGGAAGCACCTCGACGAAGGCCCCGAACGGCATGATGCGGACCACCTTGCCCTTGTAGATCTTGCCGACCTCGACCTCGTCGGTGAGGCCCTTGATCCAGTCGATCGCCTTCTGTCCGGCTTCCTGGTCGACCGCGGCGATGAACACTCGCCCATCGTCCTCGACGTCGATCTGAGCGCCGGTCTCCTCGGTGATCTTGCGAATCATCTTGCCTCCTGGGCCGATGATGTCGCGGATCTTGTCGGGGTTGATCATGATCGTGGTGATTCGCGGCGCGTACGTGCTCATCTCGCTGCGCGGCCGTGGCAGCACCGCGAGCATCTTGTCGAGCACGAACAATCGTGCCTCGCGAGCCTGCTCCAGGGCCTGGGCGAGGATCTCGTGGGTGAGGCCCTTGATCTTGATGTCCATCTGCAGCGCGGTGATGCCGTCCTTGGTGCCCGCGACCTTGAAGTCCATGTCACCCAGGTTGTCTTCGACGCCCTGGATGTCGGTGAGCACCGCGGACTTTCCTTCACGCATGACCAATCCCATCGCGATGCCGGCCACCGGCGCCTTGATCGGCACACCCGCATCCATGAGGGCGAGTGTCGAGCCGCAGACGGAAGCCATCGACGTGGATCCGTTTGAGCTCAGGATCTCCGAGACCAGGCGCATCGTGTAAGGCCATTCGTCGACGGGAGGGATCACAGCAAGCAGGGCCCGCTCCGCGAGCGCGCCGTGACCGATCTCGCGCCGGCCGGGACCACGCAGCGGGCGCGCCTCACCGACAGAGTACGGCGGGAAGTTGTAATGGTGCATGTACCGCTTGAACTCTTCGGGCGACAGACCGTCCAGCTTCTGCTGGTCGGACATCGAACCAAGGGTCGCGATCGTGAGCGCCTGCGTCTGCCCGCGGGTGAAGAGGCCAGAACCATGCGTCCGCGGCAGGACGCCGACCTCGACCGTGATCTGGCGAACGTCCTTGAGGCCGCGGCCGTCTGGACGGACTCCTTCTTCGACGATGCGTTGGCGGACGCGGTCCTTGAGCTTCTTGTCGAACAGCTTGCCGAGAATGTCGGCATGCTCGGGGAACCGCTCGCCGAGCTCGGCGATCGTCCGCTTGCGCAGATCGTCGATGGCCGCCTCGCGGGCGCTCTTGTCCGGGTTGAACGCTGCCGCATCAAGGCGGAGGGCGAGGTACTCGCTGACCACCTCCACGATCTGGGTCGGGAACGCCGGCGGCACGAACTCCCGCTTCGGCCTCCCCACTTCGCGCTGCAGCTCGAGCTGCCCTGCGCACAGCTGTTTGATCGCCTCGTGCGCCATTTCGAGCGCTTCGACCACCACCTGCTCGCTGACGCCCTTGGCGCCTGCCTCCACCATCAGAATGGCGTCCGCGGTGCCGGCGACGACGAGGTCGAGCTCGGACTCGCCGATGCGCGACATGGGCGGGTTGACGATCAGATGCCCGTCGAGGTGTCCCATGCGGACGGCTCCGACAGGGCCCTGGAACGGAATGTCCGAGATCACCAGGGCGGTCGACGCGCCGTTGATGCTCAGGATCGTCGGGTCGTTTTCCTGGTCGACCGACAGAACCGTCGATACGACCTGGATGTCAAGCCGGAACCCATCTGGGAACAGCGGCCGCAAGGGCCGGTCGGTGAGACGGGACGCGAGGATCGCAACTTCACTCGGCCTGCCCTCGCGGCGCATGAACGCGCCGGGGATCTTGCCAGCCGCGTAGAGCTTCTCCTCGTAATCGCAGGTGAGCGGAAAGAAGTCGATGCCCTCGCGGGGCTCCTTCGCCATCACCGCGGTGCTCAGGACGACCGAGTCGCCCTGGCGCAGCACCACCGCGCCATTCGCCTGCTCGGCCACCCGGCCGGTTTCGATCGAAAGCCGCTTGTCTGCGACTTCCACGTATTTCGTGACTATTGCCACGTGACTACCTCCATATTTACGGGAGGGTGCCCTTTGGGCCGCGCGACCCGGTCAGGTTCCTAGCAGCTGCCGTCTAAGCCGTGGGCCTTGAAGAGAGCTTCTAAGAGCTGACCCGCGCGACCGCGAGTACCTCCGTTGACTTTTTCCGGTTATCTCCTGATTCCGAGCTTGCCGACGAGAGCGCGGTATCGCTCGACGTCGGTGTCCCTCAGGTAGTTCAGCAGACGCCGTTGCTTGCCAACAAGGAGAAGTAGGCCGCGGCGAGAGTGGTGGTCCTTGGCGTGCGTCTTCAAGTGCTCGGTGAGCTCCCGAATGCGCGCCGTCGAGAGCGCGACCTGGACTTCGGGCGAGCCCGTGTCCTTCTCAGCTCGCCTGTACTCGGCGATCAGCCTGCCCTTGACTTCTGTCTCTTCTGCCAAACCGAAGCACGATTATACCGGCCTTTAGACAATGGCCCTGTCGGGACGGTCTCACACCCACTCGACCGAGC
Source organism: Candidatus Nitrosopolaris sp. (assembly GCA_035636885.1). GTDB lineage: Bacteria > Chloroflexota > Dormibacteria > Dormibacterales > Dormibacteraceae > UBA10449. The sequence continues at coordinate 6,036 of DASPYG010000143.1, forward strand.
CGTCCGAACGCGGGTCGGCGCCCGCACGCCAGGACGCCGGGCCGTCGATGACGATGGCGTGGGCGTGACCGTGGGTGTGGTGCTGGGGAGGCACGAGCGCGATCTCGAGCCCCGACCGGTTGAGCTCGCGTGCGTCGGGATCGTCGGCCTCGACCGAGACCACCGCCCCGCCGGCCATGATCCGAATCCTCGGCCGGGCCACCGCTTCTGCCGGGTCCAGCCCGCGGTCGACGATGTTGATCAGGACCTGGGTCTGCAGCTGGGGCTGGCCTTCGCCACCCATCGACCCGAAAACGATGGCCGGACGGCCGCCGCGGGCCGCCATGGCCGGGATGAGGGTGTGCATGGTCCGCTTCTTCGGCTCCAGCCTGTTCACGTGCCGTGGGTCGAGCTTGAAGTAGGCGCCGCGGTTCTGGAGAAGAAAGCCGGTGCCTTCGGCCACGATCCCGGAACCGAACCCGTAAGCGACGCTCTGGATCAGCGACACGAAGTTGCCGAGGTGGTCGGCGGCGCACAGATAGATGGTGTCTCCTCCCTCCCGTGCGTCGCCGGTGCCAAGGGCGACGTGGTCAGGATCCAGGAACGGGTCCAGCGGGGCCACCGAAAACTCGGGGTCGGTTATGTAGCGATCGCGGAGCGGATAGCACTCGTCCCGGATTTGCTTGAAGGCCTTGACGAAAGCGACTCCGGGCTGCAGCTGGGCGGGCGGAAGCCGATCCAGCCTCGCCAGCATCGCGAGCGCCGTCAGGCCCTGCGTCGGCGGCGGGAGCTCGTAGACGGTGAGATCCCGGTACCGGACGCTGAGCGGCTCGACCCATTGCGATCGGTGGGTCGCCAGGTCCCTCGCGGTCACGAGCCCGTCGCGCCTCTTGATGGTGGCGGCGATGGCCGCGGCGACCTCGCCGCGATAGAACCCGCCGATTCCGTTCCGTCCGATGTCACGTAGGACCGACGCAAGGTCGGGATTGCGCAGCAGCATCCCGCCCTCCATGGGCGGGTACAGCTCGTGCGCGGCGCGCTCTTTCCCCAACAGCTCGGCACCCTCCTTCAGGGCGGCCGCCAGGTGGTCGGTGATGATGTATCCGTCGGCGGCGAGGGCGGTCGCCGGTTCGAGCACCGCCGCCATGCCGAGCGTGCCGAATCGCTCGAGGAGGCGGCCCCATGCCTCGACTGTGCCCGGGACCGTGACGCTCAGCACCCCACGCTCGGGCATTGTCTCGTGCCCGCGGCGCCGCACAGCCTCGATGGTCGCCAGCTCGCCGGATCGGCCCGCGCCGATGAGTCCCACCGGTTCGGCTGACTTCGCCGGCCAGACGATCGCCATCAGGTCGCCGCCGACCGAGGTCATGTGTGGATAGACCACGCACAGCAGCGCGTCCGCGGCGATGGCCGCATCGATCGCGTTCCCACCATCGCGGAGCACCTGGGCACCGGCCTCGGATGCGAGCCGGTGCGGGGTGGCGATTACCCCCTTGGTCACGACGGAGATTATCTAGGTGTGATGAACTCGATCGCGCCGGGCTGGATCTCGAAGAGCGCGGGCAGAAAGCCCGGGTCCTCCCCGTCGAGGTCTATGCGCACCGTGTCCTCACAGCTGACGGAGATGCGTTTGCCGTACATCAGCTGGTAGTGCGGGTTGTGCTCATCGAGGTGAGCGCCCCTGCTGACGGTGCCGATGCCGCGAATCGTCTCGAGCTTGCCCGCGTCGCCGACCAGGATGACGTCGAACACACCATCGGTCGGCGATGCAGTCGGCGCCATGCGCATGCCACCACCGAAGTACTGGCAGTTGGCGATGACGATCTGCATTGCTTTGAGGTCGTGCGCGACCCCATCGACGACCACGTTCATCGGCTTGTTCTTCCATGTCATCAGCGCGAGGAACGAGGCCAGCTTGAAGGTGGCGGCGCCGAGCCGCTTGCCGCCGTTGTTCACGCGATGCACCACCTCGCCACCCAGACCGGCGTCCGCGATGTTGATGAAGTGGCGCACCCCGCTTCCGCCATCAGATGTCCGGTAGGAGACGCAGCCGGCGTCGAGCCGCCGTGCCACCCCGGTCTGCAGAATTTGAATCGCCGCTTTTGGGTCGAGCGGGATCTTCAGCGTGCGCCGGAAGTCCCCGCCCGTGCCGAGCGGCAGCATGGCGAGGCGGCTCGTGGTCGGGATCGGCGCCCCATTGTGGAAGAAGCCGTTCACGACCTCGTTGAGCGTCCCGTCGCCGCCGACCGCCACCACCACCGGCTGCGACTGCCTGACCGCTCGCTCGGCGATCTCCGTCGCCTCGAGCGGTCGCGTGGTCAGCGCCGATTCGTACGTGAGCCCGGTGGACGGCAGCCAGCTCTCGATCCCGGCCCATTCCTGTCGTGCGCGTCCCGCGCCAGAAGTTGGGTTGACGATGAAGAGCACGTCAGCCACTACCTCGCGCCCCCGAGTGCGCGCGGGTTCATGATGCCGGCCGGGTCGATAGCCCTCTTGACTGATCTCCAGACGCTCATCCAGCCTCCCATCTCATCGGCGACCCAGCGGCTGCGAGCCTGTCCTGTGCCGTGGTGATGACTGATCGTGGCCCCGAGCTCCAGCGCCGATGACATAGCACCCTCCCACGCCCTGTTGTAGGCCGCGCGAGCCTCGTCTTCGCTTTCCCTCGCGCCCGCGAACGAGAAATACGCGCAACAGCCCTGCTCGTAGGCGTGACTGAAGTGGCATAACGCGACTCCTCCCGCGCCTATTGCGGCTTTGACACGTGCGTGAAGCTCAGGGAGCACCGTCCACTGCGCCGCAAGCTCGATGACGTCGAGGTATGCGCCCGCAGGCTCGAGCAGCGCATTGAGCCGTTCGGCCGAGATGTCGTAACGGTGTCGATGCCAGCGGTGCCAGGGCTCTTCGCCGAGATCATCCGCGCCGGAGCAGAAGCCTCCGACCGCGTCGGCCTCTGCGTGTGCGACCGCCTTCAACCCGGCGGTGGCGACGACGAGCACGCAAGCGCCGAGAGGCAGGTCATAGCCGTTGAAAGCCGCGTCCTCCGGGTCGTACAGGCGCATCAGGAGCGGCCGGATTCCCGCCTGCATGATTGCGCGCATGGCCTCGAGTGCCGAGGCGACATTCGTGAAGGCGTATCCGCGGCCGACGACTGCCTCGGGTACCCGGTGCACCTTCAACACGGCGCCGAGGATCACCCCCAGCGCGCCCTCAGACCCCAGCAAAAGGTCGTGCAGGGAAGGGCCCACCGCAGAGCGCGGACCGGGCCGTGGCGCCGCAAACGAGCCATCGGGCAGGACCACCGCGAGTCCCTGGACCATGTCCTCGATGCTGCCGTACCGGCTCGATTCCTGCCCCGACGATCGCGTCGCGCAGAGCCCACCGACCGTGGTGCGAGCTAGCGAGCTCGGGAAGTGCCCAAGCGTGAGGCCCTGGTTGTTGAGGTGCTCCTCGAGCGCCATGCCATTGACGCCGGCTTCGCAGACACATGTGAGATTGGTTTCGTCGACCTCAATTATCCGGTCGAACGCGCCCATGTCGATCACCAGCTCGCCAGCCTGCGGACCCACCGCACCACACACGCCGCTGCCACCGCCGAGCGGGGTCACGGCGAAGCGCAGCGCACCGGCCAATCGAAGGATGGCTGCGACCTGTTCACGACCGGAGGGCCGAGCGACGAGCACATGCGGCGAAGCGATGCCGGCGCGCTCTCGCATGATCGTCAGCGGCCAGAGGTCGCGCACCGGCCGCTCGTCGAGCGCGGCGGCGCCCACGATCTCCTCGAGCTCTGCTCTCAATCTTTTCTCGCGGCCCAATGTCCGGCGAGCCAGCCGGTGAGGATCGGAACGCCAAAGCCGCAGGGACCCGCGTACTCGTAACCTCCGAGCACCGCACCCGCGGCAAATAGATTCGCGTAAGGGACGTTGCCTTCCTCATCCAGCGGGTGCAGGCGCTTGTCGGTCGACAGGCCGCTGCGCAGCTCTTCGGCTGGATCGAGGTATTGCAGATGCTGCAGGCGCGTCCCGACATCCCGAACCGGGCGTCCTTCGTGAAACACGCCGAGGTTCAACAGCGGCTCGCCTGTGACACGGCCACCGTTCAAGCCGCCGCCGATGTGCAGGCCGGTGGCCAGGATGAATGCGTCGGCGCGAAACGTGCGATCGGCGGCTCGCGCCGACACGATGCGGCCCACGCTCTTCTCGAACGATGTGATCTGGGCCGTGACGCTACCGAGGGAGATCGCCTGCTGCAGACGCCAGCCGTGCGGCGAAGGCGGGCTGGCCAGGAGCTCGAAGCTGTCCTGCGGAAGGCTCGTGAACCCCGGCGGGTATGCGATCGTCGCCGACCGCGCTCGCGGCTGCGGTGCCCGCCGTCCATACAGGTCGGTGAGCGAGGCCGCGATGGGCAAGTCCGGGATGCTCACGTCCTCCGGGAAGGCTTCGATGCCATGGATCTCCTTCAATGCCCGTGCGGTCGACGCAGCGTCGTAATCGCCCACCTCGTTGACGCCGACCACCGCCACGCGCCGGCCGCTGAGCGCGCGCAGGTCGCCTCCGGCCACGGACGCCGGCACCAGATTGGCCGGCCTGGCCAGCCCGTGAATGTCGGCGTAGGTGCCACGCTTTCGCCACGAGCCCTCGAATTTCAGGCCGTCCTTGTCGAGCGCGAGCTTGAGGCTCTGGATTGCGTTGTCGAGCTCGGTTGCCAGGCGCACCGCGTCCAGTCCGAGCCGAGTGAACGGATGGTGGGGCTGGCCCGCGAGGACGGCGTCAAGGTCGTCGATCACCTCCATGCCACCGGCATAGAGCGCGGTCGCGCCGGGCGCTCTTGCCACGACTGTGACTTCGGCGCCGTCGCGCCGAGCCGCAAGCGCCGCGCAGTAGCCTGCAATGCCCCCTCCTATGACGAGGACCTTCGTCATGGCCTGCCGACGATGCGCCGCGTGTCCGCGACGTCACGCTTCAGCTGCTGGACGAGATCGTGGACGGTCGGAAACGCAATGTCGGGATGCAGGTAGCGCACGAAGCGAAGCTCCAATCGCCGCTGGTATAGATCGCCCTCGAAGTCGAGCAGAAAGGCCTCGACGCGCAGCTGAGTACCTCCGAAGGTCGGCCGGTATCCCACCGAAAGGGCGGCCACGAAGTCGCCCTCCTCAGCTCGGGCCTTCCCGGCATAGGCCCCGAGCGCCGGCACGAGCTTGTTGGGCTCGATGGAGATGTTGGCAGTCGGGAAGCCGAGCCGGCGTCCGACCTTGTCCCCCGCCTCGACCGGCCCAGACATCGAATACTCGCGACCGAGCAGCCGATTCGCCGTCTCCATGTCGCCCAGGGTTATGAGCCGCCTCACCTCCGAGCTGTGCAGGGCCAGCCGCTCCTGCGACTGCGTCGCGGCAGCCCCGGTGGTGGGCGGCACCTCATCGACCGCAAAATCATGCTCGCGCAGCCAGCCTGCGTTGCCACGACGTTCGCGGCCGAACGCGAAGTCGAAACCGATCACCCAGCGCCGCACCTCCATGACCGCGGCCAGCTGCTCGACGAACTCCTGCGGCGACAGCGACGCCAGCGCACGATCGAACCTCAGCACGATCGCGTGCTCGATCCCACGCGACTCGATGAGCGCGAGCTTCTCCTGCAGCGTCGTGATCGACTGCGGGCAGTTTGCGGGGTCCAGCACGCAGCGCGGATGCGGCTCGAAGGTGATCAAGGCCGGCGACGCGTCATGGTCCCGGGCGGCGGCGACGGTCTTTCGGATCACCTCCGCGTGGCCAAGATGCACGCCGTCGAAGCTGCCTACCGTGAGGACCGTCGGTCCGATCGGGCTCGAGGGCAGCCCGAAATAAACCTTCAGCTCAAGACCTTCTCGGGCACGAACGTGCGCCGAAGCGGGTCGGTGTGGCCGAGCGCGACGAGACGACCGACCGAATCGTGAGCGCGGATGAGGCCCGGCCCTGGCTCGGGCAGCACGCGCACGGCCCGGCCCTGGCGGACCATCGCCTCCTGCTCGACATTGAGGCGGACGCGCTCCATGTCGGGCAGTATGACTTCGGCTGGAAGGAGGCGGCTCCGAACATCGTCTACGGTGGTCTCAAGCGCGAGCGTGACGGCGTTGCCTACCGAAAGAGGACCGTATTCGGTGCGGACCAGGCGTCCGAGATAGCCCCCCACTCCCAACCGCCGGCCCAGGTCGCGAGCGATCGACCTCAGGTACGTGCCGCTCCCACAGCGGATCTCAACCCGCGCGACCGCATGCGGTCCGGCGGTGAAATCGAGCACACGCGACTCGTAGATCTCCACCTCGCGCGCTGCGGGCTTGGGATCTTCGCCCTGACGCGCAAGGCGATATGCGCGCTTCCCGTCGACCTTGACAGCGGAGAATGCCGGCGGCTCCTGGAGGATGCGGCCGGTGAACTCCGCAAGCGCCTCGGCGACGTCCTCGCGACTGACTGAGCTGGGATCACCGAAGGGCTGGGGCTCGGCTTCGGCATCGTCGGTCGCCGTCGCGAAGCCGAGATGGATGTCGGCGACATAGGTTTTGGGAAGGCGATGGGCGAACTCGGCGAGCCGGGTGGCGGATTCGAAGAGGATTGGCAGCACGCCCGTCGCCAGCGGATCGAGCGTGCCGGCGTGGCCTACCCGGTGCGCCCCGGTGAGCAGGCGCAAGCGCCTGACGACCTGGAAGGAAGTCTCCCCCGCTGCCTTGTCGACGTTGAGGACGCCAGTCGGAAATGCGTCAGCGCTTCGATGAGGCGGCACCGATCGCCTCCTTGGCGGCCGCCAGCACGAGCTTCACGGCCTCTTCCATCGGCTTGCCGATCTCCGCGCCCGCTGCGCGAATGTGCCCGCCGCCTCCGAAGGTCGCGCATAGCGCCGCGGCGTCCACAGCCCCGCGGCTGCGCACGCTGATCTTCGTGAGCTCAGGCGACACCTCTTTGAAAAGGATGGCCAGCTCGAGGCCCGCGATGCTGTTGAGCGTATCGATGATGCCTTCCGATTCCGCCATCACAGCCCCCGCCTCCCGCAGCATCCGCCGCGTCACCTTCGCCCAGGCCAACCTGCCCTGCAGCTCGATACGCATGGTCGCGAGCGCGAGGCCGCTGAGCTTGAGCGTGGTCTCGGGCCGCATCTTGTAGACCTGTGTGGCGATGCGGCCTGGGTCGGCGCCGAGGCGAGCCAGGCGCGCCGCGTCCTCGAGTGCGCGCGGAGTCGTGTTCTCGTGGCGGAAGCCCCCGGTGTCGGTGAGCAGCGCCACGTAGAGGTTGGTGGCGATGGTCTGCGTGATCGGGTATTCGAGATGGTCGAGCAGCTCCATCACCATCTGGCCGACGGCGGAGGCGTCCGGGTCGATGAGGTTGATGTCGCCGAACCTCGAGTTCGATGGGTGATGGTCGATGTTGACGATCGTCGCGTGGGAGGCAATCTGCTTGACGCTGCTCCCCGACCGCTCCAGGTTGCCGGAGTCGAAAAAGAAGACGAGCTCCGGATCGGTGCCGGGAGGCGGCACCTCCTGGATCTCGTCGAATCCAGGTAGGAATGCGTACATCTGCGGCAGCGGGGGCGGGATGACCACCCACCCATGCTTGCCCGCCGAGCGCAGCGCCTCGGCGAACGCCAGGCTGCAGCCGAGGGTGTCGCCGTCGGCATCCTTGTGGCCAAAGATCAGGATCTCCTGGTTGGCCTCGATGAGCTCCTTGATCTCGTCGTACTGATGCCGAGACGTGCTCTTGGCGGTAGCTATTTCGTCTCCTCCTCGGCGGGCAGGACTTCCTTGAGCAGCTCTGAGACATGAACGCTGTACTCGATCGATGGGTCGAGCTCGAAGCGAAGATCCGGCGAGAACTTGAGGTTCTGCAGCCTGCGCCCGAGCTGATGGCGGATGAGGCCCTTCGCCGAGTCGAGACCCTTCATCGAAGCCTTCTTCTGATCGGGGTCGCCGAGCACGCTAACGCGCACGCGAGCCTGGCGCAGGTCAGGTGACATGCGCACCCCGGTGATGCTCACGAAACCAATCCGGGGATCCTTAAGCTCGCGACGAATTATTGACATGATCTCCTCGCGTACCTGCTCACCGACCTGGTCGGCGCGGTAGCTAGTCATAGTGACCTCCGCAGTCAGGAAGGCCTGACTAAATTTCTTCCCGCTCGCGACGAAACGTCTCCATGTAATCCCCGGCCTGAAAGTCTTCCCATCCCTCGAGGCCGATGCCGCATTCCTGCCCAGCAGGCATCTCCCGCACGTCCTCTTTGAAGTGTTTGAGCGAACTTATCGAGCCTTCGAAAATCATCTCACCGCCGCCGCTTACCGTTCTCGATCCAGCACCGCCCCTGGTCGCGACCGCTTGGGGCCTGTATAGCTTGACCCAACCTCCACGGCTGACCTTGCCATCAACGACGCGACTCCCAGCGATGATGCCCAGCCGCGGAATCTTGATCGGGGTGATTACTTCCACTCTGCCCTCTGGAACGAGTCGATAGGTCGGCTCACGCAGCCCCTTGGCCGCCCGCTCCACGTCCTCGGTCAGCTTGTAGATGACGTCGTAATAGCGAACCTCGACCTTGGCCCGCTCAGCTGCGGCCTGCTGGGCTGGGGTCGGCTTCAGGTTGAAGCACACGATGATCGCGTTGGAGACACCGGCGAGCAGAAGGTCGGAGTCGCTGACGGCGCCGACACCCTGACCGACGATCTTGATCGCGACGACCGGGTCTTCGATCTTCTGCAGTGCGCTGAGGAGCGCCTCGAGGGTGCCCTGCGCGTCGGCCTTGACCACAAGGCTGAGCTCCTTGACCTCGCCTTCCTTAGCGCGGCGCGCCAGCTCCTCGAGGGTGATGCGGGGGGCGACGTCCTTGGCTGCTTCCGAGGTGCGGCGCTCGGTCAGCTTCGTGAGTGCGATCTGGCGCGCCGCCTTCTCTGAGCCGACCACCTGGAAGATGTCACCTGCCTGCGGCACCTCGGACATACCGGACACGACAACCGGGGTCGCGGGCGGAGCCTCGGTCACGCTCTGGCCGCGGTCGTCGGTAAGCGCGCGCACGCGACCGTAGATGTGGCCGCACACGAAGTCGTCGCCGACCTTGAGCGTTCCGGCCTGTACGAGCACGGTCGCGACGGGTCCCCGGCCTCGCTCGAGATGCGCGTCGACCACCGTGCCGATCGCGTTGCGGTCGGGGTTGGCCTTGAGCTCGAGGATGTCGGACGACAGGACGATGGTCGTCAGCAGGTCGTCGATGCCCTGGCCCGTCTTGGCGCTCAGGTGAACGCACTCGAGCTCGCCACCGTAATGACGTGTGACGAGTCCCTGCGCCGCGAGCTCCTGGTGAACGCGCTCGGGGTTGGCGTTGTCCTTGTCGATCTTGTTGATCGCGACGATGATCGGGACCTTTGCCGCCCGTGCGTGATGGATTGCCTCGATCGTTTGCGGCATCACGCCGTCATCGGCCGCGACGACCAGCACAACCAGGTCGGTGACCTGCGCGCCACGGGCGCGCATGGCGGTGAAAGCCTCGTGGCCGGGGGTGTCGATGAAAACGACTTCGTGGCCGTCCGCGGTCTCGATCTTGTATGCACCAATCCGCTGGGTGATCCCGCCGGCCTCGCCTGCCGCCACGCGGGTCTTGCGGATGGCGTCGAGGATCGAGGTCTTGCCGTGGTCGACATGGCCGAGGACGGTGACGATCGGCGGACGGGCCACGAGCTTGCTGGGGTCCTCGTTGGCGACCGAGAAGAGCTCCTCACGCGAGGTGGTGACGACGTCGCCGGCGCCCTCCGAGGACTCGACGGCGACCACGTCCTCGCTCTTGACCGGCTCCACCGTGAAGCCAAACTCGTCAGCCACGATCTCCGCGGTGGAGAAGTCGATGACCTGGTTGATGGTGGCCAGGATCTTGGATGCCATGAGCTTCTTGATGACCTCCACCGGGCTTACGCCCAGCTTCTCGGCCAGGTCCTTGACCGACAGGGTCGGCGGCAGGACGACCTTGCGCTCGCCGTTGGCCTCGACCTTGACCGCCACCGACGGTTTGAAGGCCGAGCGGGCAGCCTCGATCGCGCCCGGCGCCAGCGGCGCCGCGGCGTTCTTGAGCGGCATCCTCCTCTGCTGGAGGAAGTTCACCAGCTCTTTCTGGCTGATCCCAAGTTCGCGTGCGAGTTCGTGTGCCTTCATGCCCGAACGTATGATTATGCCGCCCAGGCCGAATTCGAAACTTGAGGTGCTCCGGGCTAACCCGGTTGTTTACGCCCCTCTCCGCTCCTCCCCAAGATGGGGGGAGGGCGCTAGCTGAGCCCAAAAATCAGGGTTCACGGTCGCCTTCAGGGCCCGATCCAGAGCCTTTCGCTTGCGCGCGATCTCGAGGCAGCTCGGGTCCGGGTGAAGGTAGGCCCCGCGCCCGGGGGCACGCCCGGAAGCGTCCACCGCCGCGGCGCCGTCCGCTTCTCGCACCACCCGCACCAGGGTGCGCTTGCCCGCCTCCTGGCGGCAGGCGACGCAAGTGCGAATCCCCACCCGGCCGGGGCGCTTCGCGTCCGGGCCACCCTCCCCACCAGTGGGGAGGTTTTCATGTCGCCGGTTCGGCATCCACCTGCTCGTCGTTTTCGCCGGCTTTGATGTCGATGCGGTAACCGGTGAGCTTGGCCGCCAGACGGGCATTCTGGCCGTCTCGCCCGATGGCCAGGGACAGTTGAGAGCGCGGCACGAGCACGGTCGCCGTGCGCGATCCGCGATCGATGGAAACCGACTCGGCCTTCGCCGGTCCGAGCGATGCGGCGACGAAGGCTTCCGGATCGTCGGACCACGGGACGATGTCGATGTGCTCGCTGGCAAGCTCGCTGAGAATCGCGCGGTGGCGGACGCCCTTGGGCCCCACGCAGGCGCCGACCGGGTCGATGCCCGGCTCGGTGGTTGAAACCGCGATCTTGGTCCGGAGGCCCGGCTCGCGGGCGATCGCCCGGATCTGAACGGTTCCGGCCTTGATCTCCGGTACCTCCGCCTCCATCAGCCGATGGACGAACATGCGGGCCGCTCGCGACACTCGCACCTGCGCCTGGCGGGCGTTGCGCTGCGCGTCGAGGATCACGACGAGCACGGGGCGTCCCGGAATCAATTGCTCGCCGGGGATCTGCTCCTCCGGCGGCATCACTCCCTCCGCGCGCCCGAGGTCCACATACACCGTCCCGCTCTCCGAGCGATCAACGACGCCGGTGGCCAGCTCGCCTCGGTGCTCGGCGACGTCGCGCAGGATCTTGTCGCGCTCGAGGTCGTGGATGTGGCGGAGCACAGCATGTTTGGCGGTCTGGGCGGCCATGCGCTTGAAGTCTTCGGAGGGCAGAGTGCGGACCACCTCGCTGCCGTCGGGTCGCACGGCACGGCTCGTCACCTCGAGCGCACCGGTGGTGGTGTCGAGCGTGACGCGCACGTCGCCCGGCGGGTTGAACGCGCGGATGTACGCGGTCGCGAGCGCGGACTCCACTGTGTGGAGCATCTCCTCGAAGGGAATGCCGACCTCCGCGCAGAGCGCCGTCAGGGCGTCTGCGAGGCTTTCGGTCGAAGGCTCAGATTGCGACCGCGAGCCTGCCCGCGACAACGTCATCCCATGAAATATGCACGATCACCGGAGCTCTCCTCCGCGCGCCCAGTGCGGATACGGCGATGCCGGCCGAGTCGACGGCGACCAGCTGCCCTTCGATCACGGTCTCGCCGGGTCCGCTGCGATATCGGATGTTCACCCGCTTGCCATTGAAACGTTCGTAATCAGCATGCGCCCGCAGCGGTCTCTCCGCGCCGGGCGATGAGACTTCCAGGTCGTAGGGGCCATCGATGAGCTCCGAGTGGTCGAGGAGCGGACCGGCGACGCGGCTGACGCGCTCGCAGTCTTCGATGGTTATCGGCTCGCTGTGATCGATCGAGATCCGAAGGGTCCGACCGCCCGCCCCGGACTGCTCGAGGGCGTAGAGCTCAAAGCCCATGTGGTTGAGGGTGGGCTCGAGAAGCTCTCTTATCGACGATATGGGCCAGGTTGGCATGTTCGGGGACCTGGGATCACATTACCAGCCCGGGCAGTGCGTTCAACGGAGCGGTTGCAGCCGGCGCCAGACCACGAGGAGTGGTGCGGCGTTGAAGATGGAGCTGTACGTACCCGAGACGATGCCGATGAGGAGCGCGAGCGCAAAGCCCTTCAAGGTGTCGCCGCCCGACACGAGGATCGCAACCAGGACGAGGACGACAGTGAAGCTGGTGATGATCGACCGCACGGCCGTCTGCATGATGCTGAGGTTCACGACCTGGTCAAAAGACAACCTTTGGCTCACGCGCAGGTTCTCGCGAACTCGGTCGAACACGACGATGGTGTCGTGGACCGAGAAGCCGACAACGGTCAGGACCGCTGTCACGAAGAGGCTGTTGATCTCGCCGATCTTCAAATCGAATCCCTTGCCCAGGATGGCGAAGACCCCGGTGAGCAGAAACACGTCATGCAGGAGCGCAGCAAGCGCTGAGCCTCCGAACTGGAAGCCTGCCCGCCATCCACCCGGCACGTTGCGGAACCAGAAAGTGAGGAGGCTGAGGATGACGATTGCGGCGAGGATGACTGAGAAGAGCGCGAGCCGGATCGTCTCTCCCGCGATGGTGCCTCCGACCTCGAGCACCTGGACGAGCGTGAAGTTGCCGACCTTCTGGCGGAGGTCGTCTTCGACCGCCGTCTGCCTTGCCGGCGAAAGCGGTACCGAGCGAATGATGTAGCCGCCGTTCCCTGTGGAGATGACGGTTCCGTCGATGTTCTCCGACGCGACGGCGATTTCGACTTGCGCCTGGGTGACGGAGCTTGGGAACTGGACCGTGAACTCCGTGCCGCCGGCGAAGTCGATGCCGAGTGCAAAGCCCTTGGTCACCATGAAGTAGATCCCGGGAATGATGATCAGGAGCGAGAAGAAGAAGTACCAGTTGCGGTGGCTGACGAAGTCGATCTTCCGCACGCGCGGCGGCGCAGGCGGGGTTTCGACGAGAGCCTTGGCGACCAGGTCATCGGCTGTCGGCTTAGGCTCCTCGGCCTCGTCCTCTACGTCTTCATCTTCCTCATCCTCCGGGACGTCGGTGCCGACCGTTCCCGCCCGGGTTTCTTCAGACGGATCGGACACGATCCACCCCCATCAACGCCGGGCGCCGGAACCGCCCGCCCGCCATGACGATCGCCAGCAGGTTGTGTGTGACCACAATCGACGAGACGAGGCTGGCGAGGACGCCGATCAAGAGCGTGAAGGCGAACCCCTTCACCGCGTTGGGCCCGACGAACGCGAGGATGAGGCAGGTGAAGATCGTCGAGACGTTGGAGTTCCAGATCGCGGGCCATGCCCTGCGCACGGCGGCGTCTACCGCGGCCGGGATGGTCCTCCCAGCTCGCACCTCTTCCTTGAAGCGTTCGAAGATCAGCACGTTGGCGTCGACCGCCATACCTACAGAAAGGATGAACCCGGTGATCCCGGCCAGCGTGAGCGTGACGGGCACGACCTTGAATGTTGCAAACACCACGCCCGCGTAAAAGAGGAGTGCGAGGCTCGCGAGGAATCCGGGCACGCGGTAGTAAATGATCATGAACAGCACGACGATCGAGAGCCCGAGGAGCCCCGCGGCGATGCTGAGCTTCACGGACTGGGCGCCCAGCGTGGCGCTGACCTGCTGAACGCTGAGAACCTGCAGGTCAACGGGAAGCGAGCCGGCGTTGATGCCCGTCGCGAGGTCCTGCGCCTGCGTCTGCAGGAATCCGTTACCGCCGCCGTTGATGACGGCGTTTCCGCCGTCGATCTCGGAAAGGGTCACGGCGTCGACCAGCAGCTTCGGGCAGGTGGTCGTTGGTGACGCCTTCGCAAGGCAGCCCGTGTCATATGTCTGCGAGACCTTGGCTGCGTATGTGGGGTCCTCCCAGTTGTCGATGTCGTGCTGGGTGATGTCGAGCCAGATCGTGAGGTGGCGGCCGGCGCAGTTGGCGGTCGCGGTGGTGTTCGGGTCGCCCGGGCAAGCGGCGACGTTGTCCCTCGTGAGTCGGGAGAAGAGGTCCGCCCCGGACGACGTGAAGACCACGTTCACGACCCAGCCGATTCCGTTCTGGTCGATGACGGCGGTGGCGCTCTGGATGTTGTCACCGGTGAGGCCGGTGAACGCCGGTTTGTAGCCGGGCTCCGGGCCGCCGGTCACCTTGGTGTCCGGCACCCACTTCGTGTAGACGAGCCGGTTGACGGCGCCGATCACCTTCTGTGCCTGGTCGGCGCTCACCCCCGCGAGGTCGACGGTGATGCGGTCGTTGTTGGTGCCGGCCCCGCGGATCTCGGGCTCGCTCACGCCCAACGAGTTGACGCGCTTGGAGATCACGGTGATGGTTCGCTGGAGCACGTCCGCGCGATTCTGATTCGAGGGAAAGTTGGTCAGCTGATAGTCGATGTGCGTGCCGCCGGCAAGGTCGAGGCCTTTATGGAAGTAGAGCTGCCAGCCGCCGAAGTTCGGTGGCAGGCCCTGGACGTTGCCGGTGAGGGGGAGGTGGTTGGCGAAACGGTAGACGTAGCCAGAGCCGTCTACGAACAGCGAAAAGATCAGCATGCCGACGATGACCAGTCGAACCGGCCAGCCCAGGACCAACTGCAGCACAGCCGAAACAGTCTAAGGAGTACGGCGTGAGCGATGGCGCCTGCCCCGTGCTCAGAACGGCAGCAGGGGGGTGAGCCTTCATGATCCGGCGGTCGCAGGAGGTGGTCTGGCGGACCCAGACCACCTGGCGCCATCGGTCACTTCGGTCCGAAATCCGCACCCAGCCGCCGCGATTTCAGACCGGGAAGGAAGGCGACATTAGAGAAGATTGAACGACGGCGCCCGATCGTACTCGCCTCAGCGCTGGCGGAAGAGGACGTTCAGGACCACCGTGAGGATGACCGACAGGATGAGGCTGGTCGCGATCGGGAAGTAAACGGTCACGTTCCCGCTCCGGAAGGTGATGTCGCCTGGCAGATGGAAGCGCCCGAAGAGCATGAGCGCCCCGCCCACGACGATCATCAGCACCCCCACCATCAGCAGCAGACGACCGGCGCCCGCCATCCCCCTAATTAAACATCCAAACCTTTCCCGGTCCGAAATCGCGGTGGCCGGGTGCGGATTTCGGACCGAAGCCCGCTG
Source organism: Candidatus Nitrosopolaris sp. (assembly GCA_035636885.1). Classification (GTDB taxonomy): domain Bacteria; phylum Chloroflexota; class Dormibacteria; order Dormibacterales; family Dormibacteraceae; genus UBA10449. Next base: position 21,159 of record DASPYG010000143.1, read on the forward strand.
AAGCGCCCGGGACCGGTTTAACCGGTCCCGGCTACCTCACAGATCACCAAAAACTCCCATCTCGGTGGCGCGATTGAGATCTCGACACAGCGCTTCGCCGGGCGCCACCCCCACCATCAGCAGCAGACGACCGGCGCCCGCCATCCCCCTAATACTGCGCGCTTCTATAGAAGACGGGGCTGGTGCGGGCCCGGGTCGGGCAGAGCGATGCCGAGGTGGCGGTAGGCGAGCTCGGTGGCGACCCGCCCTCTCGCCGTCCGCGCCAGGAAGCCGATCTGGATCAGGTAAGGCTCGTGGACGTCCTCGATCGTCTCGGGTTCCTCCGACAGAGAGGTCGCGATGGTGTCGAGGCCGACGGGACCGCCCTTGAATTTGGTGATGAGGGTCTCCAGGAGCTGGCGGTCGAGGGGCTCGAGCCCGATCGCGTCGATGTCAAGCATCGCCAGCGCGAGCTTCGTGGTGTCGGCCGTGGCGCGGCCATCCCCCCTCACCTGGGCGTAGTCACGAACGCGGCGCAGCAAGCGGTTGGCGATGCGCGGAGTTCCTCGCGCCCGCCGCGCGATCTCCGCCACCGCGTCGTCATGGATCTCGATCTCGAGGATACGGGCCGAGCGCCGCACGATGCTCTCGAGCTCGGCCTTGCTGTAGAAGTCGAGCCGGTAGACGGCGCCGAAGCGGTCGCGCAGAGGTCCGCTGAGCAGGCCCTGGCGGGTGGTGGCTCCGACGCATGTGAAATGCGGTAGGGGCAGGGTCGCTGCGCTCGCACCCACCCCCTTCCCCAGCACGGCATCGAAGCGGAAGTCCTCCAGCGCCGGGTACAGCGACTCCTCCACGATGCTGTTGAGGCGATGGATCTCGTCGATGAAGAACACGTCTCGCGTCGTGAGGTTCAGAAGGATCGAGCCGAGGGCGCCCTGGTGGTCGATGGCCGGCCCGGACGACACCTTGATGGCGACCCCAAGCTCGTTGGCGATGATGTGCGCCAGGGTGGTCTTGCCGAGCCCGGGCGGTCCGCACAGGAGCACATGCTCGACCGGCTCGCCACGGCGCCGTGCCGCCTCGAGCAGGATGCCGAGGTTCTCACGGACCTGCCGCTGGCCGACGTACTCGGAGAGCATCCGCGGACGAAGCGTGAGGTCGAACTGCTCGTCGTCAGTGCGGGCGTCGAGCACCGCGTCGTTGTCCGTCACTTTCTTCCCAGGGCTTTGAGCGCGATGGCGAGCGCCTCCTGCGTCGTCGGAGATGACTTCCAGTCGACCGCCTCGAGCCCGGTACGCGCCTCTTGAGACGAGAAGCCCAGGTTGCGCAGCGCCGACTCGACAGCCTTGGGGACCGCCCCGTCGCCGGCCAGAGCGGCCGCCCGCGGTATGACCTCGGTCTCCGCGACGGCATCGAGCTTCGGCTTCAGCTCGATGATCACCTTGGCCGCTGTTCTAGGCCCGACGCCGCTGGCGCGCCGGATCGGCGCCGTGTCCTCGCTCACGATCGCGCGTTTGAGCACCTCGAGGCTTGCGGCGCTGAGGATGTTCAACCCGACCTTCGGTCCGACGCCGTCGACCTGGATGAGCATCTCGAAGAGGTCGAGCTCTTCCACCGATGCGAAACCGTAGAGCGCGAGCTGGTCTTCGCGCACGTGGGTGTGGATGTCGAGGTCGATCTCGCCGCCTGGTGCGGGCACCTTCTGGCGCGTGGTCGTGCTGACGCTCACCATGTAGCCGACCCCGCCGACATCGAGCACCACGAAATCGGGTCCGGACCTCCTCACCTTGCCGGCGAGATGCGCGATCACCTTACGGCAGCACGCGAGAACTGGCGACTGCGTGCGTGGCAGACCGCGATGGCGATGGCGTCGAGCGCGTGGGTATCCAGCTTGCCGTCGGGAAGCCTCACCTGCGCCGCCAGCATCCGCGCGATCTGTTGTTTGTCGGCCTTTCCGTAGCCGGTGAGGACGATCTTGACCTGCGCGGGTTTGTATTCGAACACCGGGATCCCGCATTCCTCGAGCACCATGAGGATGGCGCCGCGCGCCTGTGCGACGCCGATCGCGCTCGTCGCGTTGCGGCCCATGAACAGCTCCTCGAGCGACGCCTCGCCTGGCGAGTTCTGCGCCAGCAGGTCGCGCAGGTGCCGCGTGATCTTCAGCAGGCGGGCGCCGTCCGGCCCCGGGGTGGTGACGACGGTGGTGGAGGAGAGAACGGTGAGCGGACCGGAGAGCAAAGCAAACCCGGTGCCGGCCAGGCCTGGGTCGATGCCGAGGATCAAAGGCGAAAGGGAGGATGGCGGTCCTCCCTTTCGGAAACCCCCCTGGGGTTTCTCCTGGCCACGATAGGGAGGCGTTTGGAAGTTGGGATGCTGGGGAGGGCCGGAGTGACTCCGGCCTACTTGCGACCTATCAACAGATTCCATTCATACCTGTGCTGAGACGCGTTCAAGGACGTTGCTTGGAATGTCGAAATTCGCGTAGACCTGCTGGACGTCGTCATCTTCCTCGAGAGATTCCATCAGCCTGAGCACACCGATGGCTTTGTCCTCGCCGACGGGCACTGTTTGCTGGGGCTGCATCGTGATCTCGGCGTTCTCGATCGTCACACCGAGCGCCTCCAGTGCCGCCTTCACCTTCTCAAACGCTGAGGGCGGGGTCGTCACCTCGACAGAGCGGCCGTCGACCTGCACGTCATCCGCCCCGGCCTCGATTGCCGCGAGGCCGACCTCCTCGGGGTCCTTTTTGCCCGCATTCACCGTCATGACGCCCTTGCGTTCGAACATCCAACCAACCGAGTTCGTCTCGCCGAGGTTGCCGCCGAACTTCGAAAAGCGGTGGCGGATCGAAGCAGAGGTTCGGTTGCGGTTGTCGGTGAACGCGTCGACCATGACGGCGACGCCGGCGGGGCCGTAGCCCTCGTAGCGCACCTCTTCCAGCCTTTCGCCCGCCAGCTCACCGGTGCCGCGCTTGATGGCGTTCTGGATGCGGTCGGTCGGCATGTTGATCTCGCGTGCCTTCTGCATCGCGAGCCGCAGACGGAAATTGCCATCGGTATTGCCTCCCCCCTCCTTCGCGGCGATGGTGATCTCGCGGCTGGCGCGAGTGAACGCCTGGCCGCGCTTGGCGTCGACGATGGCTTTCTTGTGTTTGATTCCGGCCCACTTCGAATGACCAGACAACTTAGAAACAGCCTCCGAACATGCTTTCGATCATTTTAATTCACTTCAGTCGGATAAACCGCCGCCGGGCCGAGATGACGTCGCCGATCGCGGCCTGACCGTTTTCGTCGACCTTCTCCCCATTCTTGCGGACGCCTCCTTGTTGGGTTAGGCGCCGGGCGTCGTTTCGGCTCTTTGCGATTTCGGTCTCGACAAGCAGGCTGATGATGTCGGTCGGGCCATCGATGTGATGCTCCTCGACGTTCTCGGGTTGCTCTCTCCGAACGAACTGTCGCGAAAACGCCTCCTCGGCTCGCGCGGCCGCCCCTTCCCCATGCAGCCGTTTCACGAGCTGGCGCGCCAGCGCCGCCTTGGCGTCGCGTGGCTTCATCGCGAGCACCGGATCGAGGTCCGGTCTTTCGAGACCGGAAACAAGCCGCAGATACTTTTCTATGAGCGTGTCGGGGATCGACATCGTCTTGCCGTAGATCTCCTCGGGCGGCTCGGTGAGGCCGATGTAGTTGCCCAGCGACTTCCCCATTTTCATGGAGCCGTCGGTGCCCTCGAGAAGCGGGAAGACCGCGATATCCTGCGGTTCCTGGCCGTATGACTTCTGGATCTCGCGGCCGAAGAGCAGGTTGAACAGCTGGTCTGTGCCTCCGATCTCGAGATCGGCCTGGATGGCGACTGAGTCGTAGGCCTGGTTGAACGGATACAGGATCTCGTGCGCCCCGATAGGTGTGCCCGCTTTGAGTCGGTCTGCGAAGTCCTCGCGCTGCAGGACCTGCTGCAACGTTGCTTTCCCCAGGAGCCTCAACACGTCAGCGCCTTGCATCTCGCCAAGCCATTCGGAGTTGCGGCGCACCTCGAGGCGGTCGCGATCCAGCACCATGTGGATCTGGTCGAGATACGTGCGCGCTGCAGCGTCGACCTGCTCTCGCGTGAGGATCGGACGCGTTTCCGACCTCCCACTAGGGTCGCCGATCATCGCGGTGAAGTCGCCGACGATCAAAACCACCGTGTGGCCGTCGTCCTGAAACGCGCGCAGGACGTCGAGGACGACAAGGTGTCCGACGTGCAAGTCGGGCGCGGTCGGGTCGAGGCCGAGCTTCACACGCAGCGACTCGCCGCGCTCGAGACGTGCACGCAGGTGGTCCTCGACGTGGATCTCGACCGCCCGTTCACGCAGGCGCTCGAACAGCTCCCCGCTCATCGGCTACGGGGTGACGGGAAGGTTGCTGAAGAAGTTATGCGGATCCGGGGGCAGGACGAGGTCGAAGATCGCGACGATCGGCTTGCCGATCGCGTTCATAAGCGGCACCGCCACGTGCGAGCCGTTGACCCCGTCCCTGACGTTCTGCTGCAGGGCGTCCAGCTGCCCGCCTCCACTCGGATTGCCGGCGGCCACGAGCTCGTACGTGAGCAGCACCGAGAGCAGGATCGCGGTGAGCACCCCGATCACCACGCCCGAGATGCGGTTGAACAGAATGGCCTCGATCTGGATCTGGGTGTGCACGAGCTGGGCGGCGCCGTCGATGATGAGGAGGACGACGAAGACGATCCCGAAGAAACCATAGATGCGTGAGTCCGCGACAGCAACGCTCGATGTCTGCTGAAGGATGCTGCCCGCCGACAGGCCCATGTTGGTGGCGGCGACGAACGCGACGTAAAGGGCAACCAGCCCGATCAGGCGTCTCAGCACGCCCGTGAAGTAACCCAGCACGCCGTAGGCGATCACCAGGATTATCGGTATCGCATCGACCCACGTCATTCAGAAACTCTCATGTTCTGAAGGCGGCGCCATGCCTCTTTTCCAGTGCAAGCCTGATCTCAGCCATCACCTTGTCCACTTCGGCGTCCGTCAGGGTGCGCTCGGGGCTCCTGAAAGTCAAGGCAAATGCGACGCTCTTGTGCCCCTCGGCGACCTGCGCTCCGCGATATTCGTCGAACGGCCGCACGCTCTCGAGAACGTCGCGCCCAGCCTCTTTGATCACTGCCAGCAGCGCACCCGCGGCCACGTGCTCTTCGACGACCACGGCGAGGTCTCGCTCGATCGCGGGGAATCGCGGCAGCGACTGCGAACGCCTGACGGCAGCCGTCGCGAGGACAGGGTCGAGGTCGATCTCGATCGCGACCAGGCGCCCTTCGAGGTTGAGCTCGGCGACGACGCTCGGATGCAGCTCCCCGATGTAACCGAGCTGGCGTGCCTCGAGGAACACCGCCGCGCAACGCCCGGGATGGAACAGCTCGGCAGACGCGCGCTGGTACGTACATGGAGGCGCGCCCAGCTCGCGAACGCAGCCATCGAGTACGGACTTCATGGCGTAGAAAGCGTCGCGACCCGAATCGGCGCTGGTCCCGGCGGCGGCGACCACCCCCAACCTCTGCGGTTCCTCGGGCTGCTGCGTCGTCTTGTCGCCCACACGGGCGAGAAACGCGGACGCGATCTCGTAGACCTTGACGTCGGTGCGGCCGCGGTCTCGGTTCAGCGCCACGACATTGATGAGGGAAGGCAGCAGCGACGTTCGCAGCGTGTCCATGTCATCGCTCAGTGCGTTGGAGACGCGCAGCGCGCGTGCACCGACACGCAGCTGCTCGAGCACGCGGCCCGACACCAGCGCTGGACTCCAGGTCTCCGTGAATCCCGCACCGGCGAGCACCTGGCGCGCAGCGTCGAGCCGCCGGCCGACGCTGGGCACGGAAGGAGTCCAACGATCCTGACGGCGGCCGGGCAGAGTCGGCGGCACGCGGTCGTAGCCCCATACCCGCCCGACCTCTTCGACGAGGTCCTCCGGAATGCTGACGTCGAGCCTGAACACCGGCGGTAGTACGTCCCACTCCCCGTCGCCAAGGATCCTGACGTGGAACCCCAGCTTGACGAGTATCCCCTCCGATGCCTCGAGTGGCACGTGGATGCCGAGCACCTCGTCGATGAGCCAGGGCTTGAGCCTGATGCGAATGGGCTCCTGCGGCCGCGGGTAGATGTCGGCCCATTCGCGATGCACCTCGCCGCCCGCCAGCTCTGAGATGAGGGCTGCCGCCCTCCTTGCGCCCGCCAGAGCAAGCTCTGCCGGCAGGCTCTTCTCGAACCTGGCCGAGGCTTCGGTCCGGAGCCCGAGAGCACGCGCGGTCTGGCGAACGCTTGGTCCGTTGAACGTCGCCGACTCGAGGAGCACGTTGGTGGTGGCGTCGGTGACCGCGCTCTCTTCGCCGCCGATGACGCCGGCGATCGCGACCGGCTTTTCGGCGTCCGCGATGACGAGCATCTCGGGTGTCAGCTCTCGCTCGACGCCGTCGAGACACAGCAGCTTCTCGCCCGCTCGCGCCCGCCGGACGTGGACCTCCGCGCCGGAAAGCTTGCCGAGGTCGAAGACATGAAGGGGCTGCGCGTACTCGAGCAGCACGTAATTGGAGATGTCGACGAGGTTGTTGATGGGGCGTACGCCGGACGCGCGAAGGCGACGCTGCAGCCACGCCGGGCTTGGACCGACCTTGACGCCGGTGATGACGCCGCCGATGTAGCGGCTGCACAGGTCAGGGTCGTCGATCGAAACGTGGACCATGTCGCGGCCGGTCGGTTCGGCCTTGCCGGTGAACGCGGGCATGAAGTCGACCTTCATGACCCGGTCGAGGCCGGCCGCCAGCTCACGAGCAACACCCATGTGGCCCATGCAATCCGGCCGGTTGGACGTGACCTCGGCGTCCATGATCGCCTGGTTCGGGATGACCGAGGTCAGCGGGTCGCCTGGCTTACCCGAGTCGAGAATCAGGATGCCCGAGTGGTCGTCGCTGAGCAGCAGCTCCTCGGCCGAGCAGAGCATTCCCTTCGCGCTGAAGCCGGCGATGTTCAGGTCCTTGACGAGCTTGCCGTTCGGAACTGTCGTGCCCGGCAGCGCGACCGGCACGAGAGAGCCCGGCACGGCGTTGGGCGCGCCGGCGATGATCTGCTCAGTGTGGTCGCCGAGGTCGACCTGGTGAATCCACAGTGGGTTGCGCGACTTCGGGTGCGGCTTCTGCTCGAGGACCTTGCCGATGACGATCTGGGACAGATCGATGATGGTCAGCGACTCGACCTCGATGCCGACGCGAGTGAGCACGTCGGCCGCCTCTTTAGGCGTGACGCCGTCGAGGTCGACGAAATCGGTGAGCCACTCGTACGAGATCTTCACTTGCTAAGTGACCCTTCCTTTCGCGGTCGCCCTTGATGACATCGCTTGGTTGCATGCAGCAGGCGCTTCACCGCCGCTTAGAACTGTTCCAGGAATCGAAGGTCGGATTCGTATAAGAGGCGGATGTCCTCGATGTCGTACTTGAGCATCGCCATGCGCTCGATGCCGAAGCCCCATGCGTAGCCGTTCCACTTCTCGGGGTCGATGCCACCGTTGCGCAGCACCTGCGGATGCACCATGCCGCACCCGCCCACCTCCAGCCAGCCCTTGTACCGGCAACTCTTGCAGCCCGCGCCCGCGCAGATGCCGCACGTCACGTCGAACTCGAAGCTCGGCTCCGTGAATGGAAAGTAGCTCGGCCGAACGCGCACCTTGCGGTCCTCGCCGTAGAGGGACTGGATCATGTACAGCAGCGTGCCCTTCATGTCCCCGACGGTGAGGGCCTTGTCGATCGCCAGCCCTTCGACCTGGCTGAAGTAAGGCAGGCGAGTCGCTTCTGGCGGGTCGCGGCGATAGCAGCGGCCGGGCGTGATGATGAAGATCGGCGGCTCCTTGATCCGCTGCATCGCCCGGATCTGCACCGGCGAGGTGTGCGCCCGGAGCAGTAGGTCGGGCGTGAAGTAGAAGGAATCCCAGTTCTCACGCGCGGGATGGCCGGGCGGGATGTTGAGGGCCTCGAAGTTGTACCACTCGGTCTCGACCTCAGGGCCGAGCTCGACCTTGTAGCCAAGCGATTCCAACACCGTCTCGATCTGGCGCTGCACCTGCGTGAGGACGTGAACGTGCCCGCGACCGAGGGGCGGACCCGGGAAGGTGATGTCGATCGCCTCCGTCTCGGCGATGTCCGCCAGCCGCCGGTCTTCGAGCTGGTGGCGCTTGGCCGCGAGCGCGGCTTCGATGGCGCGCTTGGCCTCGTTGGCGCCCTGCCCGAGCGCGGCTCGCTCGGCAGCCGGCAGCTTGCCGATGCCCGCCAGCAAAACGCTGATGCGGCCGTTCTTGCGGCCGAGGTAGTCGACCTCGATCGACGCGAGCTCCTTTTCGCCACGCGCCTGAGCGATGGCCTCCAGCGCCTCCTGCGTAAGGCTTTGCGGATCGGTCATGCGGCTTTCCTCCGCCTCACCTCGAACAGGATCACCGCCGCGGCGGCGGCGACGTTCAGCGATTCGACGCCGTCGCTGAGCGGCACGGTCACTGTTCTCAGGTCCTTTCGCGACAAGCCATGCGCCTCGCTTCCGAGCACGATCATCCCGGCATTCTCTATCGGCGTGGTCGCAAGCGACGCGCCACCCGTCGAGGCTGCGCCGTAGCCGTCGAGGGAGGCGAGGTCTTTCCAGGACGCAGCCGCGACGACCAGCCGGAAGATGTTTCCCGCCGACGCACGCACCGCCTTGGCCCCGAATGGATCCGCAGTGCCATCGAGAACGACCAGCGCAGGCGCGCCCGCGGCAGCCGCGGTGCGGCAGATGGCCCCGACGTTGCCGGGATCCTGGACCCGGTCGAGGACAACCAGCGGCCAGCGCGCCTCGCGCGCCGCCTGCATCGCTTCCGCAGGCGAAGCCTCATGGACTCGTGCGATGGCGATCACCCCTTGCGGGGTCACCGTTTGCGTCGCGGCGCGGAACGCACCGGCACTCAAGGTCACGCGGGATTCGAAGTGGAACGGCAGCTTGTCGCCTTCCCTGGCGGCGATCAGCTCGAACTTCAGGCCTGCCGCCTTTGCTTCTGCGAGCACGCGCGGACCTTCCAGGAGGGCGAGGCCTGGCTCGCGCCGGCCGGCGAGTCGCCGCAAGCGACGGACGACGTCGTTGTCCGGGCTGCTGATGAGCTGGTCGCTAGAGGGAGTTTTTCGCAACCTCCACCAGCCGAGCAAAGGAACCGCTGTCGCGCACGGCCAGGTCAGCCAGCACTTTGCGGTCGATCTCCACTCCGGCCTGGCGAAGGCCGTGCATCAGCTTGTTGTAGGGCAGTCCCGACTGCCTCGACGCTGCGTTGATGCGAGCGATCCAGAGCTGCCGCATCTCGCGCTTGCGGCGGCGCCGGTCACGGTATGCGTATGCGAGGGCGTGCAGCACCGCCTCGTTGGCGGGGCGGAAGAGCAGCTTCTTCGAAAGCCGGAAGCCCTTGGCGCGATCGAGGATCGCCTTGTGGCGCCGATGCGCGGGCACGCCTCGCTTGATTCTTGCCATCTATCTAGATACCCAGTGCACGGCGGACCGTCTTGCGGTCGCTGTGGTGCACCGGCTGCTCCTTGTGGTAGGTCCGCTTCCGCTTCTTCGACTTGTGCTCGAGGAGGTGACTCTTCTGTGCGCTCGCGCGCATGAGCTTGCCCGTCTTCGTGACGCGGATGCGTTTCGCCAAACCCTTGCGGGTCTTGAGCTTAGGCACTGGTCGCGGTCTCCTTGCCTGCGCTAGTCGCGGCTCCCTGCCGGCTGGGCGCCAGGATCATGAAGAGGTTCTTGCCCTCGAGAAGCGGCTGGCGCTCGACCACCGCGAAGGGGCGTGCGTCGTCGGCCACCCGGTCGAGGATTCTCCTCCCGATGTCCTGGTGGACCATCTCGCGGCCCCGAAACATGATCGTCACCTTCACCTTCTCGCCTGCTTCCAAGAACTGCTTCAAACCCTTGAACTTGGTCTGGAAATCGTGTTCGGCCACCTTCGGCCGCAGCTTCATCTCCTTGAGCTTGATGACGTTCTGCTTGCGGCGCTGGTCCTTCTCGCGCTTGATGGTCTCGAACTTGAAGCGTCCGTAGTCCATGAGCCGGCAGACCGGCGGGCTCGCTTGTGGCGCCACCTCGACGAGGTCGAGCCCCTTCTCGCTGGCGATACGCAGAGCGGCGTCCAGGGAAAGCACCCCGAGCTGGTTGTTCTGGTCGTCGATCAGCCGCACTTCGGAACTGCGGATCTGATCGTTGATCCTTAGCTCCTTAAACGAGATGAGACGTTACCTCGGCCAAATTCAGTGTTCTTAGTATTCCTCCAACCACATAAAACAAAACGGACAGCAGGAGCCGTCCGTCTATACCGTACCCCTTCGAGCTGCGCCCTGGGGGTGAGGGTCGGGCCCTGCTTCAGATGCAGGATGGTACCTGAAACGTAACCGCGTGCGCAAAAGGAGCGTTCAGCTACGTGGTGTCCGGCCTCGGAAGTTCCTTGCATCTTCGCGGCCTAGGCGTCCGGGCGCCGTCTCACCCCGCGGAATCTTGCGATTCTGCGGGGACCCCGAGAGGGGCGCTGAAGCCTGCGTCAAGGGGCCCGGCGCCGCGTCGTCACGCATCTGCCGATGCGCTCCTAGCTGCGCCACCCTTTCCTTGGCTCCGTCCGCCGATGCCGCGAATCTGGCGGCGGCCCTCGGGGGCGTGCCACTGATGGACTTCGAGGTCCTGATCAAGGGCGGCGAGGTCGTTGACGGCACCGGGTCGCCGCGCGCCCGCCTCGACGTCGGCATCACCGGCGATCGCATCGCGGTGATCGACCGCATCGACGGCGCCGGCGCGAAGCGCGTCATCGACGCGACCGGCCTGATCGTCGCCCCGGGCTTCATCGACGTCCACGTGCACTCGGAGCTGGCACGGCTGGGCGGCATCGACCAGTTCGCCGGGGTGCTCGATGGCGTCACCACCGAGCTCAGTTCGCCCGACGGGTTCAGCTGGGCGCCCCTGCCACGAGAGCGGCTGCGCGAGGTGAAGGACTACCTGCAGGTCTTCTACGGCGACCCCGACATCGGCTGGGACTGGACCACCGTTGCGGACTACCTGTCGATGTTCCGCGGCCGCATCCCCAACAACCTCGCGCCGCAGGCGCCGCACCTGGCCATCAAGGTCGCAGCGATGGGATGGGACGGCGGCGACCCGACCGACGACCAGCTCGCGGCGATGAAGCGCACCCTCACCGAGTGGCTGGACGCCGGCGCCGTGGGCATGGCCGCGGGCCTCGAGTACCAGCCGGGCGCGCTTTCGCCGGTGTCGGAGCTGGTCGAGCTCTGCAAGCTCGTCGCGGCGACCGGCGGCGTGTACGCGCCGCACCAGCGCGGCTACTGGGTCCGGCTGGAGCGCGGATGCGGCGAGACCTTCGATATCGGCAGGCAGTCAGGCGTGAAGGTGCACATCTCGCACCTCGCGGTCGACGACACCGCGGCGCGGCTGCTGGACGAGGCGCAGGCCTCGGGCGTCGACGTCAGCTTCGACATGTACCCGTACACCGCGGCCTGCACGCACCTGCTGATGATGCTGCCCGAGTGGGCGCAGGCCGGCGGCTACGAGGCGTCGATGCACCGGCTTGGCGACCCCGCGGAGCGCGCCCGGCTGCGCGACGAGACCGCGGCGCGAATCGCCGAGCGTGGGGCGATCACGTTGAGCTGCGTCGAGTCCGGCGGCGAGCTGGAGGGCAAGCAGCTCGGCACGGTCGCCCGCGAGACGCACCGGCAAGACGTGGATGCGATGTTCGACCTGCTGTCGAGTCATGCCGGCCGCGCGCTCGCGATCTATCACTGGCCGCAGTCGATCCCGGGCGAGGCGATCATCAAGCGCTCGCTCGCGCACCCGCTGTACATCGGTTCCACCGACGGCATCTACATGGGCAGCCGGCCGCACCGCCGTGGCTACGGCAGCTTCGCGCGCATCGTGGGCGAGTACGTTCGCGACGGCACGCTGACCCTGGAGCAGGCGGTGCACAAGGTGACGGGGCGGCCGGCCGAGCGGTTCTCGCTGCGCGACCGCGGGGTCCTTCAGCGGGGACGAGCCGCGGACGTCACGGTGTTCGACGCAGCGACACTGGCCGACCGCAGCACCTGGGACAACGGGCGCGAGAGCCCCGCCGGCATCGCGCATGTGCTGGTCAACGGCCGCACGGCGGTCGCGAACGGAGCGTCGACCGGCGAGCTAGCAGGTCGGGTGGTCGGCCGCTCCTGACGCTTCGCGGATCAGGTCGAGGGACTCCAGGCGCATGAACCCGTAGTGGTAGAAGCCGGCCTCGACGCACCCGGCCGCGCGAGCGACCTCGAGCTTGCGCGCGAGGTTGTCAGCCGATTCGCAGTCAGGCGCCATGGGCCGCATGATCACTGAAAGCTTGCGATCCGGGCCGATGATCGAGCGGTACGCGGCAAGGTCGAGCTTCAACCGCTCCGGGTCGGCGGCGTAGCCGATCGCCTCCACCTGGCCGCAGGCCTTGGCCACGGCGCCGACGTCGATCCCGAACTGCCACGCGATCGTTGGCGCGGCGGAGCCCTCGGGGCGGCCGGTCGCATAGCCCTTGATGGCGCCGGACAGGTCGATGAAGGCGAAATCGGCGCCCTCGGCCTTGGCGGACTCGGCGCATTCGGCGACCAGCGAGGCTACCGACTTGCTGCGACTCTCCAGGTAGCCGCCCAGCTCGCCGCCCGCGAACGACCCCAGATCGGCCCGGTCGAGCTCCGCAGGCTCCGGGTCGGGCTGCGTGGCGAAGCGGTTCTCGAGCTCGGCGCGAGCCTCCCGATGCAGCCGCCCCGCGTCCACGCCATGGCGCCGGGCCGCGGCCAGGCAGTGCTCGCAGAAGCAAAGCCCGAGGAGATAGCGGCCGAGCGGCCCGAGCTCGATGAAGTAGCGCTCGTGGTGGAATCCGTGCTCGAGCCCATGGAAGTGCAGCGACTCGGCGACGACCGCGTTCACGCCCTTCGAAGCGATATCCGCGGATAGGGCCGCGGCGTAAGCGCGAACCTCCGGGTTGTTCGGGCAGAGGTCGGTCAGGAGGGCGTCGCCGAACGCGTTGGGGCTCGCGCACTCGGGGTGAGCCTCGCCGAGCGAGTAGTTGTGGAGAAAGACGATCCAGGCGCGGACGCGGAGCGAGCGGGCGGCCGCGTCATGGCACAGGTCCGCAAGCACATCGCTCTTTTGGGCCAGCTTGCTGACCAGCGGCTGCAGGACCCTGCCCTGGTAGCGAGTCGGGTCGGGTCGAAAGAAGACGGTGCCGC